>CADCUR010000001.1:0-55920 GCA_902805935.1 uncultured Pyrinomonadaceae bacterium
ATAGTGCCGTAAAATTGACTCAGCTTATTATAGAAACAACTTTTGCCTCGCCCGATTCCGATTGCTGACGCGCGTGATACGACGAGCGCGTGAGCGGCGATGATTCGACGTGCTTGAAGCCCATTTCCAGACCGATGCGTTTCCATTCGGCAAATTCTTCGGGTGTGACGTAGCGTTCAACCGGCAAGCGGCGTTCATAAGGCTGTAGATACTGCCCGATGGTCATAATGTCGCAGGAAACCGAGCGTAAATCTCGCATCAGTTCGATGACTTCTTCAAACGTCTCGCCCAAGCCAGCCATAATTCCGCTTTTCGTTTTCATACGCGGAAACTGCGTATCACGATAAAATGCGGCGCGTTCGAGCAAAGTTAATGTTTGCTTATAAATCGCGTCGGGGCGCACGCGGCGGTAAAGACGCGCGATGGTTTCGGTGTTGTGATTCAAAACTTCGGGACGCGCCGCTAAAACAGTATTTAAAGCGTCTTCGTTGCCTTGAAAATCGGGAATCAAAACTTCGACGCGGCACGCCGGATTCATCCGGTGAACTGTGCGAATCGTTTCCGCCCAATGCGCTGCGCCGCCATCCGGCAAATCGTCACGATTGACAGACGTGATGACGGCGTGTTCCAAACCTAAATGAGCGACGGCTTCGGCGACGTGGCGCGGTTCTTCCGAGTCTAAATCCATCGGCACGCCTTTGTTGACGGCGCAAAAACCGCAGTGGCGCGTGCAAGTGTCGCCGCCGAGCATAAAGGTCGCCGTTTTGTCCGTCCAGCATTCAAAAATATTCGGGCAGCGCGCTTCCTGACAAACCGTGTGCAGATTAAGTCCGTCAATCAATTTCAAAACCTGGTTCTGATTCGTCGGATCGCCGACGCGGATTTTCAGCCAGTCGGGTTTTTTCAGCCGCTCACGTTTCTTTTTGCGGACGAAATTTTCGATTAAAACTTTTTCTTCAATCATAAAAAATATAATTTAAAGCCGTATGAAAGCATTTTAACATTTTGCCGAAAGCCTACGCGAATTAACCTCAAAAAATACGCCTTGGTAAAGTTAGATGCAGTTTTTCCAAACTTTCCGATTGTCTTTTTAACTCAAACGAGCGACGACTTTTCCTCGGATATATTCTCTTGTTACTGCTCCGAAATGGCGGCTGTCATTGCTGTCTTCCAAATTGTCTCCGACTAAAAAATAATGTCCGTGTTCGTTGATTCGCTCTATTCTTTTGACGACTTCGCTAGTTTGTTCGATTGGGTGTTTGGCAATCACGATGTCGCCGACTTCGATTTTCGCCGCTCTGTCAACGAGAACCGTTTCGCCGTCTTTCAGAGTCGGATTCATTGATTTGCCTTCGCAAATATATTTATAGCGCGAGCCTAGAAAAACCAGGGCGATTTCATAAAAGCTGGCTTCGGGTAAATCTCTCACTCGTTCTTGGATTAACGCCTCTCCTTCAACTGTTTAATTACGAAACTATTTAACGCGCTCGCGCGGCAGATTTCCGTTCGGCGAACGGTAGCCGAAAACTCATTTGACAAAACATTTTCAATTTTCTAAATTCAGAATATAGACTTTTTTGTAAAGATTCAAATATGAATAAATCCCGCCGCAAAAATCAAACTTATCGTTGCTGTTGCAAAACGCACTGGCTAAGATTTGGCGTGAAAATGTGAGAATCAACAAACGCTAAAATATAAATATCCAGTCGGTCGTAGAACTCGGTAAACCGGAATTCACGACCGATTTTGTTTTCGGTGAAAAAGATGGAATCGGCAGTTTTAGAAAAAGATTCAAAAGAAAACCAAGCGCGTCTGGAAGCGCAAATCGGTAACACGCCGCTCGTTCGTCTGCGCCGCGTCGCGGAAGATTTGCCCGAAAACGTCGAGATTTACGCGAAAGCCGAACATTTAAATCCGGGCGGTTCGGTGAAAGACCGCGCGGCTCTGGCGATGATTCGGGCGGGCGAAAAATCGGGCGAGCTGACGAAAAATAAAACTATTCTTGATGCGACGAGCGGCAATACCGGAATCGCCTACGCGATGATCGGCGCGGCTCGCGGTTATCGAGTTACGCTTTGTTTGCCGAAGAACGCGAGCCTCGAACGCAAACGTATTTTAAGGATTTACGGCGCGGAAATCATCGAAACCGACCAGATGAATGGCACGGACGGCGCGCAAATTATGGCTAAAGAGCTTTACGCGAAACATCCCGAAAAGTATTTTTATCCCGACCAATACAACAACGAAGCCAATTGGCGAGCGCATTACGAACAAAGCGCGCCGGAAATCTGGCGGCAAACAGAAGGGAAAATAACGCACTTTGTCGCCGGTTTGGGAACTACCGGCACTTTTGTCGGCACGGCGCGCGGGTTGAAAGAACTCAATCCGAAAATTCAAATGATTTCGATGCAGCCGGATTCGCCGCTGCACGGACTCGAAGGAATGAAGCATCTGGAAACGGCGATTGTGCCGGGAATTTACGATGCGAGTTTAGCGGATGAAAACGTCGAAGTAACGACCGAAGACGCGCACGAAATGACGCGCCGTTTAGCGAAAGAAGAAGGTTTGCTGGTCGGTGTCAGCGCGGGCGCAAATGTTTTCGCCGCCGTGCGTTTGGCGCGGAAATTA
Source organism: uncultured Pyrinomonadaceae bacterium (assembly GCA_902805935.1). Taxonomy (GTDB): domain Bacteria; phylum Acidobacteriota; class Blastocatellia; order Pyrinomonadales; family Pyrinomonadaceae. Next base: position 2,629 of record CADCUR010000001.1, read on the forward strand.
AAAACCGATGCTGTTATCGTGACGGTTTTATGCGACGGCGGCGGCAAATACTTGAGCGAAAATTTTTGGAACGAGAAGCAGTAGTTTTTACAAAATTTCAAACGTGATTACATTAACCGAAGAACAAATTTCAGAAATTGAAAAACACGGCGAGCGTGAATATCCGTTTGAATGCTGCGGCTTGCTCGTCGGGAGTTTCGCGGCGAACGGAGAAAAACAAGTCGCCGAAATTTTCCCGATTGAGAATGCCCGTGAAGAATCAGCAAAGCATAATCGCTCCTTGATCACGCCGCAGGATTTAATGCGCGGAGAAAAATACGCGCGCGGAAAAAAACTCGATATTGTGGGGAATTATCATTCGCATCCAGATCATCCGGCAATCCCGTCGCAATTCGATTTAGACCACGCGCTTCCGGTTTGGTCATACGTTATTGTTTCAATCGAAAAGGGAAAAGCGGTTGACGCGCGTTCTTGGGAAATGGAAAACGACCGCTCGAAATTTAATGAGGAAGAGATTATAAAAATAATGAATCAGGATTAAGAATGATGAATGAAAACTATGAAACTATTATTCATCATTCTTAATTCATCATTCAGGGAGAAATAAGTTTATGGCAGTAACAGTTGTAATTCCGACTCCGCTTCGACAATTCGCGGGCGGAAAATCGGAAATTGAAGTCGAAGCGACGACGGCGGGCGAGGCGTTGGAGAAATTGACGACCGCGCACGCCGATTTGAAAAAGCATCTTTACAACGACCAGGACAAACTGCGAAGTTTCGTCAACGTTTACGTCGGCGACGAAGACATCCGGCACACGGGCGGCGAAACGACTCCGGTTAAAGACGGCGAAACTATTATGATTGTGCCGTCAATCGCGGGCGGAAATTTTGGCGCGGAAGCCAGAGCGGAAAGGGAATTGCCGGCGCTGACGAATGAAGAATACGCGAGATATTCGCGGCATTTGATTTTGCCGGAAGTCGGACTTGAAGGTCAGAGAAAATTAAAAGCGGCGCGTGTTTTGATGATTGGCACGGGCGGTTTGGGTTCGCCTTTGGGTTTATATCTGGCGGCGGCGGGCATCGGCACAATCGGCTTGGTTGATTTCGATGTCGTGGACGAGTCGAATCTTCAGCGCCAGATCATTCACGGGACGAAAGATGTCGGGCGACCGAAAATCGCGTCGGCGAAAGACCGTCTGAACGACATCAACCCGAACACGCGAATCGAAACTTACGAAACGATGCTGACGAGCGCGAACGCTTTGGGATTATTCAAAGATTACGACGTGATTGTTGACGGCACGGACAATTTTCAAACGCGCTATCTCGTCAACGACGCTTCGGTTCTGACCGGAAAACCGAATGTTTACGGCTCGATTTTTCGTTTTGAAGGACAGGCGAGCGTCTTTTGGGCGGAAAAAGGCGCGTGTTACCGATGTCTTTATCCCGAACCGCCTCCGCCGGGACTTGTTCCGTCGTGTGCCGAAGGCGGCGTGTTGGGTGTTTTGCCCGGCATCGTCGGCACGATTCAGGCGAATGAAGTTATTAAAGTCATTCTCGGCGCAGAAGGGATTTTGTTAAATCGTTTATTGCTTTTCGACGCCTGGACGATGAAGTTCCGCGAATTGAAACTTCGCAAAAATCCCGATTGTCCATTGTGCGGAACAAATCCGACGATTAAAGAATTGATTGATTACGAAGCGTTTTGCGGTCTAAAGCAACCGAATGATGAAAAGAAAGAAGTTTTGGAAGAAATAACGGCGACCGAGTTAAGCGATTTAATTAAAACGAGCGCCGATGTGCAAATAATTGACGTGCGTGAGCCGCACGAGTACGAAATCGCCAGAATTCCGAATACGAAATTGATTCCGCTCGGCGAAGTTATCAAACGCGCCAGTGAAATTGACGCGAATCAAACCGCTATCATTCACTGCAAAGCCGGTGGGCGCAGCGCGAAAGCGATTGAAGCGTTAAAAGCGAACGGTTACACAGGAAAGTTGATTAATCTGAAAGGCGGCATCACGGCTTGGTCGAACGAGGTTGACCGCGAAGTGCCGAAATACTAATAAATGGAAAACGGAAAACGGAAAATGAAATCTTTTATTTTCCATTTTCCGTTTTCCGTTAAACAATTATTCCGCGCGCAGTCTTTCGTAACGCTGCGCGATTGCGTCCCAATCTACTGTGTCCCACCAGGCTTTCAGATAATCCGGGCGGCGGTTGTTGTATTTCAGGTAATAAGCGTGCTCCCAAACGTCGTTGCCGAGAAGCGGCTCGACGCCTCGGTGAAACGGCGTGTCTTGATTCGGCTGCGACGCGATTTCTAATTTACCGCCGCTTGCGGTGGTGACGAACACCCAGCCCGAGCCGAATTGTTTGACGCCCGCGTCGTTGAATTTCGTTTTGAAATCGTCGAACGAACCGAACGCGCCGTCAATCGCCGTTGCCAAATCGCCCGACGGTTTGCCGCCGCCGGATTTCATAATCGTCCAGAACATCGAATGATTGATGTGTCCGCCGCCGTTGTTGCGAACCGCGCCGCGCACCTCTTCCGGAACGCCGTCCAAACCGGAAAGCAATTCCGATAAAGTTTTTCCGTGCAAATCCCGGTGTTGTTCGACGGCTTTGTTGAGATTGTCCACATACGCCTGATGGTGTTTGTCGTGATGCAGACGCATTGTTTCCGCGTCAATGACGGGTTCAAGCGCGTCGAAATCGTATTCGAGCGCGGGCAGTTCAAACGGATATTTCTGGTCTTTCGCTTCAGTCGCCATAATTTTCAATTTTCTCCCTTTTAAGTATGATTAATAAAACGGTCTTGCGTTTTCGGTCTTTGGTCTTGGTAAATCTTTAGCGCAAAACTTCATAACCGCGAACGAAGACCGAAAACCGTTTTACTCTTGCGGTCTCCCGCCCGCGTCAATGCCTTCGACGCTCGCCTGGCGAACGACTTTGACGTGCAAATCGTCAATTACGCGCATTTGACACGACAGCCGCGTATGGTCGTTTAAGTCTGTTTTTGTCGCTAAGATAACTCGTTCGGGGTCGCCGATTTCGCCCGGGTCGCCGTCTAAAATCTCGACGCGACAAGTCGTGCATTTGGCGTTTCCGCCGCACCGGTGCAAAATGTCAACGCCGTTGTCTTCGAGCGCCAAAACGAGCTTTCTGTTTTCTTCGACATCGAAAGCGATTGTTCCCTGCGCCGCTTCCGCCGTTATTCTGAATACTTTTCCGATTGCCGGATCTGACATAAGTTTTCCTCAAACTCCTTTGATTTGAATTTGGCATAAATTATAGTTGATTTCAAACGCGACTAAAAAATCGGAAACAACGATTTATTTTCCGTCGGCGGCTGGTCGCCTCGGTATAAGACTCGTTCGAGAAATAAACCCGACGGCGGTGCCGTGTGTTTGGCGGCAGCGTTCGATCGAAATTTCAAAAGACGTTCAAAATCAGAAACCGAAGCGCCTCCGCGCCCGACTTCCGCCAGCATTCCGACGATTCTTCTAACCATTTTCCACAGAAAATGAGACGCGCCGATGCGGAAACATATCAAATCCCGGTCGGTGAAAATCTCGCTTCGTTCGACTGCGACGACGGTTGATTGTTTTTTCGTTTCGTCAATCTCGCAGAGCGATTGAAAATCGTGTTTGCCGACGAGCAGCGCGGCGGCTTCACGCATCGCGTCCGTTTTCAAATCGTCTTTTATCCACCATACGAAATTTTTCGCAAACGCCGTGCGCCGCGTCGAAATTTGGTAAAGATAAAACCGTTGCACTGCATCGCGTCTGGCGTCGAAGTTTTCCGGCGCGTTTAACACTCTTTTGACGTTGATGTCGTGCGGCAACAAATCGTTGAAGCCGAATTGAATCTGGCGCGGCGTGACGTTAGCTTTCAAATCAGAAACGCGCAGATGAGCGATTTGCGACACGGCGTGAACGCCTGCGTCGGTGCGTCCGGCACCGCCGAGTTCGACTTTGCCGGAAAAAAGTTGGTAAGCCGCTTTTTGCAATTCGCCCTGCACGGTATTGGCGTTGTGCTGAATTTGCCAGCCGCGATAACGCGTGCCTTCGTATTCGATTTCGAGTTTCCAGGTTGGCATAATGTCATGCGGAGCGCGAAGCGCGGAATGCAGAATCAAGCAGAGCATTGCGCTTTGAAAAATATACTAACCGATATGATGTTGAAAACTAAATTGGAAATTTTATTCTGCATTCCGCGCTTCGCACTCTGCATGTAAACGCCTCGCTCTCGCCAAAAAAAGAATGAGCCTGTAAAATAAAGTAAATATGAAATTTGTCGAACGAGGGAAGGAAAAATTATCGAAAAGAATTTCGGCGGCGGTCTCGACGGGAACACCGCTGCGCGAACTGGCGAGCAATATTTCGGTTACGGCGCGTCACGCGCTGGCGGAAGCTGATACTTTGATTGTCGAAACAGTTCGAATTCATTTGAAACGCTTGCCGAAAAATCTCGACGGCTGGCGCATCGCACATTTGTCGGACATTCACCACAGTCCCTTCACGAGTCTCGAACATATTTTGCGCGCCGTCGAAATAGCCAATGAATTAAAACCCGATATGGTATTTTTGACTGGCGATTTCGTTTCGCACGAACGTGAATACATCGAGCCGATGGCGCAAGCGATGGGACGGCTCAAGTCAGAATTCGGAACTTTCGCTTGCCTGGGAAATCACGACCACCGCACCGATGCGACACTGGTGACCGACAGTTTGCGGGCGGAAAACATCCGCGTTTTAATCAACGAAGGTTTTCGGTTTTCGGCGCGCGGCGCATCGTTTTGGCTCGGCGGAACAGACGATTATATGGTTGGATTGACTGATTTGCCCGCCGCTTTGCGCGGCTCGTTTCCCGACGAAATGAAAATGCTCCTGGCACATAATCCAAAAACTTTGTATCGCGCCGCCCGCGCCGGAGTGGATCTGATGTTCAGCGGACATACGCATGGCGGGCAGGTCAGACTGCGCGACGAGGAAAAGAAAATTCTGCCGCGCCGCCGGTTTGCGAGCGGTCTTTACCGACGCAAAGATTCGCAAATGTATATCACGCGCGGAATCGGCACGGTCGTTCTGCCGGTGCGCTTTGGCTGCCCCCCAGAAGTTTCTTTAATCGAACTGCGTTCAAGCGGTCTTTGGTCTTAGGGCTTGGGTCTTCGATCACTCAAGCACATTGGGGTTTAGGAAAACAAAGACCGAAGATCAAAAACCAAAGACCCAAGATTAAAATGAACGGTATCATCACAATCCCAAATCTGCTCACCTTTCTGCGAATGGCTCTCATTCCCGTTTTCGCCATTTTGCTCGTTTACGGTCAAAGCGGTTGGGCATTGCTGACTTTTTTCGTGGCGGGCATCTCCGACGGCATTGACGGTTTTGTCGCCCGCCGTTTTAATCAAGAGTCGGAACTCGGCACGATTCTCGACCCGATTGCCGATAAACTTTTGATGACGACGGCGTTTATTATCTTAACTCTGCCAAACATTTTCCCGCCGACGCGCCATCTGCCCGTGCCGTTTTGGGTAACTGCCGCTGTCATCGGGCGCGACATTCTTATCATCGCCGTTGCCGGCGCGATTTTCATCATCACGAATTTTCGCGGCTTTAAACCGTCTTGGCTCGGCAAGGCAAGCACCGTTGTCCAAATCTTTGCCGTCGGTTTGGTTCTCGTCGCCGCTATTTTCCCATCGCTGAGAGGTTTTTATTTGCCGACCGTCTATACGACGGTTTTCGCTTTCGCCGTGTTTTCCGGGCTTCATTACATATTTCACGTTGCCAAATTGATGACGGAAACCAATGCTGGTAAAGGAGAGCGGCTATAATTAAATATCTTATCTTTTGTCGCTCACCAAACTTGACAAGAAGACACTCAAATCTTATAATTTTTTACAGCTCAGGTAAGTTATAGTTTTATCTTTTACGAGTTAAAGCGAGAAATTTTTTATTGGAGAAAAACGAGAATGAGTAAAATTATAGGAATTGATTTAGGAACAACAAATTCGGTCGTCGCCGTGATGGAAGGCGGCGAGCCGGTAGTGATTACCAATTCAGAAGGCGGACGCACGACTCCTTCGGTCGTCGCTTTTACGAAAGACGGCAATCGTCTGGTCGGGCAGGTCGCCAAACGACAATCAGTGACGAACCCGGAAAACACTTTATATTCCATCAAACGATTTATGGGTCGCCGCTTTGAAGAAGTCGGCGGAGAAATCAAGCAAGTGCCGTATAAAGTCGAAAAGGCGGGCAACGGCGACGTGCGCATCAATGCCGACGGCAAACAATACAGCCCGCCGGAAATCGCCGCGATGGTTTTGCAGAAGTTGAAACAATCGGCGGAAGATTATCTCGGCTCTAAAGTTGATAAAGCCGTCATTACCGTTCCGGCGTATTTTAACGACGCGCAGCGGCAGGCGACCAAAGATGCGGGCAAAATCGCTGGTCTCGAAGTGATGCGTATCGTCAACGAGCCAACGGCGGCGGCGCTCGCTTACGGTTTGGATAAAAAGAAAGAAGAAACGATTGCCGTGTTCGACTTTGGCGGCGGAACTTTCGATATTTCCGTTCTTGAAGTCGGCGAAGGCGTGGTCGAAGTTAAATCAACCAATGGCGACACTCACCTCGGCGGCGACGACGTTGACGAAGAATTGATTAAATGGATTATTGACGAGTTCAAAAAAGATCAGGGCATTGATTTGACCGCCGACAAAATGGCTTTGCAGCGCCTTAAAGAAGCGGCGGAAAAAGCCAAAGTCGAATTATCATCGGCGATGGAAACCGAAATCAACTTGCCGTTTATCACGGCGGACGCTTCGGGTCCGAAACATCTGGTGATGAAGCTGACGCGCTCGAAATTTGAGCAGTTGGTTGAACCGATTTTGAGAAAATTGATGCCGCCGGTCGAGCAGGCGATTAAAGACGCCGGAATCGAAGCCAAGAACATTGACGAAATCGTTCTGGTCGGCGGTTCGACGCGCATTCCGAAAGTTCAGGAAATGGTCAAAAACTTTTTCGGGAAAGAGCCGAACAAATCGGTTAACCCGGATGAAGTCGTTGCTATCGGCGCGGCGGTTCAAGCGGCGGTTTTGGGCGGCGAAAAAACCGACATTCTGCTTCTCGACGTAACGCCTTTGAGTCTCGGAATTGAAACTTTAGGCGGCGTGATGACGCAGATGATTACGCGCAACACGACGATTCCGACGCGCAAATCGGAAATCTTTTCGACGGCTTCGGACAATCAAACGTCGGTCGAAGTTCACGTAATGCAGGGCGAGCGTCCGATGGCAGGCGACAACAAAACGCTTGGTAAGTTTCACCTCGTCGGCATCCCGCCCGCACCGCGCGGCGTTCCACAGGTCGAGGTGACTTTTGATATCGATGCGAACGGCATTGTCAACGTTTCGGCGAAAGATGTCGGCACGGGACGCGAGCAGAAAATCACCATTACGGCTTCCTCAGGTTTGTCAAAAGAAGAAATTGACAAAATGATGAAAGATGCCGAATCGCACGCGGGCGAAGACGAGAAAAAGAAAGCGGAAATCGAAGCCAGAAACCGGCTCGACGGGCTTGTCTATTCGGTTGAAAAAACTTTCAGCGAAAACAAGGACAAACTCGACCAGGCGGCTTCGAGCGAACTTGAAACCGCCATCTCAGAAGCAAAAACCGCTTTGAACGGAACTGATGCCGATGCGATGAACAGCGCATTCGACCGTCTGCAAACCGCTTCGCACAAGCTCGCGGAAGTTATTTATAACCAAACGAGCGCGAACACCGGCGGGGCAGCGACTGAAGAACAAGCGTCTTCGGCGAGCGCGGGCGGCGACACAACGACATCTTCGACTTCGGGCAGTGGTGACGATAATGTGATTGATGCCGAATACGTTGATGTTGACGAAGAGAAAAAGTAAGCAGTGAGCGGTGAGCAGTGAGCGTTCTGTTCACTGCTCACGCTTTCAAATCAATTTCAAACGAAATTAATATGGATCAGCAGTAAGTCTTAATCCTTCTGCTTTGACTTACTGCTGGTTGCTCACTGATTAAAATGGCAAAAAAAGATTATTACCAAATTCTCGGCGTCAAAAAAGACGCGAAGGCGGACGAAATCAAAAAATCGTATCGTAAGTTAGCGCGTAAATTTCACCCGGACGTGAATCCGAACGACAAAGCTGCCGAGGAAAAATTCAAGGAAATTCAAGAAGCCTACGACGTTTTATCCGACGAGAAAAAGCGCCAGGTGTTCGACCGTTTCGGATATTACGCCGACAACCTCGACGTAAATTCGCCGTATGGGACGGGCGCAGCGGGCGCGGCGGGCGGCGCGGGCGGATTTGATTTTTCCGGTTTTAATTTCGAGCCGGGCGGCAGCGGCAGCTCATCGTCGAGTTTTCGGGACATTTTTTCCGACCTTTTCAGCGGCGGCACGAGCGGCAAAACGACTACGGCGCGCGAACCCGAACCGCCGCGCGCGATGCCCAAAAAAGGCGCGGATATTGAGATGCCGCTCGCATTGAGTTTTGAAGAATCGGTAACGGGTTTGACGACGAACATTACGGTCAACCGCAGCGAGCAATGTTCGCGCTGTCAGGGCGCGGGCGATACGGGCGGCGCGATTGTTACCTGTCCGACTTGCAAAGGAACGGGACAAGTTCAGCGACAAGGCGGGAGATTGAATTTCGCGCAGACTTGTCCAGATTGCGCGGGAACGGGACGGCGGCGCGAACCGTGTTCGGTCTGTCACGGCAAAGGCGTCACGCCGAAAACTGAGCAGGTCAAGGTGCGCATTCCGGCAGGCGTTGATACGGGGTCGCGCGTGCGGATTCCGAAAAAAGGTCAAGGCGGACGACTTGGCGCGGAACCGGGCGACTTGTTTATTATCACGAACGTCGGAAAACATAAATTTTTCACTCGTAAAGGCGACAACATTTACGTGACTGTGCCGATTACCGTGCCGGAAGCCGCTTTGGGCGCGAAGATAGAAGTTCCGACCGTCGAAGGCAAAGCGCAATTGAAAATTCCCGCCGGCACCGAATCGGGACAAAAGTTTCGTCTGCGCGAGCGCGGCTTTCCCAGCTTGAGAAACCCGAATTTGCGCGGCGACCAGTTTATCGAAGTGCAGATAACTCTGCCGCGCGTCATCTCGGAAGAAACCAAAGAAGTTCTGCGGCAGTTTGAAAAAGCCAACGCGGAAAATCCGCGGCGGGCAATGGGACTTGAATAGTCTGGAAAGCCTGCGAAGTCCAGGAAGTGTAGAAAGTCCAGGAAGAGGAAATTGTTTTTGACTTCACAGACTTTCCAGACTTCCTGAATTTTCCAAACTTCTTAAACTTATGAAAAGGAAGATTAAGACATACACTATCAGCGCGGTGGCAGAACTCTTTGACATTCATCCGCAAACTTTGCGGCTTTACGAACGCGAAGGATTGTTGAAACCGTCGCGTTCAATCGGCAACACGCGGCTTTACGAAGATTCCGACATCGAACGGCTAGAGGTGATTTTGTCATTAACGCGCGATTTGGGCGTTAATCTGGCGGGCGTGGAAATAATCTTGAATATGCGCGAAAAGATGAATCAGATGCAGAGCGAGTTTGAGCGTTTTTTAGAATACTTACGCACGCACGCCGACGAATTTTCGAGCCGCAGCGATTTGTTTGCGGAAACCGAAGCCTTGATTCCCATCTCGCGCGTCAGCGTAACGCGCGTCAGCGTCGAACAGCGCGACGACGAAGAATAATTTGCCTATTCGCCGCCTCAAACCAGCCGTCTCTTCTTTACAACAAACTGTTTTTATTACAGAATAACCCTTTCAAAAAGTAATCTCATTCAAATAATTTTCAGGAGAAGTTTAATATGAAAAACTTTGTCGGCACGATTGTGCCCGCCGTCCTTTTTGTCTTTTTAGCGGCGTTCGCATTTACCGCGACGGGTTTTGCCCAAGACCTTGATGACGTAACCGTCAGCGGGCGCGTCGTTGATTCAAACAACGCTCCGATCGTCGGCGCGTCCGTCACGGCGACGCTTGTTACGACGGATGTCGAGCGCACGGTTGTCACCGACGAAGAAGGACGTTACCGCATCATCGAACTACAGCCCGGACTCTACAAAATCCGCGCTTCGCAAGCTGGCTTCGGCACGAAAGAGACGACCGATTTAGCGACGATTGCCGGGCAAAACGTCCAACTCGATTTCTCACTCACGCCCGGCGATGTCCGCGCCGAGCAAACCGTCACAATTAGTGACGAAGACGCTCCGGTCGTAGATACGACGCGCACGGTAGTCGGCGGAACGGTAACGCAGAGAGAAGTCGAAGAACTTCCGAATACTTCGCGCGATGCCTTGGATTTGGTTTTCACGCTTGGCGGCGTAACTGAAGAACCGCTTTCGACGCGCGATTTATCGGTGGATAAAGGCGGACGTAATGAAAGCGCGCCGCGCAATTCGCCGGAAGAGGTCGGAATTTTCGCGCTTTCCGGCGGCACGGCTTATTCAAACAATATTACGATTGACGGATTCGATAACAATGACGACCGCGTGGCAGGCGTTCGCTTTCAGCCTTCGATCGAGTCTATTGACGAAGTTCAAGTTATTACCAATCAGTTTTCATCCGAATACGGTCGCGCTTCCGGCGGTCGCGTCAACATTCGCACGCGCGCCGGTTCGAGAAGATTCGGCGGACGGGTGTTTTATTTCTTCCGCGATGAAAGTTTGAACGCCAACAGTTGGAGCAATAATCGCCGCCGCGTTCCACGCCCGACGTTCCAGCAAAATGTTCCCGGATTCACGCTCGGCGGTCCGATTCCTTTCGGTTATTTTAAGAAAAAGACGTATTTTTATACGGCTTACGAATTTGATCATATCTATGACCAAACCGTCACGGACACTTACCTTCCGCTGGTGCAAAATCCGCGATTTGCATTGCCCGCGCCGACTAATTCAGAGGTTATTACGGATTTCGGCTCGCAATTAGGGAGATTTGTTTTCGGTGCCGATACGCCGCGTCGAAAAAACATTTTCACCGCCCGCGTTGACCATAATTTTACCGATACTCATTCGATAGTTGTTTCTTATCAATTTGGCAACACTAATGACCGAAGACAATTTAACGGCGGGAACCGACTTGCCGAAGCCTTGATTGGCAGACGGAGCAAAACTAACGCCATCAATTTTACGGACAATTATGTTTTTAACGCTAAAACGGTAAATCAATTTCGCCTTCAGTATTCTGATTTGTCGCCACAGTTTATCTCCACCGGACAAGAACAAAATCCGGTGGTAATCATCAGTTTCCGCGAACCGGGACAAACTTCCAACACAAGCTTGCTGGCGGGTTCCTCAACTTTGGGAACCTCTGACCGAAAGGAAAAGCGGTGGCAGGTGCAGGATTCCTTGACGCGCATCATCGGCGCGCATAATCTCAAATTCGGCTTCGATGTGCAGAATATCAATTCGGAATATATTGATTTGACGGACGCGAACGGAACTTTTAACTTCGCCGATCCGCTCGCCACGACGACGATTCCGCAATGCTTGACCAATCCGAATCTGCCGCCGTCGGCGACGAATCCTCGCATTAGAGGCGGCGTCAATGCGTTTCCGAGAGGTTGCGTCAGCCGTTTTCGTCAAAACTTTTTCACCGATTCGACGCAGAAGAATACTTATTACGGACTTTTCGTGCAAGACGACTGGAAATTGCTCGACAATCTTAATTTGAGTCTCGGGCTGCGCTATGAACGCGAGACGATTATTGACGATACGAATAATTTCGGACCGCGTTTTGCCATCGCTTACTCGCCTTTTAAGGACAACAAAACCGTCGTCAGATTCGGCGGCGGAATATTCTACAATCGAGTTTTGCTGCGCACGGTGGATGATTTTCAGCGCGGACAAAACGAAGTTATTTTCGACACCAACCGCGTTGCAACGACCGGCGGCGCGAGGGATTCTTATCTGCTCGCCTTGAGCAACGGTTTTCCGAATACTTTGTCAGCCGATAGCCCTCTTGTTCAGAGGTATATTGCCGAAGGATATAATCAAAACAGTTTTTTCCGCAGTCTCGACCCGACTTTGAAAATTCCCGAAAGTTACCAGTTTAACTTGGGATTTGAAAGAGAACTTACCAAAAGTTTTGTTTTTGAAGCTAATCTGACTTATAACCGCACGGCTCGTCTATGGCGTGAAGTTAATACGAACGCGCCGGTTGTTCCCGCCGGTTTTGTGGATTTGGCAGATTATCTGGCGAACGGCATTAGAAGCGGAAACACGCGGTTTGAATTTGCGGGAAGAAATGCGCCGGACAGCCGCACTGTGAGCGGCGTTACGTTTTACAACCTAGACAGCCAAAACACTTCGACAGCGGCGGCTTCGCCGTACGGAAGAGCTTTAGCCGTTGCTGACGCGCTGCGTCCTAATCCGGCTTTAGGACAAACCGAGCAAGTCGGCTCGCTCGGCAACAGTTGGTATCGCGGATTGGTTTTGGAATTGCGCCGCCGTTATCGCCAACTCGGTGCTGGCTTCGGCGTATCTGCGCGTTTAGCCTACACGCTTTCCAAACTCGAAGACGATGGCATCGTCAACACTTCGTCGGCGCAAACGCCCGGCGATTTTACCAGCGAAAGATCGCGCAGCCTGCTTGACCGCCGCCATCGTTTCGCTTTTTCCGGCGTCTTCGATACGCCGAAATGGTTCGGCAAATTGCGTTTTTCACCGATATTTCGCTTTGGTTCGAGCGCGCCGTTTAATCTTTCAAACGGCGGCGAAACCGCCGATGACCGAAATCTCGACGACGTTAATACCGACCGACCGAACTTTAGCGGAAATCTTGACGATATTGTTTGGAGAAGATTTAACGACCCGGTTAACACGGCGGTGAGCAGCAATATTTTTCTTGCGCCGATTGGCAGAGCCGGAAATTTGCCGCGTAACGCCGGACGCGGTCCGCGACTTTATATTTTCGATTTGAGCATCAGCCGTGAATTCAAATTCGGCGAAAGAATGCGTTTGCGTCCGCAGATTGAACTCGACAATATTCTAAATATGACTGTTTTCAGTTTCGGTTCGGAATTTATTGATGCGACCGGATTTGCCGGTCAACCGACACAAGAATTTCTTAATAACTTTTTGGTGCCTACCAGAGCGTTTCGTCCGCGTCAAATCCGACTCGGACTCAGATTCGATTTTTAAAATCAAGTTGACTTTGATTTTTCAGCGAAACGATTTTTTCATAAAAATCGTTTCGCCTTTTTACCTTTAAAATTTTAATGACTAACGACAATCATTTGTGATAATTTTAAACTGTTGAACATTGTTTGTTCCGCCTTGATTTTATGGATCACGTTTTAGAACAATTTGCTGCGCCCTTCACGGAAGTTTCCATCGAGTCGGTTCTTCTTGACGCCGACCTTTTTGTGAAATACCGTTCGCCGGAGAAAGCCTTTTCTCTGCTTAACGAATCAATGGAGCGCAGCCCGCGCTCGATTCCGCTGCGCGAAAAGATGCGCGAGATTTGTATATCGCAGAAACATCTGGACGAAGCTGCCAAACAATGTCTCGCTCTGGTGAGCCTGTATATCGGGCGCGAAGATTTCGACGTGGCGTATGACCGGCTTCAGGAAGCGAAATTGTTAGACCCGCGCATTTCCGTCGCGCCTGGCTTGGACGCGATTCGCCGCGCGCGCCGTCCCGATTTCGCCACGACGCGCGATAAATCGCCGCAGAATGTTCGCACCGACGTAACTTTCGCGGGCAATCTGGCGTTCGTCAGTATTTTCGACGCCGTGCAGGTGATTGAAAATTCGAGAATGACCGGGCTTTTGGTGATTAAATCCGATATGCATCTGGCGAGCGTTTCGTTTAACGAGGGCAAAATCGTTGACGCCGAAGCCAACGGTCATAACGGCACGAAAGCGTTTCGTGAAATCATCGAAATCAATGGCGGAACGTTTGAATTTTCCACCTCCGAGACGGAATTCGCCGTCGTCATCAGCATCACGAGCAACACGAATTTTCTGCTCGACGTTTTAACCGAACTCGACAACGAACGCGCCGAAAAACAAGGACTGCGCGACTCAAACCTCGTAGATTTCTAAGACAGGAGTAAAAAAGTGAAAAGATGGAAAATTGAAAAAGTAAATTGAGTTCCGGTACATAACCTTTTTCACCTTTCCCCTTTTTCGCTTTTCATTTGACTTAAATTCCCGAAAACAACAAAATATAGTGCGTCTTCGCTTCCGCAGCACACTATACGATGTTCAAACTCCAGCGTCTCGAAATCACGGGTTTCAAATCTTTTGCCGATTACACTGAAATTGTCTTTACCGGCAGCGGAATTACGGCGGTCGTCGGTCCGAACGGCTGCGGCAAATCAAACGTTTCTGATTCTATCGCCTGGGTTTTAGGCGAGCAGAAAGCGAAATCGCTGCGGGGCGAGGAAATGAAGGATGTCGTCTTTCAAGGCACGAGCCGGCGCAAGGCGTCGGGAATGGCGGAAGTCGTGCTGCATCTCGTCCGCGACGAAGAAGCGTTTTTTTCCGACGAAGAATCAGAACTCGAAGACATTGACGCGAGCCTCGGCAGCTTGGATGAAAATGCGGTTGATTTGGAAGAAATCGAAAATCAACAACTCGAACTCAGCACTCAAGACTCAACACTTATCACTAATGGCAACGGTTTTCATTCGGAAGAATACGAAATAGAAAAAGTTCAAGCGGCGCAAATCGGCTCGGTTCAAACAGTCGAAAAAAAAATCAAAACGAGGCGGCACTGGAAACCGCGCCAGTTCGCGCTTGATTTCGCTCCCGGAGAAGCCGTCTCGGTCACGCGCCGGCTTTATCTTTCGGGCGAAAGCGAATATCTTTTGAACGGAAAACCCTGCCGTCTGCGCGACATACAGGATTTGTTCGCCGGAACCGGTTTGAGCGGCGCGCATTACGCGCTGATTGAACAGGGACGCATCGGGCAAATTCTGTCGGCAAAGCCTTCGGACAGACGTAATTTAATCGAAGAAGCGGCTGGCATTTCCAAATTCCGCACGCGCCAGCGCGCCGCCGAAGCACGACTCGAATCCGCGAAAACGAATTTAAGCCGCATCACCGATATCGTTTCGGAAATAGAAAAACAGGCGAACGCCCTTCGCCGCCAAGCCGCGAAAACGCGCCGCTATAAAATCCTGCGCGAAGAATTTCGCCAGACTCTGCGGCAAACCTTCGCCGCCGAAGGCAAACATTTGTCCGAATCGGTCGGCGAGTTAGAGGAAAAATTAAAAGAAGCGGAAAAAGCCGAGCGCGGCGTTTTTTGGGCGGTCGCCGAAAAGGACGACGCCTTCCGCGAAGCGACGGGCAAAGCGCGCGAAGCCGAAGAAAATTTGGCGCAGCTCCGCGCCCGGCATTCGGAAAACGCGCTCGAAAGAGACAGAAATTCCCGCGAGAGACAATACAGAAGCGAGCAGATTGCTAATTTAACCGAGCGTTCTGCGAATTTGCGAGGCGAAATCGAGGCGACCGAGCAACGTCTGAAACTCGTCAAAACGGAAATCAAGCGCCTGGAGAAAGATTCGCTGGCGGAACGCGCCGTCGCCGAACGAGCCGAACTCGATTTGCGCGAAGCCGAAAGCGTTTATGGGCGGAAATCGAAGGAACTCAGCGAAATCGAAACGAAACTCGAAACCGAACGCGAATCGGTTTTGCGGCATACGGCGGCTTTCGAGCGGCTGACGGAAATCGCCAGGCAATTAGAAAATACCGACGAGCGGTTGCAGGAACGCTTTGAGGGTTTGCGGCGCGAAGGCGAACGCGCCGACGAAATTTTCGCCGAACACCGAAAGGCGAGTGAGAAACTGGAAAAAACGCTCACGAAAGAGCGCGAAAAACTGGAAAATCTGCACCGGGAAAAACAACAGATTCTCGAAGAATCAAAAGAAGCGCGAAACGATTTAGACGCTGCCGAAAAGATTTCAAATGATTGGCGCGAAGAGTTTTTCAAAAAGCGCAACCGACTCGAAACTCTGCGGGAACTCGAAGAGCGAAAAACGATTTACGCGCCGGCGGTGCAGAAACTTTTCGCCGAACAAAAGCGAATCGGCGTGAATTTTTTGGGAGTTCTGGCGGACAAATTAAACGTTGACGAGCGGGCGGAAAAAGCGGTTGAAAATTTGTTCGGCAGTTATCTGCAAACAATTCTGGTCGCCTCCGAAGATGACGCGCGGCTCACGATTCGATTTACGAACGAAAACAATCTCGGTCGAATTTCGATTCTAGTCTGTAATTCCAAGTCCAAAGTTCAAAGTCCGAAATCCAAAATTCAAAATGAAATCGCAAACTTCATCGGCGTTTCGGAAGAGTTCGCCGGACTTCTGGCGATAGGTTTTTCGCGCGAAATGGCGGCGCGCCTGGTTGACGATTTTGAAAAATCGAAGGCGAAAAACGGTGAAATTTACGTCGGTCTCGGCGGCGATTTAAACGTCGGCGGAAAACTTTTCGTCGGCGGCAGGCAAAACGCAAACGAAAAAAACACGTCGCTGCTGGCATTCAAGCGCGAATTGCGCGAGTTGGAAAACGCTGTCAAAAAGTTGAGCGTTGAAGTTGAAAAAGCAGAGAAAAATACGAGCAAAGCGCGCGAAATTTTAGTCGAAAAGGAAAATAAATTGGTTGATTTGCAGTCGTTTATCGTCAAGGTCGAGCGCGAGCTTCTTTCCGTCGAAATCGAAGCGAAATCTTTGGCGCAGGAAACCGAACGCGCCGAGCGGCATAAAAAAATCGTCGGCGAAGAATCGAAACAAATCGAAACGGAACTCGCAGAAATTCAAACTAAACGCAGAGAAGCAAAACTGAATGCGGAAAAAGCCGAGCGAGCCAGAAGCGCGGCATCGGAGAGTTCGACGAAAATCTCTGACCGATTAAACGAAACCAGACGCGAATTGAACGCGGAGAATCAAGTGCTGAATGAAAAACGCACCGCAGCGGCGACTTCCGGCGAGCGTCGTCGCTCGGCGCAGAACGCGCTGCGGCGCATCGAAACCGAAAGGGCGGAACTCGAATCGAGAATCGCCAAGCAGAATTTGGAAATCGCAGAGACGACGAACAAGGCGAACGATTTGCAAAAATCAATCAGCGAGATTGAGCAGAAAGTCGCGCTCTCTGAGACCGAGCAGACGAGCGAGAGTAAAGAACTCGCGGAAATGGCGGCGCAGCTTAAACTGGCGCGCGAGGCGGCGGACGCGATGGCGGCGGAGCTTGCCGAACTGAATAAAAAATCCGCCGAAGCCAGAAACGAACGCGCGGCGATTGAAATCCGGCAAACCGAGGTCGTTACGCGGCTCAGAAATTTGAACGAGAAATCGCAGTCGGATTTGAATATCGCTTTGGTCGAATTGGTCGAGAGTGAAACGATTGAAAGCGATTTCGATTTAGAGACGGCGCGGCGGGCGGTCGAAGATTTACGCGAACGAATTGAAAATTTCGGCGCGATAAATATGCTCGCGCTCGAAGAACTCTCGGAAACCGAGGAACGGCTGACGTTTTTGACGGCGCAGCGGCAGGACATCGTGGACGGCGTCCATGCGACCGAAGCGGCTTTGAAAGAAATCAAACAGCGTTCACGGATGCGATTTCGTGAAGCGTTCGAGGCAATAAATCGCAATTTCATAGAATTCTTCCAGGAGCTTTTTGGCGGCGGGCGCGGCGAGATGACTTTGCTCGAAGCCGAAGACGTTCTTGAAGCGGGAATCGAAATCGTCGCGCAGCCGCCGGGCAAACGTCTGCAAAGCATCTTGCTTCTTTCGGGCGGCGAAAAAGCGATGACGGCGATTGCGCTCGTGATGGCGATTTTCCAATATCGCCCCGCGCCGTTTTGTCTGCTCGACGAAGTTGACGCGCCGCTCGATGACGCAAATGTCGGACGCTTTGTGAATAAAATCGCCGAAATGTCTGAAAATACGCAGTTCATCGTCATCACGCACAACAAAAGAACGATGGAGGCTGCCAAAGCTCTCTACGGCGTGACGATGCAGGAAGCTGGAGTTTCAAAAGTGGTTTCGGTAAGATTCGAGTAGCGAGGTTTTAAGGCGATGAACACGGCGACAACGGAAAATTTTGGGTTAGATAATTTTACAGCGGTGGATTTTCTGGCTAGCGAAGGCAGAACGATTTTAATCAACGACGTTGCGCTTTACGAACTCGAAGCGAAAAACTATCATCAAATTTCCAGCAGCCGCGCTTCCGCTTTTAGCGGCGGAAAAATTCACCGAATTTTTGGGAATGAGCCGGACGAAAGGGCAAACTTTCGCGCTGAAAAGTTTTCGCGGCTGGCTAAAGGAACAAAAACAAAATGTTTAAAAAACGATTGGCGAAAACTTTATTGGTCGGTTTGAGCTTGATTTTAATTTCGACTTTTTCCGCACCCGCTCAAGCGAAACGCAAAACGGCTAAACAGAAAACCGCGAAAAAAGCCGAGCCGGTGAAAGCGCAAACCGCCGCCGAAGACGACGCGACACCGGCAATAAAGAAAAATTCGCGCCCCGAAGATGAAAGCCAAATAACTGCAATTGAAAAAACCGAAGAAACCGTAAAAACAAATGCGCGACCGGCGGCAGCAAGCCAAACTAAACCAATTTATTTTTACGAGTTTTCAAAAGCCGATTTTACAGTTTCAAAAATTAACATCGAACACGACGAAAACGGGATAGGAAAGATTACGTTTCAGAAAAAGGATGTCGCCGAGCCGATTACCGAGCCGTTGCAGCTTTCGCTCGCAACTGTCGAACGAGTCAAAGCAATCTGGCGCGCTTTAAATTTTCTGGATGCGACCGAGAATTATCAAACCGTCAGAGATTATTCGAATCTCGGCGCGATGAAATTCACGATGAAACGAGACGGTCGCACGCGCGAGGCGACGTTTAATTGGACGGACAACAAAGACGCTAAATCTTTAGCCGACGAATACCGGAAAATCGGACAACAATTCGTTTGGGTTTTCGATATAAATGTGGCGCGGGAAAATCAGCCGCTTGACGCGCCGCGTCTTCTTGACGCTCTCGACTCATTGATTAAACGCAAGGAAATTTCCGATGCGGCGCAGATGATCCCGCTTCTAAAGGAGTTAAGCATTGACGAGCGCCTTCCGCTGATTGCCCGCAACCGTTCGACGAAATTAGCCGAAAAAATTGAGAAAAGCGAGCAGAAAAAAGAGGGCAAATAATTTATTCGCCCTCTTTTATATTTTGCTTTCTTTTTTGTTTTACGCGCCCGCCGGGGCGAGTTTCTCCGCGACTTCCGGTTTGCTCGCCGCCGAAATTTCGTCGGCGTGTTCTTTGAGAAGCGCGTCGTCCACAAGTTTGCGCTGTTCGAGTTCATGAATCGCGTAACTGCCAGTCGCCGGTGAAGCCGAAGCCGTTCTGCCGACATAACGTAAACTTAAATCGCTTTTGATTTCTCTCAGACGCGCTTCGACAAAAAACCAGCCGCCCATATTTTGCGGTTCTTCCTGCGTCCAGAAAACTTGCGTCGCATTTGGATAAGCGGCGAAAATTTCCTTTAATTTGTCGGCGGGAAACGGATAAAATTGTTCGAGCCGCACAATCGCCACGCGCAAATCTTTCGATTCTTCACGCGCCACGCTTAAATCGTAGAAAACCTTCCCGGAACACAAAACGACGCGCTTGATTTCCGCCTTGTTGGTAATCGAAGCGTCGTCAATGACCGGCTGGAAACCGCCGCTGGTCAAATCTTCGATTTTTGAGGTCGCGGCGGGAAGCCGCAGCAGACTTTTCGGCGTCATTACAACGAGCGGGCGCACCGTTTCCTGTTTCGCTTGCCTGCGAAGCAGATGAAAATACTGCGCCGGAGTCGTCGGATAGCAAACCTGCAAATTATTTTCCGCGCAAAGCTGCAAATACCTCTCTAACCGCGCCGAAGAATGTTCCGGTCCCTGACCTTCGTAACCGTGCGGCAGAAGCATCACGAGCCGACATTTCTGATTCCATTTGTCTTCGGAAGCGGCGATATACTGGTCAATAATAACCTGCCCGCCGTTGGCAAAATCGCCAAACTGCGCTTCCCACATAACGAGTGAATCTTCGGCGACGACCGAATACCCATACTCGAAACCGAGAACGCCTTGCTCACTTAAAGAACTGTCGAAAACTTCAAACTTCGCCGGCTCCTCGGTATTCGATTTCAACTCGCCGAGCGGACACCAGCTTGCTCCGGTTTGCGTGTCATACATCAGCGCGTGACGATGCGAAAAAGTTCCGCGTCCCGAATCCTGTCCGCTCAGCCGCACATTCACGCTGTCCGTCACCAAAGAACCAAACGCCATCGCTTCGGCGAATCCCCAATCCATCGGAACTTCGCCGGTTCCCATTTTCGCTCGTCGCGCTAGCTGCCCGACCATTTTCGGGTTGACGTGAAAGTTTTCGGGAACGACCGATATTTTCTCGGAAATTAATTTTAGAGTTTCCTTTGAAATTCCCGTTTCTAAAATACCCGAGCCGTCTTCCTCCGGCGTCGCGGCAGGCAGAAATTCGCGTTTCGGCTTTTCGTTGGCGATTTGCTTGGCGCGCCGCAGAATGCCTTCGTATTTTTCGACAACGCGTTCGGTCATCCGGGCGAGGTCCGCTTCGTTGATGACATTTTCACGAATCAGTTTTTGCGCGTAAATATGACGCACGCCCGGATGCGCTTTGACACGCGCATACATCAGCGGTTGCGTGTAGCTCGGCTCGTCGCCCTCGTTATGACCGAGGCGCCGGAAGCCGACTAGATCAAGCGCGACATCTTTGTTAAATTCCTGCCGGTAATCAAGGGCGATTTTTACGACGCGAAAGGCTGCTTCGGGGTCGTCGGCGTTAATGTGGAAAATTGGCAACTGCGTGATCTGCGCTGCGTCGGTCGAATAAATCGAACTGCGAGCCGAATCCGCGCCCGTCGTGAATCCGATTTGATTGTTGATGACGATGTGAATCGTGCCGCCCGTGCGATAGCCTCTTAAATTCGCCAACTGCAAGGTTTCCATCACGATGCCCTGTCCGGCAAACGCCGCGTCGCCGTGCAGCAGAACCGGCAGAATTTTATCGGTTGCCGTATCGCGTTCTTCGCCGGTTTCAAGCAATTCGTCTTGTCTGGCGCGCGCCATTCCTTCGACTACCGCGTCAACGAATTCGAGATGCGAAGGATTGCTGGCGAGCTGAATTTTCACGTCGTTTCCCGATTTCGTCTTCCGTCGTCCGGTTGCGCCCTGATGATATTTAACGTCGCCTTCGTCTGCCGGAAACGCCGGATGCGAAGTGCCTTCAAAAATCGTAAAAATCCTCTCCGCCAAATCGCCCGTCTCCGCGTTTCCGACGATATTCGATAAAACATTCAGCCGCCCGCGATGCGCCATTCCGAGAAAAACTTCTTCGACGCCTCGTTCCGAAGCGTTCTCGACTAGCTGGTCGAGCAGCGGAATAATCGTTTCTGTTCCTTCGAGCGAAAAGCGTTTTTGCCCCAAATATTTTTTATGCAAAAACTGCTCGAACTGCTCAGCTTCGATGAGTTTTTGCAGCAGTTCTTTTCTGGTTGCGGCGTCAAGCGGCACAACGTCAACAAACTGCTGCCGCACTTGTTCGCGTATCCACTGCTTTTCCGTTTTATTTTGAATATGGCGATACTCGATGCCGACCTTGCCGCAGTAGGCGCGTCGAAGTATCGAAAGAATTTCGCGCAAAGTTGCGGTGCGCGTGCCGTGCAAGCCGCCGGTGATAAATTCGCGGTCTAAATCCCAAATCGTTAAATCGAAATTCTCCAAATCAAGTTCCGCCGCGTGGTGCGAAGTCATATTCAGCGGATCAATATCGGCGAGCAGATGTCCGCGAATGCGGTAAGCGTTGATGAGTTGCAAAACATTCGCCTGCTTTTCGGTTTGCTCGCGGAAATGGTCGCCGCCGAGCAATGACGGATTATAATCCTGCGCGAAACGAAGCGGCGGAAAGCTGATTTCCAAATCTTTGAAAACTTCGTCGTAAAAATCGTGCTGCCCGATTAAAAACTCGTGAATCTTCGCCAGAAACAAACCCGATTCCGCGCCTTGAATCACGCGGTGGTCGTAAGTCGAAGTCAAAGTTAAAACTTTGCTGATGCCGAGTTGCGACAGCACGGCGGCAGTCATCGCTTGATACTCCGCCGGATATTCAATCGCGCCGGTTGCGATAATTACGCCTTGACCGCTCATCAAGCGCGGATTCGACGCAACCGTGCCGATTGTTCCCGGATTCGTCAAAGATACGGTCGTGCCTTGAAAATCTTCGATAACCAATTTTCCGTCGCGCGCCTTTTTCACCTGTTCGTTGTAAGCGACGAAAAATTCGGCGAAGTTCATCCGGTTCGCTCCCTTGATATTCGGGACGAGCAGATTGCGCGAGCCGTCCTTTTTCTCGATGTCAATCGCAATGCCGAGATTCACATCGTCCGCTTCGAGCCGCGATGGTTTGCCGTCAACCACGCCGTAACCGAAATTCATTTGCGGATATTCTTTCAAAGATTTGACAATCGCCCACGCGATTAAATGCGTGAAGGAAACTTTACCGCGTCCCGCCGTTTGCAGATTTTCATTGATGATGCGCCGGTTTTCTTCCAGAACTTTGACCGGCACGCGCCTCAAAGATGTCGCCGTCGGCACGGTCAAACTCAACTCCATATTCTCGACGATTTTTTTCGACGCGCCCGTTATCGCCTTCACGTCAACATTCGCGCCGACTGTGACGGTCGGCGCTGTTTGCGGCGTTTGCGGTGCTGCTGTTGCGATTGTTGCCGTTTGCCGCGCCGCGCCGTTCGTTTTGGTGGTTTCGGTTGCCGGTTTCTCTATTGTCGTCGCCGAACTCTGACCGTTTTCCGTCGGCACATTACCGTTTAATAAATCGCCGAAATACGCGCGCCACGATTCGTCAACCAAACTTGGGTCTGATTGAAAACGGCTCAGCAAACCCTCGACGTAGCTGGCATTCGCGCCGAAATTTTCGGCGATGAACTCGGATAAATTAGTTGATTTTTTACTCACTCTTTTGACCTCTTTTGATAATCGCGGGACTGTAGATAATTTTAGCGCAAAAGAGGCGAAAACCTAAGCAGGCAGTAAACGGCGAGCAGTGAACAGATTGTTTTTCGAGTTAAAAGCCGAATTCACATTTCGGATTGCAGCGTTTGAGTTTTCTAAAATTGCTCGTTGCTTATCGCTTGCTGTTTTATTAACGGATTTTTAATTTTGAGATTTATCTCGATCGGCACTACACGCTTGAATTTCAGAAACGATTTTTTGAATCGTCCGAAGACGAAAATTCTGCCCGTCACCGTCCATTCGTTTTTCGATTCCTTCATTTCCTTTAACGCGCCGCGCAAAGCCTGCCCCGCGCCGAGGGAAATTTCAATCGGTTTGGGCAGAGCGGTCGTTTGATTCTTTTTGAACTCAATTGATTCTCGGTATTCTTGCACATCAACTTTCAAATTGTTGATGCGAAAGTCGTGAAACGTGAGAAAATCAACGGTGCCGCTCTGAGTTAAAGAATTGATTTCCGCCGAAACCTCAAACGTGATTCCTGAAAGCGATACGTCGGTCAACTCAGGATCGCCGATTTTTACTGATACTTCGGACTGATCATCGGTCGCCGCTTTTGCGGTTTTATTATCGACGGAGATTTTCGCTCGGTGAACTTTATAGCCGCGAATTTCCTTCGGCAAATCCTGAGCGTTGGTCAATGAAAAAGAAAGTAGAAATAAACCGCAAACGAACATTGATAAACGCCGAATTTTTTCGCCTGAATTCACTCTATTCATCTTTTCCATTCTCTAAAGTCTTTAGTTTGCCGCGTTTTTTTTTTTACTGCGGCAAAACAATCTCAAAAATTGTGCCTTTTCCGTTTCGGCTCTTGACGTTTATTGCGCCGCCCGCTTTTTCAACCGCAAACTTTACCGCGTCAAGCCCGGCGCCGCGCCCGGAAATCTCCGTTACGACAGATTTGGTCGAAAATTCCGGCAGGAAAATTAAATCGAGCGTTTCCTGTTCGGTCAAAATTTTATCGCGGGAAATCAGATTTTTTTCGACGGCTGTGGCTTTTATTTCGTCCGCGCTGATTCCGCGCCCGTTGTCGGAAACAATCAGGCGCAGATTGTTCGCTTGCGCTGCGAGTTGAATTTCGATTTGTCCGCTCGTCTCAAAGGCGTGGTCAACCGCGTTGCGGACGAGATGAAGAAGAGCGTCGAAAACAAGTCGGAGTTTCTCAGGCGAGAGTTCTATTTCGTCAGAGGAAGCTTTAAATCGAATACGTTTGCTAAGTTTTTTCGCCGTCTCTTCGCCGTGTTTGACGATTTGCGCCAGAACGCCCGGTGCGTCGTTTGAGAAAACATTTAACGACGAATTGAAAATTATCTCTGCTGCGCCCGCTTCGGCAATCGCTTGAATTTTCGGGCTTGCGGCTGAACTGGCGAAAAGAATCTGGAAACCGATTACTCCGTCCCCGCTCGATTTCGTTCCGGGCAAAGTAGCGATAATTTCGCCCGCCGCGCTCAAACTTTCCCGAAAGTTTACTAATTTGTCGGCAAAGTTCGCCGTCTCGAAAGCCACTTCAAAACAGAATATGTTTTTCTCGTTTTCGCCGGCGGCGCGAATCGCGTTTTTTTCCTGAATCGAAAGCTGCGAGAAAAACTCGTCGGGAACGGCGGGCGGAAAGTCTTTCGCAATCTTTTCCGATTCGGATGTTGGCGGAGTAAGATTCCTGAATCT
The DNA here is from genome assembly GCA_902805935.1 of uncultured Pyrinomonadaceae bacterium. Lineage (GTDB taxonomy): Bacteria > Acidobacteriota > Blastocatellia > Pyrinomonadales > Pyrinomonadaceae. Next base: position 27,385 of record CADCUR010000001.1, read on the forward strand.
TTCCCAAAAAGAGTCGGGAATCTCGAAATTTCTTTGCTCCAAAGATTTGATTAAAAGCCCGATGCCTTCGAGAAAAAGAATTTTCGGCTGACCAACGGTAGTGTTTTTCTCATTTTTTAAGACGGAAAGCAGCGTTTCGAGTGCGTGAGCTAAACGGCTTGAAGAAGTAAAATCGAAAGTTTGCGCCGTTCCTTTAATGGTGTGCAGCGTGCGAAAGGCATCGCGCCGAAGCGCATCGGAAATCGCTTCAAAACTAGTATTACTTCTGCGCCAATTTTCGGCTAAAGCGCGGAGATTGGCAACGGCTTCGGTTAGAAATCGGCGGCGAAAATCTTCCATCACGAGTCGGTGGACAGTAGGCGATAAGCGACGGGCAACAGCAATTTCTAATTCTTAAATCTTAAACTGCCAACCGCTTACCGCCTGCTGCTCGCTAAAGTCAGCGCGAAGAGGCGCGAGTTTTCTCGTTTAAGTTTTCGTCGGTGTTTTCCGGCGCGGGATTTTTTTCCAAATCGTGTTTAACGGCGTCCAGAATGCCGTTGATGAATTGCGTGGCTTCAAAAGTTGAAAAGCGCCGAGCGATTTCCAGGGCTTCGTTAATGACGACCGTGTGCGGCGTGTCGGTGAAAAGAAATTCGTAAACCGCCAAGCGCAGCACATTGCGGTCAACAATCGCCATTCGCTCGATGCGCCAATGCTCGGCGCGGGTGCGGATGGTTTCGTCGGTTCGTTCAATCTCGCGCAAAGTTCCGGCAGCTAGATTATTGGCGAACTCGCGCGTCGCTTCATCAAGCGTCGGTTCGCCGAGTTCGCTCCAATAGCGGCTCGTCAAAACGCTGCCCTGCGTTTTGGCAACGTCTGCCGCAAATAACATTTGCAGCGCGGATTCGCGTGCTTTACGGCGTGTTCCCATAATGCTTGTTTCGATTCTTCAGACGACGTGCGGAAAAACTTTTTTATTTGACTCGCCGCCGTCCATCGTTTTGTATAAATTCACTAATTCAACCGCCGACATTGCGGCTTCAAAACCTTTATTTCCCGCCTTCACACCGGCGCGATTGATTGCCTGTTCGAGCGTGTCGGTTGTAACGACGCCGAATGTAACCGGGACGCCCGTCTGCAAAGCGGCGTTCGTTACGCCTTTGGCAGCTTCGCCCGCGACGTAATCGAAATGAGGCGTTTCGCCGCGAATCACGACGGCGATACAAATCACCGCGTCGAATTTACCGCTCTGCGCCACGCGTTGCGCCGCCAGCGGTATTTCAAACGCGCCCGGAATTTTGAAAACCTCGACTGAATCTTCACTCGCTCCGAGCCGCTCAATCGCGTCAATCGCGCCGTCAAGCAGCTTGGTGGTTAAAAAATCGTTCCATCTGGCGACGATAATCGCAAAACGAAAGCCGGCGGCGGTTAGTAGTCCCTGATGAACTTTTGGTTGCAAAATTTTCTCCTACAAAATCGGCGTATATTGTTATCCGCTAGTATAAACGGCGCGTCGTGAGGTGACAAGGGAAAAAGCGACACGGAGATATAGTGACGCGGAGATTTATTGACGAGAGTTTTTTCTTCGTGTCACCGTATCTCCGCGTTACTGCGTCTCATTTTCTCCGTGTCGCAAAATTTCCATCAGTGAAAGCTCGCGCCGCACGATTAAAATCATCCCGACCGCTGTCCAAAATAAAATTCGCCCCTTACGAATAATCGCCAAAGTTACGCCGACGCCCGCGCCGAGCGCCAGAGATTCGGCGACGAACTGCGCTCCGGCTTCGTCAACGCCGATGAGAAAAGGCACGAGTTTGAAAACAATCGTGATAACGCGGCTGACCGATTCGAGCAGATACGCGCTGTATAAATTCGGTATGGCATCGCTGATGCGGCTTAAAATAAACAAGACTTCCAAAATGCCGAGCGCATGAAAAACGATTTGAATGAAAAATATCGGCACAAAACGGCGCGGATTCTGGCGGTAAAATCCGAAAATCAAATCTTCAAAAAGTTTGACCTGCTGCCGCCCCTCTTCCAAAATTCGGCGCCCAAAATGCCGATTGTAGAACCAGTTACACAGAGAGCTGAGCAGATGCCATTGGCGAATGACCATCACGAAACCGAAACAAATCAGAAATAGGACGAAAAGTATAAGCAGATCAACCGTCAAAACCCAAGCATCGGGAAGTTCGACATTTCTTATAAATGCAAACGCACCGAAGGCAATAAAGAGACCGGTGACCAGCGAATAAAAAAGATTTTCCGTCGCCACCGACGAAAAACCGACGACCAGCGGAACGCGGTTTCTGACGGCGATGGCTTTCGATGTTCCGCTGATCAAAACGCCGAGCGGAATCAAACTGCTCAACGCTTCGCCGATGATGACCGCCGGCAAAGTATCAGAAAACTTTAATCGGTAAGGGTCGGAAACGGACAACCGCCAGGCAGTCGCGCGGCAGGCGATTCGCAGAAAATAAATCAGTATAATCAACGCGAAACCGCCGAACCCGATGCGTCCGATGCCAGCGAAGATTTCTCGCACGCCGACCGAATAAACGAAATACACGAATAGCGCGATGCCCAGAACGGTCAGCACCGCGCCGAAGATTTTCAGGCGTTTGATGTTTTTTGTTTTCCTAAGATTTTGAGTCTTGACGTTCGCGGTCGGGATTTTTATTTCAGGATTCACTTGCTCTTTGCCTTTTGCCTCTTGCGCCTATTATGATTGATGTTAAAACATAAACATTCGATTACAAAATCAAAGGGAAATTTTAATATGAACGCAGCAGCTTTAGAACGCGAATATACAAGTAACGCATTAACCGTTTTGTCAGAAGAGGAAGAACTTTTTCGCGCGTCGGTGCGCGAATTTGCTGAAGGCGAAGTCCGCCCGCGCGTCGAGCGAATGGAACACGAATCGAAACTCGACGCGGACTTAATCAAACAGTGTTTTGACTTGGGTTTGATGGCAATCGAAACGCCGGAAGAATACGGCGGCGCCGGTTCGTCGTTCTTCAACGCGATTTTAGCCATCGAAGAATTAGCCAGAATTGACGCTTCGACATCGGTTTTCGTTGACGTGCAGAACACTCTGGTGACGAACGCGATTATCCGCTGGGCAAGCGACGATTTGAAACGGAAATATCTGCCGCAGATGGCTGAATCAAAAGTCGGCGCGTATGCTTTGAGCGAAGCCGGAAGCGGTTCGGACGCTTTTGCTCTAAAAACAAAGGCGATTGACCGAGGCGATTACTGGGAAATCAACGGGCAGAAACTCTGGATTACGAACGGCAACGAAGCGGAAATTTTTATCATTTTCGCCAGCATCAATCACGAAGAAGGTTATAAGGGAATCACGGCTTTCATCGTCGAAAAAAGTTTTGAAGGATTTTCGGTCGGCAAAAAAGAAGACAAACTCGGCATCCGCGCCAGTTCGACGACCGAATTGATTTTAGACAATTGCAAAGTTCCGAAAGAAAATGTTTTGGGCGAGGTCGGCAAAGGCTACAAAGTTTCCATCGAAACTTTGAACGAAGGCAGGATCGGCATCGGCGCGCAAATGGTCGGCATCGCGCAGGGCGCGTTTGAAGCCGCTTTGTATTACACGAACGAGCGCGAACAGTTCGGCAAAAAAATCTCGGACTTTCAAGCCGTGCAGTTTCAACTGGCGGAAATGGCGATTGATTTGGAAGCCGCCCGGCTTTTGGTTTACAACGCCGCGCGTTTGAAGGACGCAGGCAAACCGTTTTTGAAAGAAGCGGCGATGGCGAAAGTTTATTCGTCGCGCGTGGCAGAAAAAATTTCGTCAAAAGCGATTGAACTTTACGGCGGCTACGGCTACGTGAAAGATTACCCGGTCGAAAAATTCTGGCGCGACTCGAAAATCGGCGCGATTTACGAAGGCACGACAAATATGCAGCTTCAGACCATTGCCAAATTGATTACGAGCGGGAAATAAAATTTCAAACACGAAGCGAGCGAACGTAAAAGATAAAAAGTCGAGCATCTGACAACAAAGTCAGCAATTGCGTCAAACAGAATCAATTTCATCGTTTCTCATTTTCCGAAAAACTTCTCGTGTTCAATAAAAAAGACGATCAAATGATCGTCTTTTTTATTTGGAATGTTTCAAACGAAATTTAATTTCCCAGAGCCTTGCCCGCGTTGATTCGTCCGCCAGTTTCGACTTTGCCGTTAAGCGAATCAAGTTTATCAACCGATTTCAAAACTCTTTCGCGCAATTTTTCGACCGACAATTTCGGCTCGCTTGCCAAAACTAAACCTGCCAAGCCCGCGACATACGGCGTTGCCATTGAAGTTCCAGACGCTTCGCGGTATTCGTCGCCGAGCCAGGTTGAAAGAATTTCTCTGCCCGGCGCGGCGATATGGACGGTTTTCACGCCGAAGTTTGAGAAAGAAGCCAAGTTATCGTTTCTATCCAAAGCCGCGACGCTAATGACGTTCGGCAAATTGTAATTTGAAGGATAATGCGGGCTGCGGTCATTACTCGAACCGTTGTTGCCCGCCGCCGCGACGAATAAAATTCCTTCCTCGCCCGCCGCGCGAATCACGTCTTCGAGCGCCTTTGAATACACCGTCGAACCCCAGCTCGCATTGATGATGCGGACGTTTACACCGTTGCGCTTGCGGTCAATCGCGTAATTGATCGCTTCAATGGCGTCTTTGGTCGTGCCGAAACCGCCGCGTCCCATAAATTTGAGCGGCATAATTTTGACTTTCCAATTGATTCCGGCGATGCCTTCGTCATTGTCGCCTTCCGCGCCGATAATGCCGGAGCAATGCGTTCCGTGTCCGTTATCGTCCATTGGGTCGGAAAGATTATCGGCAGCATTAAAACCTTGCAGATCGTTAAATGTCCCTAACTCTTGGTCACGATATTGCGGAACATTATCGGGACGAAACCACATATTCGCGGCTAAATCAGTGTGTTTGTAATCAACTCCGGTATCAAGAACGGCAACGACGACATCAGTGCTGCCTTGCGTTTTGATCCACGCTTTGAGCGCGGCAACGTCGGCGTTTGCCTTGCCGCCGTTTTGCCCGCTGTTGTTGAGCGCCCATTGTTCGCTGAATTTCGGGTCGTTCGGCGTGACGGGGTTCGATTCGCTTTCGCGCAAAAGCGCATCGGAAACTGAAAAGACGGTCGGGTCGTCGAGTTTGATTTCATAATTCGGCTCGGCGTATTTCACGAGATTGGACATTTGCGCGTATTGCTCGGCAACCGTTTCCGCGTTTCCGTTATCGAGGTCGTCAATGGCAATTAAACCTTTTACTTCTTCGATTTGGTCTTCGATGCGGTCGTTATTTTTTTCGGCGATTCGTCTGATTTCCGCCAAACTTACGTCGGAGCGAAATTTAACCAGAACTTCCGGCTGTCTTTCGTCAACCGAACGCTTAGGCGCGATCGGTTTCGGCGTAGATTTAACAGCCGTATTTCTCGAAAAAAGCGGTTTCGACTGCCAAAGCCTAAGCTGTCCCAAAACCGCCGCAAAAGCAATTAATATAACGGCGATGCAGAAATGTATCCAAAAATTATTACGATTCATTTTTTAAACTCCTGTTGGGCGCGCGGGCGATTCAATCTTTGCTGAACCGCACGAGTTTCCCGTTTTTCACCAAACTATAAATCCTCAATAAAATTTATTTAGAGCCGTGCTTTTTGTCGCCGCGCGATTTGTCGGCGGATTTTTTGCCGGTCGTTTCAATATCGGCAATTTTATAAATCGGATCGCCGTTTTTGTCCGCGTCCGGTATCTTTGCCAGTTTCTTTTTTAATTCTTTGTCTTCCATAATCATTTTACGTCTCAACGATACGATTCGTTCCCTGAAATCCGCACAGACGCAGTTGATATTTGTCGGCGCGATATTCGTATTTTTCGCCGTTTGCCGCCAGATTTATCTGCCAGCCGGTCGAAATCATCTGCGCCGACATCTCATCTTCGACCGGGGCGCCGAGCGACATATCGGGAAAATCCCGCTCGCTGACGGAAACTTCTTTGATTTCGTTTTCCGAAACGTTCAAACGCTTCGCTAAATCGGCTTTCGCCCGCTCAATCGCGCTGTCCTTATTAAAATTCATTTTTTGTTTCTTTTCCGTCGGATGATAAATAAATTTTGCGCTTCTTTCGCCGCTTAGTCAATTAAAAAAATGTTACAAAATGGGTTTTCCACCTGTGGAAAACTTTTGGCGAAACGGCTAAACTTCTTATTTTAAGCCGCTTATCGAGTTTAATCCGCCTGAAATTATTTCTCTAGAAAACTTGTCAAGCTGACCGAAATCCGGCTATAATAAATTTTGCTTATCGAAAGGGACGCCTCGGAAGCGTTTCGATGCGTCGCCAACAAATTTATCAAAAATTAGTATCCGAATATAAATTTAGATGCAAAAAGGCTGTCAAACCGACAGCCTTTTTACTCGTCGTTTACTCGGCAGAAAACGGGAAAATTCGATTAACGCCGGAACGATGTATGCCGCGCACGCCGCGCCTAAAATCGCGCCGGTCAGAAACCGCGAAAAATGCGTGTTTGCCCAAATCTCGAAGAATCCCAATAGCCAGTCAAACGCCATCGGAGCCATCGCCGCAAAAAGCCAAAAGCGCCGAAACGGTTCGGTTTCCTCAATCCGGCGCAGAAAAGGGTAAATCAGAAAACTGCCGAACAAGCCGAAGTAAATGCCGCAACAACGCGAGCAAACCGCGAAAGCGTGCGCGCCGAACGAAGGCGAGCGCGACGAATTTTGATGACAAAGAAAACCAAAAAATTTATAAAGCGAATTTGAAACGCCCGAAAAATCATTCGCCTCGGCGAGCGGCGCCAGCACGATTAGAAAAACCCAAACGAAAACTAAAAAAGCCGCTATGCCCCAGACAAAAAATGCTCGCCGCCGCATTGAAGCGAGGGCGTTTTGCGGAATATAGCTTTCGATTGTTTCGGGCATTTTAAGTTAACGCCAAGGCGCAGAGCCGCAAAGGGTTTAATAAGCATTAAAAGACTTTTCTAAATTTTCAAATAATTTTTTGCGCCCTGGCATTAAAAATTCCTTCTAAAATCTGATTACCGCGTCGGGTCCGCCTTCGACGTGAACCGTGTCAACGAAGCGTATGTTTTTCGTGTCGGTCGTCATGACGACCGAATGCGTGCGTTTCCCCGCGCCGAAAAACCGCACGCCGCGCAGCAGCGCGCCGTCGGTGACGCCGGTGGCGGCGAAAATGATTTTTTTGCCGGGCGCCAGATCGTTCGTGTCGTAGATTTTGTCCGGGTCTTTAATGCCCATTGATTGAAGGCGTTCCATAACTTGTTCTTTCGGCGGAACCTTCGATTTGTCAACGCCCAATCTTTCCGGGTCGAAGACGAGTTTCGCCTGAATTTCGCCGTTCAGACAGCGCATTGCCGCTGCCGTCAAAACGCCTTCGGGCGCGCCGCCGATGCCCATCAGCGCGTGGATATTAGTTCCGGCGACCGCCGCCGAAATTCCCGCCGAAAGATCGCCGTCGCTGATTAGACGAATGCGCGCGCCCGCCGCGCGAACCTCGTCAATAAGCTGTTTGTGACGCGAGCGGTCAAGACAGATGATAGTCAAATCCGCGATGTCACGATTCAAGCTGCGGGCAATCGCTTTCAAGTTCCGCTTAATCGGCGCGTCAATATCAATCGCGCCTTTGACCGACGGACCGACGACGATTTTGTCCATATAAATATCCGGCGCATTGAGTAGCCCGCCGCGTTCCGCCGCCGCGAGAACGGCAATCGCGTTGTTCGCTCCCAAAGCGCACAGATTCGTGCCTTCGAGCGGGTCAACGGCGATGTCAATTTCGGGAAACGTCGCTCGTTCTTCCTGGCTGTAACCGCCGCCGCCAAGTTCTTCGCCGATGTAGAGCATCGGCGCTTCGTCGCGCTCGCCTTCGCCGATGACGATGCGCCCGCGCATCGGCACGGTGTCCATCACTTCGCGCATCGCTTCGACCGCTACGTGGTCGCTGTGTTTGCGGTCGCCCTGCCCCATCGTCCGCGCCGATTCAATCGCCGCCGCTTCCGTCACGCGCAGGAAATCAAGCGCCAATTCTCTCTCTGATTTTAGGTTTTTCATTTTCCTTCCTTAATGTAGATTTACAAATTTATTGTGGCATTCTAACACTTGTCTAACCTGCTTTGACAAGTTATGCTTTTCGGTATCATATTTTTTATAGTGGTTTTTATAAATTGCAAGGAGAATTTCTAGAAAATGACGTATATCGTAGCCGAGCCGTGCATCGAATGTAAATACACCGACTGCGCGGCGGTCTGTCCCGTCGAAGCCTTTCACGAATTGCCTGACAGACTTTTAATCAATCCTGACACCTGTATTGACTGCGACGCTTGTTTGCCCGAATGTCCGGTCGAAGCGATTTTCTCGGATATGTCAATTCCGCCGGAATACACCGAATGGCTGGCGATCAATGCCGAAGCGGAAAACTACCCGATTATCAGCACGAAAATTCCCGCCCTGCACGGCGCGGGCTGTTCGGGTCCGCCGGAATAGTTGAAAGGATGAAGGCGGAATGATGAATCAGAACATATTGTTTTATTCATCCTTCATTCTTCCGCCTTCATCTTTCTAATTCCACCGAATACCAACGCGCAAATTGATGGGCGGGCTGACGGTTCTGATGGGCGTTCTTCCGACTGAGTAACGCGAATTAAAAACGTTTTCGATGCCGACGAAAATCTGCCAATACTCCTTAAACCTTCTCGCCGCTAAAGCATCAAGCTGAAAGTACGGTTCAAGCCGAAACAAATTCAAATCATCGTCAAACTGCTCGCTCGAAGCGCGACCCTGAACGGCGAAACTCCAATCTTTTTTCGCCCAGCGCGTTTGAAAATTAAATTGATGCCGCGCCGTTTGCGGAACGAACAAATCTTCTAAATTTCTATTCGCCGGAAATTCTTCGACGCGCGCGTCCGCCAGCAAATATCCGACTGAAAAACCGAATTCCTTTACTCTCGCTTCCGCCTCGATTTCTAAACCGCGCGTCCGCGTTGCGCCGACGTTTTGCCGTTGCCTGGTGATTAGATTCGGCGAGGCGAACAAGGTGACGTTTGCCACGGGCTGCGAAATTCGCGTCCAAAAAAAGTTTCCGCGCAGGTAAAAATCGTTTCGATTGTAACTCGTACCTGCTTCGAAATTTGCCGCTCGTTCGGCGCGCAGATTTACGTTGGCAAGCGTGGCGACATTGCCGACGCGAAAGCCGCGATAAAGTTCATTTAAGGTCGGCGCGCGAAAACTTTTTGAGGCAAGCGCGAAAACGGAAAAGTTTTTCGTCGCCTGAACGAGCAGAGAAATTTGCGGACTAAAAGCCGACTCCGTGCGGTCTGGAAAATCAACCACAGTCGTCTGATTCGTGGCGAGTGTTTTTGTAAGGCTCGAAGCCGCGAAGTTTTTCCAAACGTCAAATCTCGCGCTCGCCGCCAAAACGAAGCGCGAACCGATTCGCGCAAAGTCCTGAACGAAAAAGCCGAAAGTTTTCTCGCGCCCGCCTGCGCCGGAAAGCGAAGCGACGCGGTTATTAAAAACTCCGATTTCATCGCTCGCGCCGCGCACTTCTCTCGCTTCAAAACCGGCGACGACGGTTTGATTTTCAAAAACGACGGCAGAGGCATTGGCGGACAAACCGACGTTTTGCGCCGGAACGCGCTGCACGCGGTTCAAAGTTTCGCTCGTTCGATCGGCGCTGACGGCGGAAAAAATCTGGTCGTAAACTTGTGTTCCGCCGTAAACTCGCCAATCGAGCTTTAAATCCGAAATCCGAAATCCGAAATCCGAAATCGGTGAGTCGCCGCCGAAAACGAATTGTCTGATATTAGTTCTGTTGGTTTGCAAACCCGTTCCGTTCGTGCGGACTTCGCCGAAGCTAGAAATTTTCAAAAACACATTCGCCGCATCGCCGAAACTTTTTCCGACGCGCGCCGACAGATTCGAGTTTCGCGCCCCGGCGAAAACGTCAACCGCGCCGCGTACACGCTCGTCAACTGTAATGTAACCTTTTGTTTGAAAACTCGCCGCGACGAAATCCGCCGTCCAATCGTTTCGTTTAAACCCGAAAAACGTCGAACCGGAGAAAGTATTTTGCGTTCCGCCGTAAACTTCCGCCGAAAAATTAAAGTTTTCTTTGGCGCGGCGCGGCAAAATATTCACCGTTCCGCTCAGCGAATTATTGCCGTAGAGACTTGCCGCGCCGCCGCGCAAAACTTCGACGCGCTCGACGGAAATCGGCGCGACGCGACTCCACTGCACCCAGCCGCCGAAACTGTCGTTGAGCGGAACGCCGTCAAATAAAACAAGGCTGCGGCTCGCGCCGCTCGCGCCGACTCCGCGCAAGGATACACCTTGCGCCGTCGGATTGGCGCTGCGGCTTCCGGCGCGGCGAAAAAGCGAAAAGCTGGCGACTTGCCGCAGCGCGTCGTCAATGGTCGGCGCGGCTGACGCGTTGATTTCGGCGGCGGATAATGTGACGATGCTCGCCGGTGTTTCGCCGAGACGAGTTTCGGTGCGGTTAGCGGTTACCTGAACCGTTTCGCGCAAGGACTCGGGCGCGAGTGTGAAAACCGTTTGTGCAGAGAAATCTCGCGCTTTGGCGAACGTCTGGCGTAAAATAGAAAAATCGCGCGCTTCTACAATAAGCGTAAAACCTTCATCGAAATTCGCTTCACAGGCAAAACGTCCTTCCTCGTCAGTCTCGCAAAGCGAAACAGCGCCGGAATCCGAAACAATTTTTACCCGCGCTTTTTCAATCGGCAAATTGTCCGCATCAACTACTCGTCCGCGCAGAAATTTCCCAACTGTTTCCTCCTGCGAAAACATTTGAGAAAAACATAGAAAAATTAAAATTAACAAAAACGGAATTTTCATTGAGTTTAGGATTATCCATTCGTGCATACTTAAAAATTAAAACTACATTATAAATTTTCGCCGCGCATTGCCCTCAGAGCAAAATCCCGAACAAAAAATTATGTTGGACAGGTTCGAAAAACTTCAAAATCGGCGAGCGAGCTTTTCAACGCTTCCGCAAACGCGCCGCGCCGAAAAATTCAAGTCCTTATTCGGCAACGCGTGCCGAAGCCGTCAAACTCGCGCTCGTTATTTACGAGTTGAAAAAACGAATTTAATTCGGCGCAGATTACCGACGGAACTTTGAACGTCAACGAGTCGGTTCAGTTGCCGAAAAGTTTTTGAAAATCATTTCCCGCATTAATTTTCCGCCACGCTTTTCAGATACAATCCGGCTATGGAAGATTTTATTTTTCTCGTTCATCTTGCCGCGACGCTTTATTTGGTCGGCGTGATTTGGATTGTGCAGATTCTGCATTATCCGCTGCTCGAAAATGTCGGAGAGAGCGGCTACGCGAAATACCACAACCGCCACACGTCGCGCATCACGCCGGTCGTTGCGCCCGCGATGATTACAGAATTGCTGACGGCTGTTTATTTCGTTTTTGTTTCGCTTGAGAGGATAAACGCCGGTTACTTTTGGTTTGGTTTGGCGTTGGTTTTGATAATTTGGATTTCCACTTTTCTCGTGCAAGTGCCGCTGCACGAAAAGCTCGGCGCGAGTTTTGATGCCGGTGTTCAGCGGCGATTGGTGCGAACGAATTGGATTCGCACGGCGGCGTGGACGCTGCGCGGAGCGTTAATTTTATGGATAGTTTGGCTGAAGATAAAATGAATGAAAAGACTTTTAACAAACGAGAATTGCGAAACGAGAGAGAATGGCTGCCTTTGGATAATTTCATTGAGGCGCATTACACTATTGTTCAGGAAAGAAAATTCTACAAAAAACCCGTTCGTTTACTGAGGAAAAAATAAAATGATTGAACCGATTGACCCGAAATCTACCGAAAAGCCGCCGGTGCGGTGCGCCGAGTGCGACCGCATGGTGGAACATTACAATGTATTTCTCGCTCCGACGAACGAAGAAAAAGTTGTTTGTTGGGAATGTATGCAGCGCGGCGATAAAGGCTTTTTCACCAAACGAGGTTTTCGGCGCGGCGCGCGCAGCGGATTTATTCCGCGATAAAAAAGAATTCAGCCACGAACAAACACGAAAAAGCACGAAAGAAATTTTATAAAAATTTTCGTGTTCTGCGCGTGTTTGTTCGTGGCGAAGAAATTTATGCCTATTAGAAAAATCACTGAATACCCGGAAAAAGTTTTGGCGGAAATCGGCAAACCCGTCACGGTTTTCGATGAAGAATTGGAAAACTTGTGCGCCGATATGTTCGAGACGATGTATGAGGCGGAAGGCGTCGGCTTGGCGGCGCAACAAATCGGGCTGCCGATGCAGCTTTTCGTGATGGACTGCGAAGGCGTCAAACTCGTCGCCGCCAACCCCGAAATAATTGCGACGACGGGCGAACAGTCAAATTCAGAAGGCTGTCTGTCAATCGGCAAAGTTCCGGCAATCGTCGTCCGCGCCGAACGAGCGACTTTGCGGGCGCAAGACGCCAAAGGCGAATGGTTCGAGCATACCGCCGAAGGCTACGCGGCGCGCTGTTTTCAGCACGAAACCGACCATTGCAACGGGAAACTTTTTATTGACCGTTTGCCGAAAATGCGGCGCGATATGGTAGTTAAAAGATTTCGGAAAGAGAAGAATTGGAAATAAAGAATATAAGTTCGATCAGCGGCGCGAAGACGGAAATGATTTGCAAATAAACTCAAACTTTACGCGCTTTCTAACGACGGTATTTTCGTTTTTGTTTGAACGGTCAAAAGCAGAACGGCGGCGCAAATCGAAACAAACGCGCTAATTAAAAACGCCGCGCTCGCACCGAAATAACTATACACTGCGCCGAAGACGATCGAAGCGGGAAGAACCGTGATTGAAAAAGCGAGATTGTAAAATCCGTAAGCCGTGCCGCGTTTCTCCTTCGGAACCAAATCGGCGACGAGCGCTTTTTCCGCGCCTTCGGTCAAGCCGAAATAAACGCCGTAAATTATAAACAACACCCACGCCTGCCACGCCGAACCGACGAACGCGAAACCCGCGTAAACGAGCGCGTACAAAATCCAACCGGCGAAAATCAAAGTTTTGCGCCCGACTCGGTCTGACAAATCGCCGAAAATCAAAGAACTGAAAACTTTACTCAAGTGCAGCGCCATCCACAAAAGCGGCAGCACGGCGGGCGCGATTCCGGCTTGTTCGGCGCGGAACAGTAAGAAGGCGTCGGTCGAATTTGAAAGTGTGAAAAGCGCGACGACCAAAAGAAATCGTTTGAAATTGCCGTCGAATTCCTTGAGAGAAAGTTTTATCGGCGATGAGGACGCTTCTTTCGCCGATTTTTCGCTTTTGTTTTCTTTTACGAAAAAAACGATAACGAATAAACCGATGACGACCGGAACCGAAGCGAACAGAAAAACCTGTTGATATTCGCTAGCCGTCGGGCTGCTCGCGTCGGCGGCGAAATAGGAAAGCAGCAGAAACGCGATGACCGGACCGATGACTGCGCCGAGATGATCGGCGGCGCGGTTGAAGCCAAAAGCCAAACCGCGTTTTTCTTCCGGCACGCTGCCTGCGATAATCGCGTCGCGCGGCGCGCCGCGAATGCCTTTGCCCGCGCGGTCGGCGACGCGGACGAACAAGACTTGCTGCCAACTGCCGACGAACGCCAGCAGCGGGCGCGTGATGCTCGCTAAAGAATAGCCGAGAAAAACGGGCAGTTTGCGGCTGTCGAATTTATCGCTTAAATAACCGGAAAAAAGTTTGAGAAACGCGGCGACCGATTCGGCGAAGCCTTCGATAATGCCGATAATCATCGGCGACGCTCCTAAAGTTAAAGCGAGAAAAGCGGGCAGCAGCGGATAGATTATATCGCTCGAAGTATCGTTGAGCAGGCTGACGAGGCTGAGGGCGAAAACATTGCCCGAAAGATTTTTGTAGCGGGCGAAAAATCGTTTGATTCGGCTCCACATTCGGTAAGGATTAACGAGATTTTTTGATCGTCGCCGGTTGTTTGTCCGAACCGCTGCTGCTCGCGCCGAACCACCACAAGGACACGCCGCCGACCACTGCAATTAAAAGAATCAGCGCGACGATCGCCGCGCGAACCGCCATTTTTAACGCGCGTTTCAGCACGAAAAACGTCACCGCCGCGACTGCAACCAAAAACACAACCAGAACTACCGCTGCTATTTCCATAATCTTTATTTCGACTTTTCTTTTTCGTTCAGGGCTTTTTCGATTTGGTCTAAATCTTCCTCGCTCAAAGCGGTCTCCTGCGTCGGCAGGCGAAATTCTTCGTCCGCCCACGCGCCGAAGTCTAACAGCTTGCAGCGTTCGGAACAAAACGGGCGAAACTCGTTACCGGTGAATTCGGTTTCGCGGTGGCAGCTTGGACATCTCACTATTGGCATAACTCAAAAAACAGATTTATTTTAACACAATTATTCACCGCCGAAAGTCGGCGGCGCGGGCGGTGAGTCAAATGATTCCTTATCTGGAATTAGCGAAACGCGCCCCAATATCAGCCAGATTCCGAGGATGCTCGCCGCCCAACCAAAGATGCTGACGATGATTGTCGCTCCAAAAGGCAAATCGTCAACATCTCTTATCGGTTTTCCCGAAATCGCCATTACAGCAGCGATGATAAAAAATATAATCCCCGGCAAAATAATTTGCAGCCCGATTCCGACTACGACGGTCAGCAAAGACCAGTTGATAGCATTGCGTCCTGTGTCCCGCGCCGATTTATAAACGAAATAAGCAGCGATGAAAACCGCGATTAAACCTAAAATAGAGAGCATTGCGTTAAAATCTCCTGTGTTTAATTTTGATCGGTATCGAATTTTGGCTTCGCGCCGTTCGTCTTTTTATACGTCCCGCTGGCGTTGACATTGAAACCAAAACCGCATTCGCTGTCCACGCCCGTTTGCGAAACTTCAATCGCGCCGCGGCGGACGAATTTAATAGTAATTACACACTTTCCGTTTTCGTCGGGAGAAAAAATCGCCGTGTCGCCCGCAATCGCCGCCGTGCCGTCGGCGGTTCCGACGTTCGCCGACATCTCGCCCGCGCCGGTAATATACGGATAAATTAATTCCAAAGCGACGCGCAGTTTTCCGCCTCCGAGAGCCAGGATTTTGATTTCGTTATAGCTGCCTTTGAATTTACCGCCGAAATACGAACGAAAAGTTCCGTTGACTTCCGCTGCGCCGACGGATTTCCTCGTCTGCGCGTTTGCCGCGCCGACCGCCGAAAATAGAAGAATAAAACCGGCTAAAATTAACAATTTTTTCATTTATGCGCGCCTCTCTCGAAAATTAACATTTATTTTACTCGAATAATCTGGTATATTTTTGCCCAACTCTTTCCGAAATTCAAAGTAATAAAAAGGTAATAAATTTTATGAGTGCAAACGCAGGAACTTTTGGCAATGTCGGCGCGGCAGAGAACGCCGGGACGCTTGTCGGTGAAAATAAACATCCGAAAGGTCTTTATGTTCTGTTCGGGACGGAATTGTGGGAGCGTTTTAGTTTTTATTCAATGCTCGCGCTCTTTACGCTTTATTTGCGCGACCCGGTGGAAGGTTTCGGCTGGACGGCGGCGCAAGCAACGACGCTCTACGCCAATTATTTGATGTTCGTTTACGCCAGCCCGCTCATCGGCGGTTTGATTGCCGACCGTATTACGGGCTACCGCAAAGCGGTGATGATCGGCGGATTTTTCTTTATGGCGGGTCACGGGCTGCTCTCAATTCCCGCGCTGTGGGCGGTTTACGCCGCCCTGACTTGTCTGGTCATCGGCAACGGATTTTTCAAACCGAACGTCTCGACGATGGTCGGCAATCTTTACCCGGAAGGCAGCCATTTAAAAGACCGCGCCTATAATATTTTTTACATGGGCATCAATATCGGAGCATTTCTCGCGCCGATTGTGATGGAAATCGTTAAATCTTATGCGGGCTTTCACGCCGCGTTTGCCGTCGCCGCTTTTGGGATGTTGATTTCGGTTGGGATTCTTTGGTATTTCAAAAATCATGTCGAACAGCCTGACGAATTAGCTAATAGAAAATTAAATCGGGAAACGGAAAAAGCGAACACTGCCGCGACTGCGGTTGACGCTCCGCCGACCGGCATCAGCGACCAGGAACGCGATGAAAATCCGCCGCGTTCGGCAGACCAATCTCGTCAGGATTTAATGAACACCGTGCCGAATTGGAAACGCATTATGGCGTTGATTGTTATCTTCGCCATTGTTATTGTCTTCTGGATGGTTTTTCACCAGAACGGTTCGACGCTGACTTATTGGGCGGACGACAACACGGCTTGGAACGTTTCCGGCACGATTTCAAATTCAATCAACGCCTTTTGGGTGGTCACGCTGACGTTTCCGCTGATTTGGTTTTGGAGTTATCTGGACAAACGCGGCAAAGAACCAGCGACGCCGACGAAAATGGCAATCGGGATGACGCTTACTGGACTCTCGTTTTTGGTTTTGTGGTATGCGGCGACCATCGGCGAAAATCAAACTCCGACCGCGCAGCAACTCGCCACCGGCGAATTTCGCATTAACGAGCGGGTCGTCACCAATCTCGGCGCACAAGGCGTGCCGAAAGACGTTCTGGATAAAATCGTCGCTGCCAAAGACGCGGACGGCAAAAATCTGATTTACGGCGTGAAATTTTCTCCGAAAGCGGACGCGGCGACCGGGCAAATGGTTTCCGGCGAGCAGCAATTAATGACCGCGCTCAACACAGTCGCGCCCGGACAAGCCGCGCAATACCGCGACGCATTTTTGCAGCGCGCGCATCTTTTTCGCGTCTCGGCGTTCTGGCTAATTTTCGCTTACGCGGTGGTTACATTGGGCGAACTAATGTTATCGCCGATGGGTTTATCCTTAGTCTCGAAAGTCGCGCCGATTCATCTGCGCGGATTATTGATGGGCGGCTGGTTTGTCGCAACGGCAATCGGCAACAAGTTGACGCAAATCGGAATTTTCTGGGACATCTGGCTGCAATCAACATTTTTCCTCGTGCTGGCTGGAATGGCTTTGGTGATGGCGGTGGTCTTGTTCTTCTTGCTGAAGCCTTTGAAAAGAGCAATGCCAGGCGTTTAGATTTTCACCGTAGCGATTGAAAAAAATGTGCGGTTTGAGGTTGTTCGCAGCTTCAAGCCGCGCGTTTTTTTTCTGAAGAAAATAAATTGCTTTCGCCGGACGCGCCGAAAAAGTATAATGTAGCGGGCGCTCGCCTCAACGAATATATTGATCGGTTCCATCAAATCTATTAAACTTTGTTCGCTTCGAGAATGGAAATCAATCGAGAATACTGATTTGTTTATTGAGACGGACGCATCGCCGAATCGCATCAACGCTTTGCGATTGAAAACCTTATCAACCCCAATTTTCAAAAACAGGTAAAACATTATGAATTTAAAGTTTCTCGCATTGCGCTTTGCCATAATCTTCTTGACAACCGCTTTTTCGGTTTCAGCGGTTCGCGCCGACGGTGAATACACCGGACAATTCGACACGAAACTCGTCGCTTTTACGGAAGATACTGAAAGAGTCATTTTCAAACCCGCATCGCGAGACAGTTTGCGCGGCAGCAAAGTGCCGGACGAGGCGGTTCATTTAACTTCCAATCGGCTAATCAATCCGGTCGGGGCTTCGCTCGTTGCGGTTCTGGTCGAAGAGCAGGACGCCAAGCCTTTGATTTTCGTTGATCTCAACGCCGACAACAGTTTCGGCGATGACGAGAAATTCGCTCTGCGGCGCGAAGTGTCCGACAACCCGTATCTCTGGATAACGACGGTCAACGTGCCGATGAAAGACGGTTTTTTCACTCATTGCCCGATTTACATTCGTTATTTCAGGGATTATCAAACCGACAAAATGACGGTTGGCGATCGTCTGCTCGAACAGTCAACCGGAGTTCTCGCTCGCGGAACGGTTGACGTAAAAGGCAAAAAAGTTGCAGTCCAATATGCTTACGGTTTAGAAGATAAAAAAATAACGCCGAACATCGGCTGGCTCGGCATTGACGCGGACGACGACGGCGAGATTGATATGAACAAACTTTCGCCCGAAGCCGCCCGCGCCGCCGACGAAACAATCGTTTTCCGCATCGGGCAAACTTATCTTTCGACGAAAAAAGCCGATGTCGGAAGAAATCAAATCGTGCTGCGCGAGCATCAGGCGAAAGATTATAAACGTAAGGAACTCGCCGTCGGACGAGAGCTGCCTGATTTTTCGTTTGTTGATTTGGACGGTAAAAAGCGCCGGTTTTCCGAGTTTCGCGGCAAATACGTGCTGCTCGATTTCTGGGGTTTCTGGTGTCCGCCGTGTCTGAAGGAATTGCCGTATTTGCGCGAGGCATATAAGCGTTTTCAATCGAGAAACTTTGAAATCGTCGGAATGAACACCGATAAATACACGCCCGAATCAATCAAAAAAAATCTGGAACAAAACGGTATGACGTGGACGCAAGCGCGGCACGACAGCTTTATAAATTTAAAGGACTACGAATTCAGAATCGAATCTTTCCCGACCACATTGCTGATTGCGCCCGACGGGAAAATTCTTTCATTAAGCCGCCAGGAAAAAGGCGAGCCGGATTTGCGCGGCAAAGATTTGCTTGAGACGCTCGACGAAATTCTACCGAAGAAATAACTTCACCAGCGTTGAAAAATTTCCCGCGTTTGCGAGAAAAAAAACTTTCTAATAAACTAAAAGAGTTTCGCCCTTGTAGCTCAACGGTAGAGCGCGCGGCTCATAATCGCTCGGTTACAGGTTCGAATCCTGTCGAGGGCATTCGCTTAAATTTTAGAAAAAGACAATCTGCAACGATTGTCTTTTTTTAGCTGTTCGAGCCGGTAAAATAAACGGCAATCGTCCGAATTTATTTTACCGAGCTATAAATCTTTAATTCAAAATCATAATTTTTCCTTCGCCCGTCACGACCGTTTCGCCGTTTTGATTCGTGCATACAGTTTCAATTGTGATAACGGGCTTGTCCTCGCGGATGTGCGCGACAGTCGCCGTCGCCGTTACCGTGTCATCAATAAAAACTGGCGCGACGAAACGCATCGTTTGCGACAAATAAACGACCTTGCGCTCTTTGAATTCGTAGCCGAGAACGGCGGAAATCAATGCGCCGGAAATCATTCCGTGCGCGATACGCCGCTTAAACCGCGTTTTGGCAGCAAACTCTTCGTCCAAATGAATCGGGTTGTAATCGCCCGACAGATCGGCGAAGGCGCGAACGACTGCATCGGTAATTTGTTTGGTGGTGGAGAATTTATCTCCGATTTTTAAGTCCATAATTTTTTAGCCGCAGAAAACTTCGGAAGATTTTTTTCAGTGCGGGTGTTTGATTTTTATAATTTTCCCGTCTGAAAATCTCTTTCCAAAATTGTAAATCTTTTGATTTGCTCGGACAACGAAACAACCGTCTTTGGTCGTTCGACGGTTATCTTTTATCAATTGAAAAACCTTTTCGTCGCGCGTCGAATCCGCGCAGTTTTCCAGTTCGATTTGATTTGCTCGCGCGAAACTGCCGGCTTCCGCCTCGTTCAAGGCGATAAGCGCGACCAGATAAATTTAGTCGTCTCCGAAGTGGAGCGCTCGACTTATCAAATGATTTTCCTTCAAGAGATTTTCGAGCAAGACGGGCGCAGTGTTTTACCGTTCGATAAAACTATAGTCCTCTTTCCGGTTGATAGGGTCGAACCTTTTCGCTTATTCTAAAATCAAACAAATACTTTCCCGTAAACAACAATATGAAAAAAATTAAATGGTTATTCGTTGCGGTTTTCGTTTTTTCTTCGATTGCTTTCGCGCAAGAAAAGTTATTAACGATTGAAGAGATTTTCGGCGATGCAAAAACTCGCGTCGCCTTTAGCGGCAAGCCGACTTTCGGAATGCGCTGGATGGTTGACGGCACTTCTTATTTTCAAATGCAGCCTGTAGGCGAAGGCGGGCAGCTCGGACTTTACCGCATTGATGCCAAAACCAACAGTTCGGCGCTTTTCTACGATGCGGCGAAACTCGAAGCGGCTCTCGCCGTCGCCGGTCTGAAAGCAGACGAGGCGAAAAAACTAGCCGGTCAGACGAATTTCAGTTTTAACCGAACACAGACGGCAACGATTTTAAACTCGAACAACGATTTGTATTTTTACGATTTTTCAAGCGGCGCGGCGAAACGTTTGACGAGCGACGCGGCGGAAGAATTGGAAGCCGATTTTTCGCCGGACGGTAAAATGGTCAGTTTCGTGCGCGGCAACAATCTTTACGCGGTTGATGTCAAGAGCGGCAAGGAAACGCAGTTGACGCGAGACGGCGCGGAAAAGTTTTTCAACGGCACGCTCGTCTGGGTTTATGAAGAAGAGCTTTACGGTCGCGGCAACAAGCGCGGCTACTGGTGGTCCCCGGATTCAAGCGCGATTGCTTTCCTCAGAACCGACGAGACGCCGGTGCAGAATTTCGTCGTCGTCAATCACGAAAAAACTTATCAAACCGTCGAAAACACGCCGTATCCGAAAGCCGGAGCGCCGAACCCGACCGTGAAACTCGGCATCGCGGAAATCAAAAACGGCGCGGTGCAGTTTGTTGACACGACGAATTATAAACCGGAAGATTTTTTGATTTCGCGCGTTGACTGGTCACCCGATTCAAAGCGTGTCGTTTATCAAGCGCAAAACCGCGAGCAGACTTTTCTTGATTTGAACGCGGCGGACAGAACGTCCGGCAAAACCGTAACGCTTTTCAAGGAAACTTCACCAGCTTGGGTCGAAGTCGTTGATAATCCGAAATGGCTTAAAGACGGCTCATTCGTTTGGGAATCGGCGCGCAACGGCTGGAAACATCTTTATCATTTTGCAGCGGACGGCAAATTGATTCGACCGCTGACGAGCGGCGATTGGGAAGTGCGAGATTTTTACGGCGCAGACGAAAAAAGCGGTTTCGCGTATTTTTCGGCGACCGCCTTTAACACGACCGCGCCGCAAATCTACCGTGTCAAACTCGACGGCACGGATTTAAAGAGAATCTCGACCGGCGATGGTTCGCACGCGGCTTCGTTTAATTCTGCCTTCACACATTTCGTTGATACTTACAGCGAGCCGATGACTCCATCGCAAACTCGCCTTTACAAAGCCGACGGAACGCTTGAACGAATTATCAACGAAAATAAAGTCGAAGTTTTGTCGCAGTATAAATTGAGCCGACCGGAATTTACGCGCGTCAAAACGCGAGATAATTTTGAACTCGAAGCGATGATGATAAAACCGCCGGACTTTGACCAAAGCAAAAAATACCCGGTAATGACTTTCGTTTATTCGGGTCCGCATGCACCGCAGGTTCGCAACAGTTGGGGCGGCACGACCGGAATGTGGTATCAGATGCTCGCGCAGAACGGCTACATTATTTGGGTGATTGACAACCGCACAGCTTCGGGCAAAGGCGTAAAATCGGAATATGGACTTTACAAAAACTTCGGCGAAACCGAGTTAAAAGATTTAGAGGAAGGCGTGAGCTATCTGAAATCTCTGCCCTATGTTGACGGCTCGCGCATCGGGATTTCCGGCTGGAGCTTCGGCGGTTATATGACGGCATACGCTTTGACGCACAGCAAAAATTTCAAAATCGGCATTGCTGGCGGAACGGTTTCCGATTGGAGTTTATATGATTCGATTTATACCGAACGTTATATGGGAACGCCGCAAAACAACCCGGAAGGCTACCGAAAGTCTTCGGTGTTGGCGGCGGCAAAAGATTTGAGCGGAAAATTGTTGCTCGTTCACGGCGTGATTGACGATAACGTGCATCTGCAAAATACCATGCAGCTTGTTTACGAATTGCAGAAAGCCGGAAAACAGTTTGATTTGATGCTCTACCCGACGGCGCGGCACGGCGTGACGAATCCGCTTCAGGTCAAACATATGCGGCAGATGATGACGGATTTTATTTTGAAAAATCTTTGATTCGGAAATAAAATTTAACTCAAAAGAAAAACGGCGAAGCGTTTCTGCTTCGCCGTTTTTCTTTTGAGTTAAATTTATTTGTTATTCCGCTTTGTCGTCCAAAACGATTTCGGGAAACTCCTGCGCGAACTGCTCGCGCGGTTTTTCGTCAATCGCTCCGCGCAGCGGGCGTGACCCAACGTTCGATTTAAAGTTTCCGTTTTCGTCGTAAAGCCGACGATACTGCGCCGAATTGCGGATTACGCCCTGCACGTAGCCTTTCGTTTCGCGGAACGGAATCGCTTCGACGAATTCGTCCATCTCAAACGGCAACGCCGCTCGCCATTGCGGAACTCTGCCCGGTCCGGCATTATAGGCGACCGCCATATATTCGATGCGTCCGAATTTGTCGAGCTGGTCGCGCATATACGCCGTGCCGAGTTCGATGTTCAGCGCGGGCTGAAACAAACTCTCGCCGGTAATATCAAATGAATTTCCGTATTTCCTCGCCGTCGCCCGCGCCGTCGGAATTAAAAGCTGCATCAAGCCATAAGCGTTTGCGCCGGATTTGGCTCGCGGGTTAAAAACCGATTCCTGGCGAATCAAACCGGCGACTTGATATGCGTCGAGGTTGCGGCTTTTCGCCCAAAATTTGATGTCGTTCCAATTTGTCAGCGGATAAAAAAAGTTCCATTCTTCGCGTCCCATTTCCTCGGGGAACATCTGCGCGTAATCGGGATAACTTTTCGCCAGCGCGAGCAGCGCGTTCGTGTTGTCGCCGCGGAAACGATAATAACGCGCCAGCGCGAGATTGATTTTCGGGCTGTTAGACGCAGTTTTTTTGGCTTCCTGCAGCTCTTCAAACGCCCAATCGAAAAGTCCGACCGTGCCGAGTTCGTCCGCGTTTTCGGCGCGCGCCGATTCTCGTTCGGCGGCGGTTTCCGCCGCGACCGTCACGGTTTTTAAGTTGGCGACGGCTTTGCCGACTGTCGAATCGGCGGCAAACTGCGCGGGCGTTTGGCATTTTCCCTGACCGCGCAAATTCGTCAGACGCTGCAGCGCGAGATAACCATACCAATTCGCCGCGTAGCGATAAATCACCGCCTCGTAAAGCGCGCACGCTTCGTTGATTTTCGCCGCCCTTTCGGAATCGCGCGCCGACCAGTAACCGGCTTTGCCGCGATTCGTCGTGTCTTTGTCGGCGTATCTGGCTAGATGTTCGGTGAGCATCTGCGAGGCGAGCGCGAAGTTTTTGTTATCGTGTTCGAGCCAGGCGAGTTCAAATTGCGCTCCGGCAACTTCCGCCGCGTTTGGATAAGAGGCGACCGCCGACCGCAAAAAGTAAGAAGCGTCCGCCGTGTTTTTCGCGTCGCGCGCCGCCGTTCCGACGGCGACAAAGGTTTTCGCTGTCCAATCGCTCACAGGGAATTTGCCGCGCATTTCTTCGGCGACGGTTCGCGCCTGCTGCCATTCTCTCGCTTTGGCGTAGGCGAGCGCGAGCTGGTAATACGCTTCGGCTTTTTCATTTGCCGACGTCGGAATTTGATTAAACGCGCTATTAGCTTCAGACGTTTTTCGTAAATTTGCGAAAGCCGTCAGGCGCTTTAAATTTGTCTGCGCCGAATTCTGATTCGGAAAACTCGTCAGCAAAGTCGTATAAGCGTTCGCGGCTTCGGCATAGTTTTTTTGGTCGTAAAATTTATCGGCGCGAGTTTTTATTTCTTCAGCCGTCTGCGCAGTTAGGCTTTGTCCAAGAGAAATCAGTCTTGCTTCCGCTTCCCGGCTCGCTTGCGTGCCTGCGGCGTGAAAATAAGCGCGGCGGTAAAAGTTTGCCGCTTGCTGTTGGTTGATTTGCTGTTCGTAAGATTTAGCCGTCACGAGCAGCGCGTCGGCGTCGTTTTGACCAATTAAATCCTTTAAAAATTCGGGAACTTGCGCGGCTTGCCCCGATTGCATCGCGCCCTGCGCCCAAAGAAGTTTCGCGTCGCGCCGTTTCAGCGAATCGGGAAAATCGCGGACGAGTTCGGCAAACGCCTTCATCGCTTCTGTTTGATTGCCCGCCTGTTGCAGAGATTTTCCGCGCAGCCACAAAGCGTAATCGGCGACGGTGGTTTTTTCGCGGAACACATTCGACGCTAGAATCTGCGCCGCGCCGCCGAAATCATTCGTCTCGTAACGAATCCGCGCCCGCAGCAATTTCGCCAGCGCGCCGGTTCTGGTTTCGGAAAATTTATTTTCGACGTCCAGCACCGCCGCTTCCGACGGCAGCTTGCCGTCTTTCGTCAGCAAGCGCAAAATCTGCGCGGCTTGTTCTTCCGTCATCTGCGAAACAAAAGCCGAACAGCTCGTCGTCAGAGGCGCGAGCAGCAAACCCGCTGCCAGAAGAAAAATCGTTAAAAGCGAAATTGAACCGAGGCGTGTATTTCTATGCGACATTGTTTTTTGAATCATCACTCCCGAAATTCTTTGATGCGAAAAATGCTTTTCAAGCAATCAAATACACTTTATAATACCAAAGAAATATCGGTTACGAGGAACTATTTGATATGAAGAATATTATACTCACGCTTGCTTTTTGTTTTTTGTCAGTTTCGTTTAATCTCGCGCAAACGCCAACGCCGACGCCGATTTCGGTCGAGGACGAAGACGTTGTGAAAATTTCGACGACGCTGATTCAGATTGACGCGACCGTCACAGACAAAAACGGCAAAATCATCCGCGATTTGAAGCCGGAAGATTTTGAAGTTTACGAAAACGGCGAGCGGCAGGACATCACGAATTTTTCGTTTGTCGCCGCCGGTTCAGAACCCGTTCAAACGCCGGTCGTGCCGAAGAGAACAGAGAAAAATTCCGTTCCCGTGCCGCCCGTTTCGCTCAGACCCGAACAAGTTCGCCGGACGATTGCGCTGGTCGTTGACGACCTCGGGCTGTCGTTTGAAAGCGTGTATCAAGTGCGCCGCGCGCTGCGCAAGTTTGTTGACGAACAGATGCAGCCGAACGATTTGGTGGCGATTATCCGCACCGGCGGCGGAGCCGGCGCGCTGCAGCAATTTACTTCAAATAGGCAGCAGCTCTACGCCGCCATCGAAGCGGTTAAATGGAATTCGCTGGGGCGCGGCGGAATCGGCGCATTCGCGCCGCTCGAAGCGACGCCGCTCGAACAATCGAAAGCCGCGGGAAATAATGTCTCAGAAGAAGACCTCGAAGAAGAACAAAAACAGCTTAAAGGGTTTAACGATTTTCGAGAAGATATTTTTTCGGTCGGAACTTTGGGAGCGATAAATTTTATCGTCAAGGGAATGGGCGACTTGCCGGGAAGAAAATCAATTATGCTTTTCTCCGACGGCTTTGCCATCTGCTCGCCCGACAATCCCGACCGCTGCGCGCGAATCGTTGATTCGGTGCGGCAACTCACCGATTTATCAAACCGTGCCGCCGTTTCGATTTATACGTTCGACGCCCGCGGACTTTTAACTACCGGTTTGACGGCGGCGGATAATACGAGCGACGTCTCCGCCGAGCGCGTTCAAAATTTGAACAGTTCTCGTTCGGCTGAAATTTTCGATAAACAAGACGGTTTGGCTTATCTGGCGGAAGAAACCGGCGGACGGACATTTTTCAACAGCAACGACATCAACAGAGGTTTAGACAAAGCTCTCGAAGACCAAAACGGTTATTATTTAATCGGGTATCAGCCCGACGGCGAAACGTTCGACGCGAAAACCAGGCGTTTTAACCGACTCGAAATAAAAGTCGCGCGGAAGGGAGCGAACGTTCGTTACCGAAGCGGATTTTTCGGCATCACCGACGACCAAATCAAAAAAACGCCGAATCAAACCGCCACGCAGCAAATCCACACGGCGCTGACTTCGCCGTTTGCGGCGAGCGGCGTTGCCCTGCGCCTCAACACGCTTTTCGGAAACGACAAAGAACAAGGCTCGTTCGTGCGCTCGTTGCTGCACGTCAACGCTAAAGATTTGAAATTCACCGATGAAGCCGACGGCGGCAAAAAGGCGGTCTTCGACGTGCTGGCGATGAGCTTTGGCGAAAACGGCGCTCCCGTTGACCAGATCGCCAAAACTTACACGATGAACGTCAAAGGCGACGCTTACGAAAAACTCATCAATGACGGGTTCGTTTATTATTTCACTTTGCCCGTCAAAAAACCGGGCGCGTATCAATACCGCGTGGCGATTCGTGATAACGCTTCGGGACGACTCGGCTCGGCAAATCAGTTTATCGAAGTTCCGAATCTGAAGAAGAATTATCTGACCGTTTCGGGGATTGTGCTGGAAAATCTGACCGCCGCGCAATGGCAGAAACTTGCTGCCGCGCCGGAAAATAAGCAACCGAATCAGACCGATCCGATGAGCGACACATCGCGCCGAAGATTCGCGCGCGGCTCAATTCTGCGTTACGGTTACGAAATTTATAACGCGCGGCTCGACGCCGCACAAAAGCCGAATCTGTCGGCGCAGTTGAAAGTTTTCCGCGACGGCAAACCAATTCTCGAAGGCAAAAACGTGCCGCTCGAATTAGCCGACCAAACCGACCGACAACGCTTCAAAGCCACCGGCGCGTTGAGCTTGGGCAGCGAAATGCAGGCAGGCGAATACGTTTTGCAAATCATCATAACGGACAATCTGGCGAAAAGAAAACGGCAAATTGCCGCGCAGTTCGTTCAGTTTGAAATTCAATAAAGCAAAATGTAAAAGCCTTTCAGATAAAAAGTAAAAGCCGTCTAAAATAAACATTCAAATTTATTTTAGACGGCTTTTACTTTTTATCTTTTGCTTCTACGCGCCCGTGCCCGGGTAATTTCCGCCGAGTTTCCCTTCTTCGCCTTCGGCTAAAGAACTGACCAATTCGTAATGAAAATAATCGAATTTGGCGGCGACCGGCGGCTGGACGCGCTTGTCATACATATCGCGCGAACGATCAATCGCCTCGCGCAGACGCTCGTATAAATCCTGCGCTTCGCGTCCTTCGCGGACTTTCTGCTCGTTGTAGAGTTTAATCTCCGAAACGAGCAGCCGCGCGAAACGGCGGGCGTCATTGTGCAAACGGCGTTCGTCTTCGCCGACTTCAATCGGCAAATCAACATTGCGGTCGCTGAAGCGCGATTTGACGGGCGCGGCATTGACGACTGCGGCGGCTTCACTCGTTGCCGGTTCAAACGTTCTGCCGTTTGAACTCTCGGTTTTTCCGTTTGATGAACTGCCCGCTTGAACTGGAGAACTTTCAACCGCCTCGAATGGAACGCTTTCAAATCGCGTAACTACGTCTGCTTCGATTGGTGATTTTACGACATCAGGCGTCTCCGAAAATTGATAATTGGCAGGCTGATATTCTTGAAAATCGTCTTCGGCAACGACCGGCTCGTATGATGTTTCTTTTGAAACTTCTTCGGCGACTGCTGTCTGATTCCGTGAACCGGTTGCCGCTTCCGTTTCGTCAACATATTCATTATCTTGGAAGGAAAAAGTTTCCGTTTTGTCGCTGCTGTCGTCAATGAAAGCCGCATCATCGGGAATTGACACCGGCGCCGTCGAGAATTCCTCGACGGAGATCGTTTCCGCTTCTTCGAATTGTTCATCCGAAGCAGCTTGATATTCTTCAACCACTTCGCTTTCGGCGAATTCTGCACGGCTTTCATCTGAAACTGATTCTTTTCGATCACCGGAAACCGCCTGGTATTGCTGGCTGGTTCGGGCAGTGGGCGCAGCAGCTAAAACTTCGACCGTCAAACCGGCGACGCGCACCAGAGTTTCGAGCGCTTCGAGATTGACTGCGACGCCTTTAATTCCGTAATCGGCATACAGCACAGCAACGCCGCGACCACGCGCGACGAGCGGAATCGCATACATCCGGTCGGGCTGTCCGAATTCCAGGCGGCTCAGATAAACCGAATCGTCGGCGTATGTTCCGAATGAACTTTCAACCGCCTTCAGAGACCGAATTGATGCGCCCGGCGCGGTCGCCGATGCGATGGGGAAAAAAACTTCTCGAACCTTTTCTTCATTCGCTTCACCCTCTTTGCCGAAAACGCGCCAGCCGACGAAATGCTCGTTTTTGACGATGAAGAACGCGCCGCGCGGCGTGAATTGCGCCGCGTGTTGTACGAGCGCTTTGAGAATCGTCGCCTGCGAATCCTGCGCGGTGATGTCGTTTACCGCGTCGCGCAGTAGTTCGCTGATTGCGACGGACGGCGCTGCATCATCAACAACAACCGATTCTTTCCCTATCAGTTCCGCTTCGGCAAGCGCCGTGGCGGTAATCCGCGCGCCTTCATCGCGCGCAAGGCGCAAATGTTCGATAACCGTCTCGGTGAATCCGGTTTCAAGGCTTCTTTCGGTTTCGAGCCGCGCGGAAAATTCTTGAAAAACCCCGTCGAGCTGCGACTTATGTTTATCGAATTCCGCTTCGATTTTCTCCCGGAACTCGGAAAACTCCTGCCGCATATCGGCGACGACATTCCTGAGATGATTCTCGAATTCGGTTCTCAAACTAAGTTCGAGTTCTTCACTATTCACTATATTCTTCCTCCGTATGTTGAAAAGACTGCACTTTTTGGGATGAATCGGCTGGCAGTTTTGAGT
>CADCUR010000001.1:55957-66844 GCA_902805935.1 uncultured Pyrinomonadaceae bacterium
AATTCTTTTTTGAAATATGAAAGATGTGATGGCACTTTCATTCAAATGCCGCTTTTTGATTATGAACTTTTTTTCGTTTTTATGTCAAGAAACTTTTTTAGCGAAAAGAAATTCCACCAGAAGCGTTGCGTCAATGATTAGAGGCGCGGGCGCGGGCGTAAAATCGAACGTCTGCCCGCCTTCACTCGATCAATTGCTGACGCGTCGAACTAAACCGCGACGACTTCGATTTCCGAATCAATTTCGTCTTTAATCATATTCTCAATCGCCATCAGCGTTCCGGTCAGCGAACTCGGACAGCTTCCGCACGCGCCTTGATAACGAATTTTCAAAGTCTTGTCTTCTAAATCGAGAATCTCCAGCCAGCCGCCATCGCTCGCTAGATACGGTCTGATTCTTTCGTCGAGCAATTCGTTAATTTGCGCGATAATCGGGTTATCGCTCGCCGCCGCCGCAATCGCGCCGCCGACAGCCGAAGCCGCCGAAGAACCGTTCGCTCCGTTCGCGCCCTGAACCGCTTCCACCGCTCGAATCGGAACTGCCAAGAGCGGCAAAATCTCGTCCCAATCGGCTTCGTCGGTTTTCTCGACCGTAATCATTTTGTCCATATAAAAAACCGAAACGACATCGCCAATCTCAAAAAGCGATTTGGCAAGCGCGTCGTTTGCGGCTTTTTCAGCAGCATCGAATGAGTGCGAAGTGCCGTGGCTGACGGCTTCCTTCAAAATAAATTTGACGGCGTTCGGGTTCGGCGTTTCCTGTATATCGGCAATTTTTGGCATTTCTCTAAAAACTCTCTTGTCAATCTAAAATGTAAAACTTAACAATCTTTACATTTTAGTAAACATTATACCAAACATATAAAGCCGCCGCCTAATCCGTCGGGCGAATGCTAAATAGAAATTGAACCGGATTGAAAAAAACAGAATCGAGGAGCCGAAACGCGTAGGAAAAATTGCAGCCAGTAAATGATTAGAGCGAGAAACAGAAAAGCGGTATTTTAGCGGAGCGATGCCGATTTGAGAACCGACAAATAAAAACTCCGTTAAATTACCGCTTCTTGGAAAAAGTGTAATTCTACTCGGTAATATGAATATCGTCTTGTTTGTTCACTCTGCCCGACAAAAACATCGCGCCGAAACCGAGCGTGGCAACAACCCCGATAATCGCCAATATAATCATCATCGTGTTGGCGCTTCTCTGATAATTCAAAAAAGTTACTACCGCAATGACGGCTGAAATTAAAGCCAAAACTGCAAAAAGCAAATCCTTCACAAAAATCACCTCCGTTTTTTTATAAAAAGGTTAAAACTTCCGAAGTTTCGTCAATTCCCAGTTTAGGAAAAACCGGAACGTATGACGTATGCCTACAAACTTTCAAACTACTCGTCTTGGAATGCAAGTTATAGTAACTCTATCGCTGTGAAAAGGCAAGGATTTTCCGTTTTCGAAAAAGAGAAGATGATTTTTCCGATTATTTCCGCTATGGCTCGCCCTATCCGGCGGTTTCAAAAAGTTCCAGAATCTGTTTGCCCTCGTTCGAGCGCGGGTCAATCGTGCGTATATGCCTGCGCCCCTGCATCTCCCAAATCGCCGTTACGTTTCCTTCTTTTTCAACCGTGTGATAGGCAATATCTTCGGTATTTTGCGCTCCCGCCTGGTCGGTTTCCTGACTTGTTGTTTCGGCGGCGGGCGAAGCCGTTTCCTCGGTCGCCGCCATAGTTCCGTTTTCTGACATTTACTTTGTAAAATCTCCTTAAATTCTAATGTATTGTAATAGATGATTAATGATAAACGAATTTTGACATACGCTTGAAACTAAAGCAAGCAATTGTCAAGTGAAAAAGTGAAAAGGCAGAAAAGTGAAAAAGCGGACAGTTAATCCTGTTTGATACTCGGATTTAACTTAACCTGTTTTTTCACTTTTCAGTTTATCACTTTTTCACTCTATTTTCTTTTAAATTCCAATTCGTAAAACCAAAAATCGTTGTTCGGCTGGTCAATTTTCATCTCGTCGGGCGCGCCCGTTTTATCAATCGTAAAAGTGACGAATCCGCGCGGAAAGTTATAAGCCACCGACGGTCGCCATTTGATTTGAAAAGTGTCGTAATGCCAATGCTCCAAATCGGCGACGAAATTCGGCGATTGAACGAAGCGCAAAACCAGCTTGCCGTTTTCTTCCGTTACCGCCGCATTGCCGTAAAGTCGGTCAGCGTAATCTCTGGCGTAATTTTTTAACGGCAAACTCGTTTTCGTATTCGCTGCACGCGCGGCGACGAGTTTAGCATCTTCTTCCGCTGCCTTCGCTTTATTTTGTTTGTCGCGTTCGAGCCGTTCCGCGCTCCAGTCGCGCGTCGGCGCGTCGGTAAAAACATCGAAAATTTTATTCTGCAAAATCGTATTGACGCCGGATTCCGAATTCGTCAAAACGACCAAGCCCAGATTTTCTTCGGGCATCATCGCCGTCTGCGAAATCATTCCGTCCAGCCCGCCGCCGTGCGAGACGATTTTTCTGCCGCGGTAATCATTTAAAAACCAGCCCAAACCGTAAGCCGAAAAAAGGCGCATGGGAGCGTCTTTCGCCGGAAACGGATTCACTCCGAGAATCGTCTGCGCCGACCACATCTCGCCCGACTGCGCTTGGCTGAAAATCTGTCTGCCTTCATATTTTCCGCGTCCGAGCTGAAGGCGCAGCCATTTCGCCATCTCCGCCGCGCTCGAATTGAGTCCGGCTGCCGCCGTCGCGCCGTCAACGTTTCCCGCGTGCAGAACGCGCAATTTGCCGCCCGATTCGTTGTGCGGCATGGCGTAATTATCCTTTAAATCCTTAACGCTCGTCGTCGTGCGCGTCATTGCGAGCGGCGTTAAAAATTTCTCGGTGATAAATTGCGACCAGGTTTTTTCCGAAACTCGTTCGATGACTTTGCCTGCCGCGATATACATCAGATTTTGATAACCGAACCGGCTGCGAAAACTTGATTTCGGCTCTAAAAACCGCACGCGCCGCAAAATCTCGTCGGCGCTGTAAGTCGTTTCATACCAGAGCAAATCGCCGCTGAAAGTATCGAGTCCGCTGCGGTGCGAAACCAAATCACGAATCGTTATTTCGCTCGTGACATACGGATTCGACATTTGAAATTCGGGCAGATATTTTATTACTTTATCGTCCCAACTCAATTTCTTTTCATCAACCAAAATCGCCAAGCCCGCCGTCGTGAAAGCCTTCGAGTTCGACGCGACGGCGAACAGAGTGTTTTCGTCAACTCGTTCCGGCTTGCCCATTTCACGCACGCCGTAGCCTTTGGCGAAAACAACTTTGTCGTCTTTGACGATGGCAAGGGCGACGCCCGGCACGTTCCAATCGAGGCGCGTTTTCTCGGCGTAGGCGTCAATCTCTTTGAGTTTTTCGTTGAGCGATTGAGCGAGAACAAAAGCGGGAAAAACTAGCAACAGTATTAAAAACAAACCTGAAGAAAGAAAATTATTTTTCATATGATTTTATTTTAGATGAAATTAACACAAAATACGGCTTGAGCGAAAACTTGTGTATTATAGATTGCCTTGAAAAACGCGCTGGTTGCAATATAATGATTTAACGATGAAAGACACAGACGAGAAATCCGAAATAATTGTCGGAGAAATGCACAAACGGCGAGACGTGATGGCGGACGAGCGACGTTACATAATTTATTACACTTTTGGTAAAGACGAGCAGGCACGTCCGAAAACCGAAAACAATGAGGCGAAATAAAATGTCCGAACTGCGCTGGAATCCGCTTTTGGGTGAATGGCTGGCGACGGCGACCGCGCGGCAAGACCGCACGTTTCTGCCGCCCGCCGATTTTTGTCCGCTCTGCCCGACTAAAGCGGGCGGCTTCCCCACCGAAGTTCCCGAAGCCGATTACGACATCGTGGTCTTTGAAAATCGCTTTCCGTCGCTCAGTCCGAATCCGCCCGCACCGGCAATCGAAGGAGACGACCTTTATCCGGTCGAGAAAGGTTTCGGCGAGTGCGAAGTCATCGTTTACACGCCGAATCATAATTCGACTTTGGCGCGCGAGCCGGTCGAGCAGATTTATAAACTCGTGCAGGTTTGGACTGACCGTTTTCGGGACTTGTCAAAACTCGAATTCGTCAAATACGTTTTCATTTTTGAAAACAAAGGCGAGGCAATCGGCGTTACCCTGCATCACCCGCACGGGCAGATTTACGCTTACCCGTTCGTGCCGCCGCGTATCGAACGAGAGTTAGAGCAATCGCGCGTTCATCAAGAGAAAACCCGTCGCTGCTTGCTGTGCGACATTTTGAGCGAGGAAAAAAGCGACGGGCGCAGAATCGTCGCCGAGAACGAAAGTTTCGCCGCCTACATTCCGTTTTTCGCTCGTTACCCGTATGAAACGCACATTATAGCGAAGCGGCATCTACAGGATTTGACGCAGCTTTCGGAAAATGAACAGACGGATTTGGCTTTGATCTTGAAGCAGGTTCTCGTTGCGTTCGACAAACTGTTCGACGTTTCGTTTCCGTATATGATGGTTCTTCATCAACAGCCGACTGACGGAGGCGACTATAATTATTATCATTTTCACATCGAATTTTACCCGCCGATGCGTTCCGCCACGAAGCTGAAATATTTGGCGGGCAGCGAAACCGGCGCGGGAATGTTTATCAACGATACTTTGGCGGAAGAAAAAGCCGCTGAACTGCGCGGGCATATCGAGCAAATCGTTTAGAAGAAAATCGAATCGCCGGCGGCGAAAAATAAATCGTGATTAATCCTGAAAGTTTAAGAGCTGAATTTCAAACGCGCTACGGGCGCGAGCCGCGTATTTTTCGCGCTCCGGGCAGAGTCAATCTGATCGGCGAACATACCGATTACAACGGCGGATTCGTTTTGCCGATGGCAATTGAACACGATACGTTTGCCGCTGCCGCCGCGCGCGACGACAGAAAAATTCGGGTGCGCTCGGTTAATCTCGACGAAGCGGGCGAAATAGATTTAAACCAACCGGAGAAAAAAATGCGCGGTTCGTGGCTCGATTTCGTCGAAGGCGTAGCGCGCGTTTTGGAACGGGAAAACGGCAAACTGCGCGGCGCGGATTTGCTCGTCGCATCGAACGTGCCGACCGGCGCGGGGCTTTCTTCGTCAGCCGCGCTCGAGATTTCCGTCGGGCTGGCGCTCACGGAAATTTCCCGTTTGCCCCTTGATAAAGTGCGGCTCGCGCTCGCCGGACAAGCGGCGGAACACGAATTCGTCGGCGCGCGAGTCGGAATTATGGATCAGTTCATTTCCGCTCTCGGACGAAAAGGACACGCACTTCTTATTGACTGCCGGAATCTGCAAGCCGAGCAAGTTCCGTTCGCGCCGAAGGATGCGGCAATCGTGATTTGCGACTCTAAAGTCAAACACAAGCTCGCCGCGTCCGAATACAACACGCGCCGCGCCGAATGCGAAACGGCGGTCGAAATTCTGCGGGAATTTCTGCCTGACATTGAGCAGCTGCGCGATGTCAGTGTTGCAGACTTTGAACATTACGGCGAGCATTTGCCGGAAACGATCAGAAAACGCTGCCGCCACGTCGTCATGGAAAACGAGCGCACACTGAACGTCGCCGAAGCATTAAGAGAAAATAATTACACCGAGTTCGGACGCTTGATGTTTCTTTCGCACGCGAGCCTCAGAGACGATTATGAAGTTAGCTGCCGGGAACTTGATTTGCTCGTTAAAATCGCCGGAAACTGCACCGGAGTTTTGGGCGCGCGAATGACCGGCGGCGGTTTCGGCGGCTCGACCGTGAATCTGGTGCGGCGCGAAAATCTCGATGAGGTAATCGAAAAAATTTCATTTGAATACGAACGGCAAATTCGCATCAAACCGTCAATTTATACCTCGGGCGCGGCGGACGGCGCGAGCGAGATAATTCTTTAAACGCTTAATCCATCGGTGAATTTGAATCGAGCAAGCCCGCCGGAACGAGCAGCTCGCCGGTCTGCGGGTCAATGATTCCGTTCACTTCGTCCTCGATGCTCGTCGCCTGCGTGTAAACGTCGCCCGCGATTGAGCGTTCGCGCATTTCCTGTTTGAACAGTTTAATCAGACGGCATCGCGCTTCCGCTTCTGTCTCGTCGGGTCCGCCGTAATTTGAAAAACCGAATCCGCCCCATTCGCTGATGACGAGCGGCGTTTGTCCGCTATAAAAATATGGGTCGCCGACAATCAGCGGCTCCGCCGTAACGCCATGCGTCTCACCTGCCGCCAGACGGTCGAGAGCCGACACCCAGCCGGACGGCGACGGCGTGTAAACGTGCGCCGTTAAAAGATGCGAGCTGAGCCGTCCGCGCTGCGAAACGTGATTCCAGCCGTCGTTATCAACAACCAAAAGCTGCGGGTAATTAAGCCGCAAATAATCGAAAGTGTTGGAAATATAACGGCGCGTCTCGATATTGGTCGTAATGTCTTCGGCGCCCCAATCTTCGTTATACAAACTCAAAAGCACGATTGACGGATGCGAAGCGATAAAAACGAGCATCCGCTGCAGTTCCGCCCAATGATTGTCGCGGCTCGTCTGGTTTGAACTGTGCGGCGAAGGGATTTCAACCCACAGCATCAAACCGATTTCGTCGGCTAAATCGTAGATGCGCGGGTCAATTCCGGCGATGTGAACGCGCGCCAGATTACAGCCGAGTTTTTTGATGGCGTAGAGATGCCGCCGCATTTCTTCAAACGTCGAGATGCCCGGCTGATATAGAATGCCGTCGAGATACAATTGTTTATTATTTAAATAAACGCGCCGCCCGCGGGCTTCGATTTTCCGCAAGCCGAAATGCGTTTCGATGCCCGCCACCGAACCGTCGGGCGCGACGAGTTCCGCCAGCAAATGATAAAGTTTCGGCGCGGTCGGCGACCAAAATTCGGCGTTCGGCAATTCGAGCGGAACGCGCTGGACGCGCTCGCCGACTTCGAGCGGCAATTCAAATTCCGCCGTCACCGGAAATTGATTGCCGTAGCCATTACCGTTACCGTTGCCGTTGTTTTTCTTATGCGGCGAAACGGTCAGCCGCAGCCGGTACAAACCGGCATCGTGCGTGCGCGTCGTCAAATCGAATTCGACCAGATGATCGCGCAAACTGCTGTTAACGCCGAGCCTGGAGCGCAGACGATTGCGTCCGACCGGTTCGAGCCAAACGCTTCTGACCGCGCCGGAAATCGTCTGATACCAGATGCCGCCTTGCTTATAAACGCGCGACGCCTGTTTGCCGCGCGGAATGTTGGCGTCAAGCGTGTCAACGACGCGGACCGTCAAACGGTTGACCGGCTGCAGCAACTCCGGCGGCAGCTCATACGAAAAAGAATTATATTCGCCCAGGTGAGCTTCCTCGCCTTCAATTGTTTTGAGCAAGGTTCCGTTGAGCCAGACGCGCGTCTCATAGCCGACTGCCCCGAAAGTCAGCTGCGTTAATTTGTCCGGGCTGTTCCATTCTTCGGGGACGGTAAAATCCCGCTCATACCACGCGATTACTTCATCGCTCGTGGCGTATAAATCCGATTCCGCCTTGGCATCCTGCACGGCGGCGAAATACGATTCAATCGAGCCGGGAAAATTCGCCGTCACCGTATAATTGTGTTTGACGAACCACTTTTTCTTCAAGCCCTCGTCTTTGACATCGAGCGTAAACCGCCAGTCGCCGTCGAGCAGAACGAAAGCCTCGCGCCGCGTAATCGAACGCGGCAGCGGATTGCTTTTATCTTCGATGACGTTTACAAAATCGTGTTGGTCGAATGTTTCGGTAAAATTGTCGAGTGCCATATTTTTAAGTTTTTGAGATTTCGGACGATGATTTTTCAAAAATTAAGAAAGTCCCGATAATTTTAGTTGAGGTTTGCACAGCAACGGTTGGCTGTTGAACAACACCGGGAAATTCTGCAAATACTATAGACTTAACAATCGGAACATTCCACAACTTCGACTTGCCGCCTCATATTCGTTTAGCAAATGCCGCAGCGAACGTCAATTCAGTAATTACTTTCGGCAAAACAATTTTAATAAGCCGCCAACCGCCGTGCCGCCGCGACAATTTCGGAAATTTGCGGCAGAAAATAATCTTCCATCTGCGGCGCGAACGGCACGGGCGCGTCAATCGAAGCGAGGCGAACCGGCGGCGCATCGAGCCATTCAAAGGCTTCTTCGGCGATGATTGCCGCAATCTCGCCGCCGATGCCGCCCGTCAAACTCGCTTCGTGCAGGACAAGAGCGCGATTCGTTTTCTTGACCGTATTCAAAATCGCTTTCTTGTCGAGCGGCGCGAGCGTTCGCAAATCAATTACTTCAATTTGCAAGCCGTCTTCCTTTTCTAAAATGACGCTTGCGTCCAAAGCATTCAAAACCTGCGCGCCGAACGTGATAATTGACAAATCCTTTCCTTCCCGCGCAGTTCTGGCTTTGCCGATTTCGACAATGTAATCTTCGGTCGGCAACTCTTCGCGCAGACGCGGCAGGCGATAAAGTTTTTTGTGTTCAAAAAACAAAACCGGGTCGGGGTCACGAATCGCCGCTTTGATTAAACCTTTCGCGTCATACGCCGTCGAAGGCTCAACCATTTTCAAGCCCGCCGTGTTCAGAAAAAACGATTCGGCGTTCAAAGAATGAAACGGTCCGCCGCGCACGCCCGAACCACACGGACCGCGAAAGACGGCTTGAATCGAGCCGCACCCGCGATAACGCGATTTCGCCGCGTAGTTCGTCAGCATATCGAAACCGTTTGAAATAAAATCAATAAACTGAAATTCGGCGATTGGCTTCATTCCCAAAAGCGCCGCGCCGCACGCCGCGCCGACAATCGCGGCTTCGGAAATCGGCGTGTCAATCATTCTTTCCGCGCCGAATTCGTCAATAAAACCTTCGGTAAGTTTGAACGCGCCGCCGTATGCGCCGATGTCTTCGCCGATGACAAACACGGTTTCATCCGCCGTCATCTCTTCGTGAATGCCCTGCCGAATCGCTTCGATTAAGGTTAAGCCTTTCGTTTCCTGTTTTGCAGTTGCCATACTCCAACGATATTTCTAGTTCGTATTTTTATCTAATTTATCGGTATCAAATAACTCACTCACGGAAGTTTGAGCGGGCGGCAGTTGTTCGTTTGAATTGATGTTTCCCTCTAAAGTCAGCGAATCATTCGCGTTTATATACTCTAAAGTTTGCTCGAAGGCTTTTTGAGCTAATTCAAAGTCCTCGCGTTTGATTTTTAGTTTTACTTTGCCGCTGTAATTGGGCAATTCGCTGAGTTTTGCGAAATTTTTCAAGCGAAGCTGGATTTGGGCGAAGACTTTGTAAATTCCTTTGCGAAATTTGATGTCTAAAATTTCGTCTAAAGCGACCTGGACTTCTTTTACTTCACCGCCGATTAAACCGAAAAAAACAGAATCGAATTCAAACACAATTCCGGCGGGCGAAAACTTGGCGACGCCGTTGTATTCGGTTATACCGCTGCCGCTCGCCGCTTTGAACGGAACGCTGATGAATTGCGGTTTAATTTTTTTCACTAATTTTCCGCGTCTTCTAAATCCGCCTCGACGATTTCGCTGCTACCTTCGGCTTTGCCGGGCGTGCGTCCGGGCGCGTTTTCTTCGCCGCCTTCGGCGGAATCGTTTTCCGGCTCGCTCGACTGGATATTGACTTTGCCCGCCTCGCCTTCGCTCGCCGCATCCTTTTTCGCCGCGTCTTGATTGTTTGATTGATCGTTCATTTTGTTCTCCTCGAATTAGATTTTTTACGCGCTTATTATTTGCCGCTACTCGTCCGAATTTACGCTTTTTAATTTTCAGACTTCAGTATGAAAGACAACACAATTTCGCGCCTTTATTATGACAT
Source organism: uncultured Pyrinomonadaceae bacterium (assembly GCA_902805935.1). GTDB lineage: Bacteria > Acidobacteriota > Blastocatellia > Pyrinomonadales > Pyrinomonadaceae. Next base: position 65,827 of record CADCUR010000001.1, read on the forward strand.
CATATTTACTCGGTCGAAAACAAACGATTAAAGGAGATAAATTTTATGTCGGACAATCCACAGGAAAAAGAACCGCAGCCGCCGTTTGACGAGCCGCAGCAGGAGCAAACGCCCGGACTCGAATCGGAAATGGAACTCGCTCCCGATTACGGCGAGGAAAGCTATCGCGGTTCGGAAAAATTAAAAGGCAAAACGGCGATTATCACCGGCGGCGATTCGGGAATCGGTCGCGCGGTCGCGCTCGCGTTCGCCCGCGAAGGCGCGGACGTTTTGATTTCTTATTTGAATGAAGAAGAAGACGCTGCGGAAACGCGGCGCGTCGTCGAAAGCGCCGGACAACGCTGTCTGCTCGTAGCGGGCGACATCGGCGACGAGTCGCACTGCCAAAAAATCGTCGAACAGGCGGCGAGCGAATTCGGCAGAATTGATATTTTAGTCAACAACGCCGCTTTTCAAATGTCGCACGAAGGCATCGTAGATTTGCCGTCCGAAGAAATGGAGAAAACTTTTCGCACGAATATCTTTGCGATGTTTTACCTCTGCAAAGCCGCGCTGCCGAAAATGGAAACGGGCGGCGCGATTATCAACACCGCTTCGATTCAAGCCTACGAGCCGGATCCGAGTTTGATGGCGTATGCGGCGACGAAAGGCGCAATCGTCAATTTCACGAAATCGTTGAATAAGGAAGCGGTGGAAAAAGGAATTCGCGTTAATTGCGTCGCGCCGGGTCCGGTTTGGACGCCGCTGATTCCGGCGACGATGCCGCCGGAAAAAGTTTCGAAATTCGGCGGCGACACGCCGATGAAACGACCGGCGCAACCGTCGGAATTGGCTGGCGCCTATGTTTTTCTCGCCTCGGACGAAGCCAGCTATATCAGCGGCGAAATTCTCGGCGTAACGGGCGGCAAACCGCTGCCGTAAATTACGTTTCAAGCGGAAAAGCTAAAGATGGGCGATTGAATTTCGCCTGAAATTCAATCGCCCATCTTTAGCTTTTTTTCAAAATTCGCCGCCGTCT
>CADCUR010000002.1 GCA_902805935.1 uncultured Pyrinomonadaceae bacterium
TTTATATTAATTATCATACAACCGACGTGCCTTTAAATGAAAAAAAGCCATCTTTATACGTTTCAAATCTAAAGAATTATTTTTTGTAATGTGTAAAAAGTAGTATAATTTTTTGAGCCGAACAAATGCCTTCACAGGCTCTTCCGCTTCGTACGCTCCTGCATTAGCAAATACTCTGTCAAGATCCAGCATATCAATTCGGAGAAATATAATGATATTAAAAAACTTGTTCAAAGTGATTTTCGGATGTTTTGGCATTCTGTTTTTAACTAATATCATTCAAACCTACGGACAAACAACCGATTGCAAACCGTTCGATTTCAACTTAGCCCCGGAATACCAAGCGGGTCCGAACGCTTTTTCTTTCGCTTCGGCGGATTTAAACGGCGACGGAATCGCTGAAGTTATCACGCCGAATTCCGATGCTCAAACCGTTTCGGTTTTATACGGCGACGGCGCAGGCGGATTCGCTCCGCCGCGAAATTTCCCGACCGGAACCGCCGTCAACACGGCGACTGCCGGAGATTTGAACGGCGACGGCAAATTAGATTTGATCGCCGCTTATTTCAGCGGCAGTAAAATCGTCGTTCTGCTTAACGACGGGCAGGGCGGATTTTCGGCTCCGGCGGTAACAACGTTTCCCTCGAACGTCAGTGAGTTTTACAATCTCAAAGCGGCGGACTTTAATGGCGACGGCAAGGCGGATGTCGCGGGCGTAACGCGGACGAATTTGAATTTCTTTCTCGGCAACGGTCAGGGCGGACTCGCGCTGAATACGACTTTGCCCTGGATTGGCTACAAAAGCGAAATGGTCGTCGGGAATTTTAACAACGATTCGATGGCTGACTTAGCCGTCATCGGCGGCGACTATCCGACTAACTGGGAATTGGGCGTGATGCTTGGAAATTCAAGCGGCGCGTTTGCTTTTAACAATCGTTTTCCCGTGACCAACCAGCCGAGCGGCATCGTCATCGGCGAATTCAACGGCGACGGGTTGACCGATGTCGCCGTCGCCGCTAACTATCCTTATCAAAATTCAACGCCGCAGACATTTTTTATGCAGCCCTGGTTCGGCAACGGCGCGGGCGGTTTCGCCGCCGGGACAAAAGTTTTTCTTCCTTACACGGTTTACGGCTTGGCGACCGGAGATTTTAACGGCGACGGAATTTTCGATTTAGCGACGAGTATGGGTTCGATGATCGCCACCGTGAACGGAGTTGGCGACGGGACTTTTCAAAATAAAACTTATTGGGCGACACCGGCTTCGGACAAACTGCTTTCGGTTGACGCGAATCAAGACGGCAAAAAAGATTTGCTGACGATACGCAACGCTTCTCCGACGGGTTTCCTCTCGGTTCTGCTCAGTTCGGACAATAGCGGATTTTTAGCTCCGAAAGCAATCGCTTATGGCGGAACAGACATCGCCGCGGCGGATTTTAACAACGACAATTTACTGGATATGATAACGGTCACGGACACCAGCTTTGCCGCTCCGTCGGCTGTGGTTGTCGCTCTTAATTCCGCCAATGGCTTGCTGCTTCCCGACCCGAACTTTAGTATGCCCATCGCAATGAGGGCATTGGCGGTCGGCGATTTTAACGGCGACGGCAATAAAGACGTCGTTACGGCGCACTCTAATAACGGCAGAGTGTATGCCGTCCGTCTCGGCGACGGCACGGGCAATCTCGGCGCGCCGATTACCCAGCAGTGGTTTAACGGCGTCGAAAATTTAGTGGTCGGAGACTTTAACAATGACGGCAAGGACGACTTTTTGCTGATTGACGGGTCGCGCGGCTACACGCGGCTGAGTAACGGCAACGGAACTTTTTCGGGCGTCGGCGTTGAATATAATTTCGACGCGCTCGACCCATTCATTATCCCCCAAAAAGGCGATTTCAACTCGGACGGTAAACTCGACTTGATTATCTCGAACGGAACGACGGCGAAAATTTGGCTCGGCACCGGCAACGGAAATTTTACTTTGTCCGACAGCCAGCCGTTCAACGCTTGGCGCATCACCGTCGGCGACTTGAACGGCGACGGAAATCTGGATCTCATCGGATTTGTTTCGAGCGACAGCGAAACGACTTTAAGGGCGATGCTGGGAAATGCCAACGGGACTTTCGGAGCTTCGTTTGCAAAAACGATTCCTGGCAGCAACGCGGCGCAAATCATAAGCGGCGATTTTAACCAGGACGGTTTCGCCGATGTCGCTTACCGCAGTTCTTGGAATCAAAGCGTTTTGACAGTCGTTCCCTCAACTGGGCAAGCACCGTATTTCGGAACGCCGGTTTTTTATTCGGTTGCCGCAATCTCCCAGCACCCGTTCGATTACGGCTCCGAAGCGACTTCGATAGCCGCCGCCGATTACAACGCCGACGGCAAAGTTGACATCGGCTTCACCGCTTCTCCCGCGAGAGCGATTATCTACAACATGACTAGTCAGAAACCGTGTATTTCGATTAACGACGCGACCGTGACCGAAGGCGACGGCGGCACATCGAGTGCGGCGTTCACCGTCACGCTATCGGCTCCGAGTTCGCAAATCGCGCGCGTCAGTTATACGCTCCAAGGTCAGAGCGCGACGATTGGAACGGATTTGCAAAATGCTTCGGGACGCCTTGAAATTCCCGCCGGACAGACGAGCGCGACAATTAACATTCCGATTACCGGAGATTTGATTGACGAGTTCGACGAAACCTTCACCATCAATTTGTCGAGTCCGACGAACGCTTCGATTGTAGATTCGGTCGGAGCCGGGACAATTATAGACAATGACGCCGAGCCGTCTTTAACCGTCGGCGACGTTTCAAAGATTGAAGGATTTTCCTCTCAACAATACGTTTTTCAAATAAATCTTTCGGCTCCGAGCGGCAAGCCGATTAGCTTCCGCTATGCCACCGCCAACGGAACGGCAGTTGTCGGAAGCGATTATTTGGCAGTTGATACGACGCGCAACGTCGCGCTCGGAACGACGACGATTGATGTCAACGTCACCGTTTTGGGCGACAGCACTTTCGAACCGGACGAGAATTTTTTATTGAACTTTTCAAATCCGACCAACGTCGCGCTCTCGGACAATCAAGCGCAGGGAACGATAGTCAATGACGATAGCGTGCCGACAGTCAGTATTTTTTCCGCCGGCGCGACCGAAGGTGATTTAGGACAGATCGCTTTTCCGCTCACCGTCAGCTTATCCAATCCGACTTATCTGCCCGTGACGGTAAATTTCGTCACTTCTGACGGCACGGCGCTAGCGGGCAGCGATTATGTGGCAAACAATGGTTCGATTACGGTTGCGCCCGAACAGCAATCGGCGACGCTGAATTTCCAGATTATCGGCGACACGATAAACGAGCCGAACGAACTTTTCAATATCAATATCTTCAATCCGGTCAATGCCGCCATCGGCAATCCGCAGACGCAATTTCAGATTTTCGACGACGAATTCGTTGTTAACGATTACGACCGCGACGGCAAAACGGACTTTGCGGTTTTTCGCCCGTCGGACGGCACTTGGTATCGTCTTTTCAGCTCGAACAATAGTTTCGCCGGAACGCAATACGGCGCGAGCGGCGATTTTCCGGCGAGCGGCGATTACAACGGCGACGGCAGAACCGACATTACGGTGTGGCGACCGTCAAACGGTGTTTGGCATTCGACCGTTCCCAACCGCACCCAAACGTGGGGAACAACCGGCGACACGCCGGTTCACGGCGATTACGACAACGACAGCAGAATTGACCTCGCCGTGTTTCGTTCCGGCACGGGAACTTGGTATATCCAGCAAAGTTTCAACAACGTCCCCAAATACCTTCAATTCGGAATCTCGACCGACGTTCCGGTTCCGGCGGATTACGACGGCGACGGCAAAACCGATGTTGCCGTGTTTCGCCCCAACACGGGAATCTGGTATGTCTTGCGAAGCAGCGACGGAGCGGTTGCTTCATCGCAATTCGGCATTGCGACAGACAAACTCGTCCCGGCGGATTACGACGGCGACGGGCGAGCCGACATCGCCGTTTTCCGCGACGGCATCTGGTATGTGCTGCGGAGTTCCGACGGCGGCGCGGCTTTCGTCGGATGGGGACAGGCGGGTGATAAACCTGTGCCGGGAAATTACGACGGCGACGCGAAAACGGATTACGCCGTTTATCGCGGCGGCGTTTGGTATGTTTTACTGAGTTCCAACGGCAGCATTCTAACGAAACAATTCGGCGCGAGCGACGACATTCCGGTTGCGTCCGTCTCGAATAATTAAATCCTCGACCGGACGGAAAATTAATCTTTCGCCCGGTTTTTTGACTTCACATTCCTAAACATTCTAGCCAGGTAAAATACTTACAAAATCAATATGAAAAATCTTCAATTCATTCTCGCGGCGGTAATTATTTTTTTCGGTTTAACAATGGCTCAAACGGCTCACGCCGCTTCCATTTTGGTAACCAACACCAATGACCGCGGACCAGGCCGTCTGGGGATGCGTAATTACGAGGGTAATCTGAACAATGAAGACGACGTAATCGAGTTTGATCCAAATGTTTTTAATATTCCGCAGATCATCTTTCTGACAAGTGGATTTCTTAATATCGGTCCCGATAACGCATCTGGGGCGACTAAATCCTTGACCATTAACGGCACCGGGGCTGACCGGCTGACCATCAGCGGCAACAACCAAAGCCGCGTTTTTCGCACAGAACGAGACACCCGCGTAATTATCAGCAAAATGAAAATAACCGGCGGAAACAGCACCGACGGCGGCGGCATTTCGCTCGAAGGCGGCTATGTCGGCGAAGGAAACAAAAATTTTATTCTAAGCGATTCAATTGTGACGGGAAATACGGCACCCTACGGCGGTGGAATTGCGGCGCGCGGAATAGAAGTTATGATCATCAACTCGATTATTTCCAACAACACTGCTACCTCAACGGGCGGCGGCGCGATTTATCAAGGCAACAGCACTCAATTAAGAATTATAAATTCGACGATCAGTAGAAACACGGCGAGTTCAGGGGGGGGCATTCACAACCAGGGCGGACATTTGCATTTGACAAACTCTACGATTGCCTTTAATCAAGCGACCAGCGCCGGCGGCGGTATTTTTAATACCTCTGCCGGACCCAATTCTGACGCGCGTTTCAACGCCAGAAATTCGATAATCGCCAAAAATACCGTGACAAATCCTATCCACGGAACGGACTTTTCGGGGTGGCTCAACTTCGGGGAATATAACATTATCGGCAATATAACCGGCGGTTATATCATAGGAAATCCGGCGGGCAATCAAATTAATGTTGACCCGCAGCTCGACCCAGAACTGAAAATTAACGGCGGCGTAATTCCGACGCATGCGCTCGGCGCGGGCAGCCCGGCAATTGATCAAGGAACTAATTGCGTTTTAAATGTCATAGCGGGCGGCGGTTGTTTAGAGGTAAATATGACGACCGACCAGCGCGGCGTTTTGCGACCGCAGGACGGCGACGGCATCGGGGCGGCGATTGTTGACATCGGAGCTTTTGAAGTAACCCGGTCGGAAGTTTTGCTGGCGCCGAACGCGCCTGACCTGCAAGCGAACAGCGATACGGGCGCGGACGATTCGGATAATGTTACCAAGAGCCGCGATTTGACTTTCGATGTTGGCGGCTTGACGAACGGAGCGATTGTCGAGTTTTTTCGGAACGGCGTAAAAATCGGCGAAACGGTAGCGAACGGAAGCGTCCTCGCTTTCAGCGACATCAACCTTCCCGCCGACGGAACATTTCTTTACTCAGTGAGGCAAACCGTGAATAATACGCCCAGCCTTTTAAGCGCGGCTCTTTTGGTCACGGTTGATAACACGGCTCCGACCGTAATAATCAATCAAGCGACCGGACAAAGCGACCCGACCCGAAACCAGCCGATTAACTTTACCGCCGCATTTAATGAAGCAGTTACCGGATTCGGTTCGTCGGACGTTTCGCTTGCCGCTTCAACTGCCAACGTTTCGGCGGCGACCGTCGCGGTTACGGGCAGCGGCGCAACTTACAACGTCCAAGTAGGTAATATCACTGCTGACGGGAACGTCCGCGCCGATGTTCTGGCAAACGCCGCGCAGGATTTAGCCGGAAATTTGAGTATTGCTTCGACCAGCACCGATAATACGGTCGCGTTTGATACGACCGCGCCGACCGTCACGATTAACCAAGCCGCCGGGCAGCCCGACCCGACGAGAAACTCGACGATAAATTTCACCGTCGTTTTCAGCGAACCGGTGACCGGCTTTAATGCCGCCGACATTTCCTTTGTCGGCACCACTGCTAATCTTTCGTTCGCTACGCTTGCGATAACCGGAAGCGGCGCAGTTTACAATGTGGCGTTGAACAACATCAGTTCGGGCGGCGGTTTTGTGCAGGCGACGGTCATCGCGGCGGCGGCGGCTGATGCGGCTGGAAATTCAAGTCTTGCCGCGACCAGCACCGATAATCAGATTACTGTTGACAACGTTGCGCCGACCGTTACTGTCAATCAAGCCGCCGGACAAGCCGACCCGACGAGAATTTTGCCGGTTAATTTCACGGTCTTCTTCAGCGAGCCGGTCACAGGTTTTGACGCCGCCGACATTTCTCTTACCGGCTCGACATTAAATACGACGGGTGCAACCATCACCGTGACGGGTTCGGGAGCGATTTATAACGTGGCAATCGGCAATATCACGGCGAACAGCGGCTCGATTCGCGCAAGCGTCCGGTCAGGCGCGGCGACCGATGCGGTCGGTAATTTTAGTTTCGCTTCAACCAGCACCGACAACACGATTGCGATTGATAACGTCGCGCCGACGGTAAGCATCAATCAGGCAATCGGGCAGAGCGACCCGACTTCAACCGCGCCGATAAACTTTACGGTTATTTTCAGCGAGTTAGTCAGCGGGTTCAACGCGGAGGACGTTTTGCTGGTGGGTTCAACTGCCAACGTTTCGGCAGCGACTATCACCGTGATCGGCAACGGCAGCGTCTATAATGTCGCTGTCGGCAACATTTTATCGAGCGGACAAGTTCGGGCGAGCGTCACGGTGAACGCCGCGCAGGATGCGGTTGGAAATACAAGCAACGCTTCGAGCAGTACGGACAATACGGTGACATTCAATGCGAGACGCGCCGCGTTCGATTTTGACGGCGACGGCAAAGCCGATTTGAGCGTGTTTCGACCGGCTGGCGGCGCGTGGTATCTGCAGCAAAGTACTGCAGGATTTACTGGCATCGCGTTTGGTCTTTCGACTGATCGAATCGTCCCTGCCGATTACGACGGCGACGGCAAAACTGATTTCGCCGTTTTCCGCAGCGGCACTTGGTATTTGCAGCGCAGCGGTCAAGGATTTACCGGCGTAGCTTTCGGCGAGGCGACAGACATTCCGCAACCTGCCGACTTCGACGGCGACGGACGCGCGGAACTGGCGGTCTTTCGTCCGCTGAACGGCACTTGGTATGTGTTTAACTTAGTGACGAACCAATTTAACTCGGTGCAGTTCGGCGCGAGTTCCGATAAACCGGTCGTCTCGGATTACGACGGCGACGGGCGAGCCGATTACGCCGTTTATCGGAATGGAACGTGGTATGTGCAGCGCTCAAGTCTCGGCTTTACGGCAATCGTCTTCGGCGAAGCGACGGATAAACCGGTTGTCGGCGATTACGACGGCGACGGCAAAACCGATTTCGCCGTCTTCCGCCCGTCAAACGGCGCGTGGTATTTGCTGAGAAGCAATCTCGGATTTACGGGCGCGGCATTTGGACTCGAAACTGACACGCCGTCGCCGGCAGATTATGACGGCGATGGCAAAACTGACCTCGCCGTCTTCCGCGACGGAACTTGGTATATCCAAAGAAGCGCACAAGGTTTTACGGGTGCGGCGTTCGGCGCGGCATCCGACAAACCCGTCCCGAATGCTTTTGTGCCATAGAAATGGCTGCGCCCAGTAAAAAGCAAAAGGTAAAAGCGAAGAACAACTTCAACACGTTTGCCTTTTCCTTTTTACTTGGCAATCCCACTTTCTCTTTCTAAACTTTCTCTCGCTTGGTCCAAAGCCTCAAAAACTCGCTCCGGCGCGGTGCCGCCGATTTGATTTTTGCTCGCCAGAATTTGTTCGAGACTTAAAGCCTCAAAAACGTCCGCGCCGATATTAGCGGAAAACTTTTGAAATTCTTTCAAACTCAGTTCGGGCAATTTCTTTTTTTGCTCGGCGGCGTAAGAAACGATTTCGCCAGCTAAGTTTCCGGCGATTTCCAGAGAAAAGTTTCTCTGCAGCAGATAATCGGTTAATTCAGCGGTGTCCAGGTAATCATTGACCGCCGCCAGCGTTTTCTTTTCATTTACGCCCAAGTTCGCGACGATCACTGAACCGATTTGCAGACAAAGTTTCACCGTATCAACCGAATCGAAAACTGCCGCCGCGCCTTCCTGTAAATCTTTGTGAACTCCGAGCGGCAAACTTTTCAGCATCGAGAAAAGCGCGGCTTGATGTCCGAAAATCCGACCGGCTTTACCGCGAATCAGTTCCAAAACTTCGGAATCTTTTTTCGACGACACAAAATTCGAGTTTTCTATGGAGCTTTCACCGAAACTAATAAAATCGAACTCAGCAGAATTGTATAAAATCAAATCTTCCGCCAGACGCGACAGATGAATCAGCAACAGAGAAAACGCGCCGAGGGTTTCGACGGCGAAATCCGCGTCCGACGCCGCGTCCAAACTATTTGCCGCCAAGCCTTCAAAGCCCAATGCGCGGGCGATTTCCTCGCGGTCAATTTCAAATGCCGTTCCCGCGCCGAGCGGCAAAATATTGACGCGCCGCCAAACTTCATCGAGCCGTTCGCGGTCACGCGCGAACATCTCAAGATACGCCAGACACCAATGCGCCCAAAGTATCGGCTGCGATTTTTGCGAGTTGGCGTAAGTGGGCAGAACCGCCGCCTTATGCCGCTCGCCGGCGTCAATTAACGCCGCCTGTAAATCTCTCGTCTTTTCGGAGATTTCCACAACTTCTTCGCGCAGCCACAAACGAAGTGCGGTGGCTGTCTGGTCCTGGCTGCTTCTGCCGATGTTTAGTTTCGCGCCAGCCTCGCCGATAAGCTGAACGAGCCGGATTTCGACGAACGAATGCACGTCGGTCGCCGTCGGTTCGTCAAAATAATCCGCGTAAAAATCGGCGCGTTTGAGAATCGTCTGCAAACCATTTTTGATGCGCTCGGATTCGAGCCGCGTTAAAACTCCGGCGTGAAAAAGCGCGTCGCAATAGACGAGGCTGACGCGCACGTCGGCGGAAAAAAGGCGGCGATCGAAATCGAACGAACTGCCGAATGCAGCGAAAAGTTTTACCGTGTTTTCGTCGCGTTTTCCGTTTGGCTGATTTCTCGTGCGCGTCATCTTGTCTTTCGTCTCTGCCGTTTGTTTGCGTGATTGGATTATAGCCGAAAAAGATTTGCGAATAAATGTTTGAATTTCTCAAATAAGATGAGAAATTTTAACGCACAGGCGCAAAGCCGCAGAGACGCAAAAAATTTTTATAATTTTTATAATTATGTGCAGGAGAAAAGACTCGTATTTTAACCGGCAGACCGAGCAAACCGGATTTTCCTTTGCGTCTTCGCGCCTCTGCGTCTTGCGCATTAAATTGATTTTGAGAAAGTTTCATTACAAGGTTTTGCGGTAATTCGCCGTGAAATTTTGTGCTAAAATTTTTCCGATGAAACTTTCGCTCGCAACTCCGCTGCTCGAATTCCACAAACACGAAATCGCCGGTTTATCACAGGCGATGGCGCGCAAATTGGCAATGGCGGTCGCCGCCTTTACTTACAAAAACGATTTGGGCGAGGTGACGGTCGAGGATTTATTGAATTATTTTCCGATGCGCTATGAAGACCGCTCGAATCTGATTCAGATTGATGAGTTGACCGACGGTCTGGAAGCGTCGGTCGAGCTTTACGCGCGGGTGGCGGGCGGCTTTCAGGTCGGCAAGAATCGCGGGTTCAAAGCGCCGCCGCTTTTTATTTTTGAAATCACGGCGGGCGACGCGGAACGCACCAGAAAGCCGGTCGTCGTTTGGTGGTTCGTCTCGGGCAAAGGCGCGTTTCGCATCGTCAATTATTGGAAAGAACGATTTGAGCGCGGCACGCGCTTCGTCGCTTACGGCAAATGGGAATGGGATGGACGCAAAAATACTTACGCGCTGCGTTTGAATAAACCGGACGAACTCGAAATTCTGCCGAGCGAAACCGATTACAACGAATTCGGTTTATTAAAAAACTTATCAACTGTAGAGAATTTTGAGAACGCAGAGAAAACAACCGAAGACGGACGACGGACGACGGACGAAACAGAAGACGATATATTCGATGATTCAAGCAATCCCGAATTGGCGACAATTCACGTCGGACGGCGCGTTCCGGTTTATCGAAAGTTGGGACAATTTCAAACCAAGCGTTTGCGCGAAATCGTTTTCAGCGTCTTGCAGAATCTCGATAAATCTTCGGTGAAAGAAACTCTGCCGGAAGATTTGTGTCAGCGTCAGAATTTAATCACCAGAGCCGAAGCGATTGAACAGATTCATTTTCCGCCGGAAGATTCGAGCATCGCCGAATACGAAACGGCGCGCAGCCGGGCGCATTTGCGGCTTATCTTTGAAGAATTTTTTTGGGTTTCGTTCGCGCTGCAACTCAAACGCGGCGACCGCACGAAAGAGCCGAAAGGAACTTTAATCGAAATCAACGATGTCATCTACGAAAGAATAAATTCTCTTTTGCCTTTTACCTTGACCGGCGCGCAGGAGCGCGTGATTAAAAGAATTTTCGACGATATGCAGTCGGACGCGCCGATGAACCGGCTCGTGCAGGGCGATGTCGGCAGCGGAAAAACCATCGTCGCTTTCTTGGCAATGTTCGCCGCGATGGAAAACGGTTACCAGACCGCTTTGATGGCGCCGACGGAAATTTTGGCGGAGCAGCACGCCCGCAACGCGAAACGGATTTTTGAAACGTCGCCGTATCGCGTCGAACTTTTAATCGGCGGTCTGCGCGCCGCCGAAAAACGCCGCGTGCAAAAAGACGTGGCGAGCGGCGATATTCACGCCGTTGTCGGAACGCATGCCGTTATTCAAGACGCGGTTGAATTTGAACGCTTGGGTTTAGCGGTTGTTGACGAACAGCATCGCTTCGGCGTGATGCAGCGCGCCGAACTGCGCGCCCGCGGTTTTAATCCAGATATTTTGGTGATGACCGCGACACCGATTCCGCGCAGTTTGGCGATGACCGTTTACGGCGATTTGGACGTTTCGGTAATTGACGAATTGCCGCCTGGCAGAACGCCGGTCAAAACCGTCGTCGTAGGCGAGGACAAACGTGAAGGCGTTTATCGAGGCATCGAGCGCGAAATAAATCTCGGTCGGCAGGTCTATATCGTTTATCCGCTGATTGACGAATCGGAAAAGATGGATTTGAAGGCGGCGACGAAAATGTATGAAGAACTGCGCGATGTCGTGTTTCCCCAATACCGCGTCGGTTTGCTGCACGGCAAAATGAAAGGCTCGGAGAAAGAAGAGATTATGGGACGATTCGTGCGCGGCGAAACGCACATTTTGATTTCGACGACGGTAATCGAAGTCGGCGTTGACGTGCCGAACGCTTCACTGATGATTATCGAACACGCCGAACGCTTCGGATTGTCGCAGCTTCATCAATTGCGCGGACGAGTCGGGCGCGGCGCGGAACAATCGTTCTGCGTTTTATTGACCGGCGATAAAAAAACCGCCGTCGCCCGCGAACGTCTGGGAATTATGGAAGAGACGACCGACGGTTTTCGCATCGCCGAAAAGGATTTGGAAATTCGCGGGCAAGGCGAAATTTTGGGAACTCGTCAATCGGGCGTGCAGACTTTTAAAATCGGCAACATCATCCGCGATTTGGAGATTTTGGACAAAGCCCGACAGGAAGCGGAATTTTATCTGACGCAAAAACGTCTGACAGCGGAAACTTCCAAACTTATCGAAGTGACGAAAGCCGACGCCCGTTTTCGGCTGGCGGGCATCGGTTAAGTTCTGCGAAAATTAAAAAACCTAAGTTGCCGATTGGCAAAAATAAAGAATTTCACAGCCGAGACGTAGAGATGCACTGAGAAGCGAATAAGTCTCAGCAACTCTCAACGTGTGTTCTTTGCTTCGCCGGCAATAAATTAATTTTCGATAAAATCCTGTTTAAATGACATTTTCGACAGCGGCGATTGCGCGTTGAAATTACAGAAGTTTCGCCGGGTTTTGTCAATGTTTCTTTGTATTTAAGAAATTCTCCAGCGCTGATTTTTGCGGCGGATTTCGCTGCGCCTGAAAATAAATTCGCGTTTTTCCACAAAAAACCCGTTTGGTTATTGAACTTTATTAAAAGATTTGGTTATATTGCTTTTATAGATTCAACCTCTCGTACGGTTTTCGGCGTAATTCTGTGACTTTATTTTTCTATACGATTTTCAAGACCGAGAAATGCTCCTGTAGTAATTAGATTCTACGTCTTGTTTGTAAATTTGCAGATTTGCCCGAAAACAGAAGCAATGTGCGAATTCCGACATTTTTTGCCGATGCCGGAAAACGAATTCGCCCGTCATCTAAAATATAAAGGAAGAAAAAAATGGAAAACCGACGACCAGCGACCAGCAACACTCCGCGACCTATAAATCGAACGAACAATTTCAGCAGAAACGAAGGCGACCGACCGTCGTTCGGAGCGCGACCTTATCAACCGCGCGACAATCGTTTTCAACCGCGCGGCGGCGACAGATTTCAAAGCCGCGACGACCGCCCCCGAAACGGCGATGCGCGGTTTCAAAGCGGCAGAGACGACGCGAATCAACGGCGCGATACCAGATTTCAGAACAATCGAGACGAACGGAATCCGCGCCGCGATGAAAAATTCCAACCGAGAGATAATAAGTTTCAACCGAGAGATAATAAGTTTCAACCGCGCGAGCGTTTTGCTCCGAAAGGGCGCGCTGGTTTCAAGCCGTGGGAGCGAGAGCAGCCGCTGCCGCGCATCGTATCGGATATGCAAGTGACAGACGGAAAGCACCGCGGAAAGTATCTGCAAAGCACGACCTCGGTCAAAGTGCGCCCGACCGCCCGTCGGATTCGTGAAGTGATGTTCAGAATTCTTTTCCGGCGGGTTCGCGCCGGGAGATTTCTCGATTTGTGCGCCGGGTCGGGAACCGTGGGCATCGAGGCAATCTCGCGCGGCGCGCTGATCGGCACGTTCGTCGAGCGCTCCGCCAAAATGTGCGGCTACATCAAAAAAAATATGGAAGCCTGCGGCATCAAAGAAGGACACGGCGAGATTCACGAAATCGAAGTCGTTCCGTTTTTGAAACGAATGGAGAAACGCCGCCGCGTCTGGGACGTGGTTTATTTCGACCCGCCGTATGATTCAAATTACGACGAAGTTCTCGCCTATTTCAGTCGCGGCGCGGCGCTCAGACCGCAGGGAGTTCTAGTCATCGAACATCCGACGGAAATGTTTTTCCCCGAAACCTTCGGCGTGATGAAACGCTGGCGCGTCGTCACGCAAGGCGATACGGCTTTGAGTTTTTACGAACGTAGGTAAATTCCAAGTCCAAAGTCCAAAGTCCAAAGTCCAAAGTCGGTTTACGAATTTGGACTTTGGACTTTTAGATTGTTATGCGAATTATTTCTGGCGAATATCGCGGACGAATCTTAAAAAGTCCCGCCGACCTTAAAACTCGTCCGACCTCTGACCGGTTGCGCGAAACTCTTTTCAATATCTTGAATCCGATGATTTCCCGAAAAACGCGCTTTCTCGATTTGTGTGCGGGAACGGGAGCCATCGGCATCGAAGCCGTTTCGCGCGGCGCGGGCTTTGTGACGTTCGTTGACAAATCGAACCGCGCCTGCGCTTTGATCGAAGAAAATCTCGACCTCCTGAAAATCCCCGAAGAACAGACGGAAATTTTTCGCAGCCCGGCTGAAAAATTCGTCACGCGCGAACATCAAAAAGTTTGGGACATCGTGTTTTACGATCCGCCGTATCGGGAAAATTACCGGCAATTTTTGTTCGAATTCGCCGCAAATGCGCCTAATCTATTGAGCGACGACGGCGTTCTGATTGCCGAGCATCACGCTAAAACGATTCTTCCCGAGGCGGTCGGCGACATTCATCGGCAGCGCGTGACAAAGCAGGGCGAAACGCATCTGAGTTTTTATGAAAGACGTTAAATTTGCGATTTTCAATTTGCGATTTGCGATTGGTCGAAGCAAAATCGTATTTTGATTTGCGGCAATTTGAGATCGTGATTTTCGCTTCGCTTCACGAGATTGCAAATCGCAAATCGCAAATCGCAAATGAAAATAATCATCTGGCTGACGCTCTGCTTAATTTGGGGAACGACCTGGTTTTTTATCAAAATCGGACTCGAAGATTTGCCGCCCATAACCTTCGCCGCCGCCCGTTTCGCTTCCGCCATTTTGATTTTAGCCGTCATTATCCTAGTGCAGAAAATTCCGCTTCCCACTACGAAACGCGAATGGAAATTGATTGCGCTGACCGGCGTTCTTCAGTTTTCCGTCAATTACAGCCTCGTTTTCTGGAGCGAAGTGTATATTTCGTCGGGCTTGGCGGCGGTTTTGCAGGCGATGATTACGGTTTTCGGACTCGCGCTGGCGTGGATTCATTTGCCGAACGAGCGAATCACTCGATTAAAAATCGTCGCCGTCCTGCTCGGCATCAGCGGCGTCGCCGTTATCTTTATCGAACAATTACAAATCAACAGTTTGATGGCGTTTGCCGGCTGCGCAGCGATTGTATTCGGAGCGTATGCCGCGGCGCACGGTTCGATTCTGGTCAAAGCCTACGGCGGCGCGATTCATCCGGCGACGCTGGTTTTCGGACAGATGGTGTGCGGAATCGCGCCGGTTATTATTTACGGTCTCGCCGTCGAAGGCAATCCGCTTCGGTTAAATTGGAGTTGGAGGGCGATAATCTGCGTTCTTTATTTGAGCGTTTTTGGAACCGTCGCGGCGTTTTGGCTTTACTACTGGCTTTTAAGTAAACTCGAATCAACCAAAGCGATGATGATTTCCTTGGTTACGCCGCTGATTGCCGTCATCATCGGCGGAATTTTTTTAGGCGAGCGGCTGCCCGTTCAAACATTCTTCGGAGGCGTTTTGATTCTGGCGAGCATCGGGTTAATTGTTTTTAGAAAAAAGATTAGCCGCAGCGAACATGCAGAGAAAGAGAATTTAGCCGCGAACGCCGCAAATTAACTTTTTCCGATCATCGTGTTTCTTCTGATTAAACTTTCTCTGATTTGTCTCTATATTCTTTGCGACAAAAAAATTATGCAGTTCAAATTCACAACCGCCGGAGAATCGCACGGCAAAGCCCTTGTCGCCATCGTCGAAGGTTTGCCCGCCGGTCTGGAAATAAACGTCGAACGAATCAATCACGAGTTGTGGCGTCGGCAACAGGGCTACGGGCGCGGCGGACGGCAGAAGATTGAAAAAGATACGGTTGAAATTTTATCCGGCGTGCGGCACGGCGCAACGCTCGGTTCGCCCGTCGCTTTACTCGTCGAAAATAAGGATTTCGTGCATTGGCAAGAGGTAATGGCGGCTGAAAAATTGGAAGTCGCGCCGAAGAATCCGCGCCTCGTCAAACGTCCTAGACCGGGACACGCTGATCTGGCGGGCGGTCAGAAGTTCGGCGCCAGAGATTTGCGCGACGTTTTAGAACGCGCCTCAGCCAGAGAAACAGCAGCGCGCGTCGCCTGCGGCGCAATCGCCCGGCAACTGCTCGAAAACTTCGGCGTTTGTATAAAAAGCCACGTCGTCAAATTGGGCGACGTTCCCGAAAAACCGCTTGAGAAAACATTCGGCGAAATAGATGCGATTGACGAAACCGCGCCGCTCAGATGCGCCGACGCGGAAACCGAAAGGCGAATGATTGAACTGATAGACCGAGCCAAAGCCGAAGGCGATACTTTAGGGGGAATTTTTGAAGTCGTTGCAAAAAACGTCGCCGTCGGTTTGGGCTCGCACGTTTCCTGGAGCGAAAAATTAGACGGTCGCATCGCGCAGGCGTTGATGTCAATTCAAGCCGTCAAAGCCGTCGAAATCGGAAGCGGCGTGGAAAACGCAACGCTTCCCGGCTCGCGCGTTCACGATGAAATCAGATTTGAATACGATAACTTTAAACGAACCACAAACCGCGCCGGCGGTCTCGAAGGCGGCGTCACCAACGGCGAAGAATTAAGAGTACGCGGTTATCTAAAGCCGATTGCAACCTTAAAAAAACCGCTTCGCTCCATAGATATTGACACGAAGCACGAAGAATCAGCGTCGTTTGAACGCTCGGACGTAACGGCGGTTCCGGCGGCGGGCGTCATCGGCGAAGCGATGCTGGCGATTGTTCTGGCAAACGCGATGCGCGAAAAATTCGGCGGCGACTCTCTGACAGAAATGCGGATGAATTTTGACAGCTACCAGAACGCCTTACGAAATTATTAATCGCAAAATCAAAATTCGGTGAAAAATCATTTTCCGATATCGCGACGATACTGCATTCCGTTCCAGCTTATTTCGCCGACGGCGCGATACGCTCTTTTAATCGCTTCGCTTAAATTTTCCGCGCTCGCCGTCACTCCCAAAACTCGTCCGCCGTTCGTAATGTAATTTCCCCGCTCGTCTTGCGCCGTTCCCGCATGAAAGATATTGACATCGGTAAATTCTTTGTCCAAACCGTAAATAACGTCGCCGGTCTGCGCTTTTTGCGGATAACCTCTGGCGGCGAGAACAACGCAAGCCGAGCTTCCTGTTTCCCATTCGACCGCCGTTTCATCGAGCGTTTGATTTAGAATCGCTTCACAGATTTCAACCAAATCAGTTTTCAGTTTAACTAAAATCACCTGCGTCTCGGGGTCGCCGAAACGCGCGTTGTATTCGATAACTCGCGCGCCGTCGGGCGTCATCATCAAGCCGAGAAATAAAATTCCGCGGAATGGAAAGCCTTCTTCCCGGCATCCGCGCATAGTCGGCTCGACGATTTCTCCGATGATTTTTGCGGTTTCATCTTTTGATAAAAGACTCGGGTCGGCAATCGTTCCCATGCCGCCCGTGTTCGCGCCCGCGTCATTCTCGTAAATGCGTTTGTGGTCGCGCACCGGCGGCATCAGCGCAAAGTGTTCGCCATCGGCGAACAGCAAAAGCGAGACTTCTTTGCCGAACAGACATTCTTCCAGAACGATTCGTTCAACCGCTTCTTTTCCGACCGTATTTTCGAGTTCGTTTATCGCTCGCTCGGCTTCGAGGCGATTTGCGGCAACGACCACGCCTTTGCCCGCCGCCAGACCGTCGGCTTTGACGACGACCGGCGCGCCTTCAATGCCGAATCGCCCGCTTCGCAAAATCTCCACAGCTTCGCGCGGCGATTCGGCAATTTCATAACCAGCCGTCGGGATGTTATGCCGCCGCATAAAATCTTTCGCAAAAGATTTGCTGGCTTCAAGCCGCGCAGATTGCTTGCTTGCGCCGACGATCTTTAAACCGCGCCGCTCGAACTCGTCAACGATGCCGAGCGCGAGCGCCGTTTCGCCGCCGACGAAGGTCAAATCAATTCGGTTTTCGACCGCGAAACGGGCGAGCGCGCCGATTTCGCCAGGCTTGATATTAACGCGCTCGGCGACGCGCGCGATTCCGGCATTGCCGTCGGCGCAAAATATTTTCGTTATTTTTTCGCTTTGTTTGAAAGTTCGGCACAGCGCGTGTTCGCGCCCGCCCGAACCGACGACTAACACTTTCATAGGTTTTTAAAGTTATAATAAAATGTTCGCTTAATATCACGGTTTTGGCGGTTAAAACTTGACACGCCCGACTGATAGTTATAATTTCAAATTAAGTCAAAATCAATTTTTAGTCGATAAACAAACGGCATCTCAAGCCGGAACTTACCGGAAATCATTTATTTGACAAAAACGTTTTTAAATTGAATTCGTTTCTTCAAACAATTCAATTTTTGAAGCTGAAAATTACAAGGGAAAACTCGGTGATAAAGGTCGTGCCTACCAATCTTAAAGAATTTAATCGCAAAACTTTCGCTGACCAGCCGGAGCTGGAAGATATAAACATCGCCTGCAGCGACTGCGAAAACGATTTCGTCTGGTCGGTCGGCGAGCAGATGTTTTTCCGCGATAAAGGGCTGCGAAATCCGCCGAAACGCTGCAAGGAATGTAAACAGGCGAAGAACGAACGCCTGAACGCGATTATCGCCGCCAGCGAAACGGGCATCAAACAGAAAATCGAAGTCGCCGTTTACTGCGCCAAGTGCAGCGGCTACACAACTGTCCCCTTTTACCCGTCGCAAGGTCGCCCCGTCTTTTGCCGCTCATGTTATCTGGAAATGAATCCGTTACCTAAAAATGGTGAAGAATAAAAAGTTAATTGATGATAAGCAAATAAAACTTTTTAACTTTTTCACCTTTCCCTTTTTTCCCTTTTCATCCGCCGACGTGAACGCTCGGACGCAGTTCAGGGTTGTCTTCGGCTTGGCGCAAAATTTCGCGTGTTACTGGTGCGGTGTCGCCTTCACCAAAAAGTATGTAACGAATCAAATAAGCAATTGGATTGCCTTCGCTCCAGCCGAAATAAACGTGCGGAATTTTTTCGGTCGTGTCGCGCAGATGCAGCAGCAGGGCGGCGATGGCGTTCGGAACTGCCGGCGCTTCGGTCCGCAAAATTCGATAGCCGTCAACATCAACTCCGCGAACGTATAATTTTCCGGTAAAATCCGAAGCGTCGCCGAGTTCGATTTCGTAAAAGACAATTGGGTCGCTCGACGGAATGTGATTGTCCACGCGCTTTTCGTGTTCTTTAAAACGATACTCGTCAACATCGCCCGTTTCGCGCCGGTTCGTGACGATGCGGATTTCGCCCTGCGCCATCTCGTCAATAAACTCCCGCGCCTTTTCGTCGAATTCGAGACCTTCGATGCGAACTTCGGTCGTTCGCAAGGCTCTGGAGACGAACGACGAAATAACGATTCCGAAAATAAACAGCAAAGCGATTTTTATCCCGCTCGGCTGCTCAACCATATTGACGATGGTCGTATAAATAAAAACGACCGCGATAATCGCAAAGCCGATCCACCTGTTTTGTTTTTTTTGCCTGGCTGAAATTGTCACTGCCACCGCCGCCGATGTCATCAGCATCAACACGCCGGTCGCGTAAGCTCCGCCCTGCGCGGTAACGTCAGCCTCAAAAAGAATTGTCACCACAAAGGCGATTGCCGTAAAAACAATGACGAGCGGACGAGTCGCGCGCGCCCAATCGGGAGCCATTCCGTAACGCGGCAGATAACGCGGCACGATATTCAAAAGTCCTGCCATCGCTGACGCGCCCGCGAACCACAAAATCAAAATCGTCGAGATGTCGTAAATCGTGCCGAAAAGCTCGCCGCGGTAAGTGTGCGCCAGATAAGATAAAGCGCGTCCGCTGGCTTCGCCGCCGGGCTGAAATTTTTCCGCTGGAATCAGCATCGTCGTGATAATGCTGCTGCCGATAAGCATCACGCTCATAATCAAAGCCGCGCCGCTTAAAAGTTTTTTACCATTGCGGATGCGCCCTTCGAGATGTCTTTGCTGGTTTGCGGTCGGCTCGACATCGGGCAGTCTCGAAAGATGCATCGAAGATTTTTCCGCCTCCGAAATTTTTTCGTCGCTTTTAATAAGCGGCATCACGACCACGCCGGTTTCAAAACCCGACAAACCGAGCGCCAATCTAGGGAAAAGCATCAGCGCGGCGAGAATCATAAAAAACACATTTCCGTTGACATTCTGATGTTCCCAGAGCGCCGCGCTCCAATTCGATAAAGCCTCTGGCTGAACCGCAAAAATTTGGTATAAACCCGTGATGATAACGACGACGTTCAAAAGCAAATAAACGACGACGATTCCGACAGCAATACCGATTGCTTCGTTAAATCCTTTTAAGAAAACTGCGCCCAGAAACCCGATTAAAACGAGCGTGACGATAATTTCATGATGAAGAAATTGCAGATGATGTTCGACGAATGGATTTTCGATAATGTGCGCGGTCGCATCTGCCGCCGAGAGCGTAATGGTAATGATAAAACTCGTGGCGACGAAACCGAGCAAAGCCAGCACGAACATTTTCCCCTTCCAGCGCGAAAGCAAATGTTCGAGCATCGAGATTGAGCCGTCGCCGTGCGGACTTTCTTCCGCCACGCGCTTATACATCGGCAGCGCCCCGAAGAGCGTCAGCAAAACCAGCACGCAGGTTGCAAGCGGCGACAACGCGCCTGCCGCAAGAAAAGCTATGCCGGGCTGATAACCGAGCGTCGAAAAATAATCAACGCCCGTCAGACACATCACCTTCCACCAGGAATGTTTCGGGTGCGTTCCCTCTTTTTCGTGCGGACCTTCCGGTTCCTGCGCGCCTTTCAGCAGCCAGCGGCGGAAACGATTATCCGAAGTGACTTCGGCTTTCCTCATAAATTTTTCACAACAAAAAACCACAAACGCAAGTCTTTGCATTTGTGGTTTCGCGTTAAATCTACTAATCCCAAACGGCTTGTCTTCCAAAAAGCCTGCGAGGTTAGCTGACGGGCTAGAACAATGGAAGTGTTCTTCATTTTACGAAACGATACGCCCCAAAAATTTGGTTCCCCCACGCCGCTTTCGGTCAAACGGCTTCGGCAGCAAAAGTTGTCAAAGATTGGAATATACGCCTGTCGAAAATATTTAGCAAGCAGGACGAAACAGGAAAATAAAAAATGTGAAAAGCAGCTACCATTATTAATGTTACGTCTTTGCTAAATTTCGGTTACTTAGGGGTCTTTTGTAAGCCGTGCAGGATGAAAAATTCAGTTATTACCAAGCTGCCAAATTGTTTCGACTTGTTACAATCCAGTGACTTCCGTCAGTTTTAACCGCGCTGAAATCGGCGAGCGTGTTTTATACTGGTAACTTGTTCTATAATATAATCATCCGAACTCACGGAGGAAACGGCGGAAATGAATCACGAACAATTTATCTACCAACCAGACAAAAAGCAGCGGCTCGCAGATTTCGACCCGGATTTTACCAACGGATTCGGTTCTGAGCGAGAAGCGCAAGAGAGAATGCAAGAAGACGTTGCTGAAATGGCGAAATACCACGACATTTTAATGGCGCACGAAACGAACGGCTTGCTCGTCGTATTTCAAGCGATGGACGGCGCGGGCAAAGACGCGACCATCAAAAATGTAATGTCGGCTCTCGATCCGCAGGGCTGCGAAATGAAAATGTTCAAGGCGCAAACCGAAAAAGAACTCAAGCACGATTATCTGCGGCATGCGGCGCAATCGGTTCCGGCGCGCGGTCAAATCGGTATTTTCAATCGTTCTTATTACGAACATGTCATTGTCGAGCGAATTCACCCGGAAAAACTCGAACAACAAAAACTTCCGCGCGCGGCGATGAAAAAAGACATTTGGGAAAAACGCTTTCGCCACATTAATAACTTTGAAGAATACCTGCTCGACAACGGCATTCACACGCTCAAATTTTTTCTCAATCTTTCAAAAGACGAGCAGCGCGAAAAACTTCTCGAACGAATGGAGCGAAATGATAAACGCTGGAAATTCTCGCGCGAAGACCTCGAAGACCGCGAGCATTGGGACGAATATATGAAGGTTTACGAAGAAGCGTTCGAGCGCACCAGCACTGAAATCGCGCCGTGGCATATCATTCCCGACAATCATCGCTGGTTTGCCCGCGCCGCCGTCGCTTCGATTATTTTGGCAAAACTAAAATCTCTGCACGCGCAATACCCGACCGCTGATGAAAAACAAAAAAAGGAAATGGCGCAGGCGCGGAAATCGCTCAGACGGGAAAAACCTACAACTAAGAAATAGAAAGCAGTATATATTGAAAAATATACTGAAAAACCTTTTGTATTTTTTTGGCTAATCGTTTCTCGAAACAAATTTGCCCGTATCTTCTTTTGATTGCGTTCTTTTCTTTCTTTTTAAAGTTGTCTTTAACCCAAACCGGGTTTTGCTTCAATACAATTGAACATTCACTTTTGAGAAAGGCAGATTTGATTTAAAAAATTAAAAGGGCAACGTCTCCCACTCCGTCGCCCCTAGGTCACAAGTCCTCACCCCTCGTGACCAAATGTTCACCGGGGAGGTGAACATTTATAGATTATGCACATAAAAAACGGAATTGCAAATTTAAACTAAATGTTTTTTATGGTTAATCACGCAGCGATAACAGATGGCTATTCCACGAATTGACGAAAGTCTCGACCGTCAAACTTCCGACGGCAAATTCCGCCGCTCCGCTTTCGGATTTGATAAAAAAACTGTATTCGCCGAGCGGAGTTTCAGGAGCGACGTTGACCTCGAAACTAATCACCGAAATGTCCCCGCCGTATTTATGATCGGTTAAACTTTTCGGAGTAACGCTGATATATGGCGAGTTAAAACCGATTGAGACTATATTGGAATCCAGATTTTTGCCGCCGACATAAATCAAATATGATTTACCGCCGTTGACCGGCACAGCGAGTTCGGAAACTTGCGCGTTAAAGCCGACGTAGCGCACATCGAAATCCTTCGTTGAAGATTTTAATTTTTTCGATATAGTTTGATTTTTTCCCGTTACAATATTGACTGCGCCGAGTTCTTCGACCGAGAAGGATTTACCGATTTCGCCGCCGAAATCCTGCGTGTAAACTCGGTATTGTCCGCTTTGTAAACCTTCGACGCGGTAAACTCCGTCAGCGTTCGTCAAAACTCCGGCGGCGAGGCGTCCGCTTTCGGCTTCTTCCGCCCAAACCTGAAAATTCTTCGCTCCCTTACCGCCCGCCTGGGAAAGTTTGCCGGCAAGAGTTCCGCAGCAATCGTCTTCGGCGGAACTTGCGCCATAAATGGCGCGGATTCCGGCTAAATCGTCTTCGGCTAAGGTGCGCGAACTGAAAGCCGGTAAATTATAGACGCCGTTTTTCCCTTGATGCTCGTGCATCGTCGCGCCCGTCACCGAAGAGTGATCAAGTCCCAAAAGATGTCCGATTTCGTGGATCAGCGTCGCTTCAAAATCGAAAGTTCCGAACGAGCCGTCGGTGGAAAATTGCTCGTATGGATTCAGCACGATGTCGGCTTCGTTAATGTAGCCTTTGCGGTTGAAAAAAATTCGCGTGCGGGCGGAAACCGTGTTCGCGTCCTCTCCGAACATCAAAAGATTTTCCGGCGTTTGGGCAATCGTCACCAAACTTACGCCGTCGCCGGATTTTCCGGTCGGGCTGATTGTTTGTTTATCCGTCCAAGAAACTTGAAATTTGATGTCGGCGGCTTTTTCCCAAGCCTCCAGGCTTCGTTCAATCGCGCCCTGAATGTCGCTGTCCGGTTTGATGTACGGATTCGGTTTAAGTAAAGAATTGGAAAACGCAATCGGAATTAGTTTCGCAGCCCAATGCAACCGCAGCGTCTCGCCGCTGTCGGCAAACTGCGTCGAGTATGCGGGCGAAGGCACAGCGAAACCGATTAACAGCAGCCAAGCCAGAAAAATTTTAAGCGTTTTCGACATTACAAGTTATAAATTGTTTTCCTTTCCGACAAAACTTTCGATATTGTCTCTGCCGACTTTTTCCAAATCGGCAAATCCGACAATCAAAAGCAAGATCACCAATGAAAGCGTCGCCAAAACGTATAAAAGCGCGATTTGCTCCAGATAAATCAAAACTCCGATGATGATGGCGACCAGCGCCAGCCAAAAAAGCGCAATTGTCCGGCGGCTGTAACTACCTTGTTTTCCCGTCATAATTTTGGTAAATTTTCCTCGAATTCGTCGAGGCTAGTCCTTATAAATACCAGATTTTTTGATTCTTCACAATGTTTTAAATGGAAAAATCAGTCAATTACTCTTAAAGGCAGGTTCGATATTTTTTTCTCGCCCGGTTCGGAGGCTTTCAAAATCGGCGGAGATTTTGTTTTTTCGCGCCCCGTCTGCGCGACTTCGACAATATCGAAGGGACGCAAAATTAAATCTTCGGCTTCACCGTCTTTTATTCGCTCTAAATCAGTTTCGATTACTTTCGTCTCGCCGGCTTCGCGCCGGAAAACCGTTACCTTTCCCGCACTCGCGTTTTTCGTCAAGCCGCCCGCGCTCGCCACGGCGCGGCTCAAAGTAATCTGCGCTCTCGAAGAAATTTGTTTCGGATTCACGACGCCGCCCGTCACGTAGATCGGTTCGGCTTCGACGACCGTGATAATATCGCCGCTCAAAATTTGCGGATTCGCTTCTTTTTTGCCCGCCAGCAAATCGCTTATTTTGATGTTGATGTAACTGGAGCCGCCGCCGCTGTCTTGACCGACTGTGAGAAATTTTCCCTGGTTTTTCTCGCCGTCGGCAGTCGCTGCGGCTTTTTCTTCAATCGGCGCGGCGCAGCTCAGACTTTCCGGGCGAAAAATCAGTATTTCGCCGCTTGATTTTTCCGTCAAACCGCCACCGGCGACGAGCAGTTCGTTAAGGTAAACCGGACGCCTTATTTGAAAACGCTGCGGGGTTTTGACCGCGCCATAAATAACCGCCGGCGGGCGGTTTGAGCGGTCGAGAATTTTAACGATGATTTTCGGCTGGCGGAAAATTTTGCCGTAAGCTTGGGCGACCGCCGCGGCGATTTGCTGTTCGCTTCGGCAAAGAGCGTAAATCGGATTTTCGGCGTATTCGACGCCGTCCAGAAAACCCTCAGGATTGATTTTTCCGCGCCAGTCGTATCTGACGCTGCCGATGACATCAACGTCAATTAAATCGCCTTGATGAATCAAATCTGTTTCGGCTTTACGCGTTTCGACGGTGTTTTGAGCGGCGATGGCGGCGGGCAACGGAGTCGGCGTTTGCGCTGAAATTGAACTTTGCCGGAAAGCGACGCAAAGCAGAATGAGTGAGAAAAGATAAAACTTTCGACTTTTCATTACATAAAATAATGCTTATGCCGTGCTGCAAAAAATCAGAATCAGGTCAAGACGACGATAAAAATTAAACTGCGAATTTCTTTTTTACCGCGGCTTATCAAGCGCGGACTTTGCCTTCGTCTTTAGACGCGCCTTTGTTTTTGGGATTTTTCGTCGGCTTATTCGTCACCGTGCCGGGAACGGCGAAACCTTTAAATTCCCAGTTGCAGCCATCGCACAGCAAATTATACCGAAAGAAAATTTTCGAGAAAAACGACGTTGGGCGGTAACCGCGTCTGATTCGTTTACTGGCGCATCTCGGACATCTTTGACTAATCATTTTTTAACTTTTTGGCACTTTCCTTTTTGATTTCTTTTTTCGCAGACAGCTTGCGCAACGATTCAATTTCGGAATTTATTTTCTCGGCGATTGTGTCGCGTTCCTCAGCTTTAACTTGCTCGCGGTCGAGAAAAAACAGCGCATCCCGATAGAGGCTGACGGCGCGTTTCGAGTTGCCTTTAAACGCCGCTCGCTCGGCTTGTTCAATCCAGTGCGAAACTTTTATTGAAGCGATGAAATCATTCAAAACCGTTTCGGATTCGATCAACCGTGTCTCGTTCGGGTAAAACTGCAAAGCCGAATTCAATACGGTCAAAGCCTCTTGCGCCGTATTTAATTTTTCGGAGATTGTAACATAGTTTTTGGCTTTTTGCGTCAGCGCCCGCGTTTCGATTTCCGCCCAAGCCAATAAATGATGTCGGTGCAGCTCGCTGACGATTTCGCGCCCGCGCCGCAGACCGGCGATGCGCGGCGAACCGACTCCCACGGTTTCCATTTGTTTTTCGGTCAGCGAAAGATACTGATTGCAGATTTCAAAAACTTCCAGATGCCCAGCGGACATTTTTCCCAAAAGCCGCGCGGCTTCGCTTTTTTGCTGAATGTCTTTGACGATTGCCGCGTTTTTCTCAACGCTGAGTTTATTGGCGTCTCTCGCCGAACGCGGCGGAATTTGCTGTGCGTTTCGTTCGAGGTTTCTTTCGATTAGCAAAAAGCGGTTTCTCGCTTTTCTCAAAAAAATTTCGCGCAAGAGAACCGCGCTGCCCAAGACCAGACTCGCGCTGATGCCCGCCGCTACCAAGGGCGTTTCTTCGTCGCCCTCGTGAAAAACGCCCCAGACGAGAAAAAAAAAGGCAATCGCCGCTGCCGCTGTCAAAACGTAGTAGCTAGAGGCAGTCAGCCAGAACGGACGGCGAAACTGCCGGGCGGGAGAATGCCCTTGGTTTGCGGCGGAAAACTTTTGAATTTGATGTTCGTCATCGCCTTTTCGGTTCAAATCTCGTTTCCTCTCTAATGAATTTTCGTGGCGTTAAATTCCTCTCGATTCAACGCAAAAACGTAATTTATAGTGAGATTTTCCGCCGTAGATGTCAATAGTGAAAATCGGCGGATGACATGGCGTGATTTCTCGTGTAATTTTCAAATGTATGGCGGGCAGAAAAAAGAAAAAATCCGAGCTTCCGGTTTTCGACTCAATTCGCAAGCCGGTCGCCCCGCCGAGCCGCAAATTCGGCAAAGACAAGCCGGAAGAAAAAGCGAATCCGGCGCGGCGCAAAACCAAACACAAGCCGGAAGAGGACTGGCACGATTAACGATGAGTTTATTTAAAAAACCGAATGTGAAAATAAATCCGCCGAGCGTCTGGGCGCGACCCGAAATGCCGATCACCTTTCGCGCCGAAGTAATGCCGGGCAAAAGCCGCGAAGAGAGAACTTTTCGCGTCCGGGAAGTGTTGCGCAACGGGCGTGTCACGCTGCACGAATTTGCGGGCGAACACCGCGAAAGCGAATTTGAGGCGGTAAATTTTAACCGCGAAAATCCGTAGCGTTTTATAATTACGCGAGTTTTACGAAAGCATTTTGAGATTTACCATTCGTAAATTTGCCCGACTTCAAAGATTTGCAAGTTTTCGATTTCTAATTCGCCGATTTGACGGACGACTTCATCACGATACATCGGTTTGATATTGACGACGTAAATCGAACATTCTTCGCGTTTGAATTTCTCGAGTTCCTGCTTCAAAATTCGCGGCGTCAGATGATGAGCGGCGCGCGCCAATTCTTCGAGTTCGTTCGGCAAGGCGCACTCGATAAGCAACGCCGAGAGATTTTCTTCGGCGTTTAAAACACGCCAGAATTCGTCGGTTTCCGCCGTGTCGCCGCTGACGGCAAACTTCATCTGATTATCTGAGACGACGAAGCCGACGCTCGAAACTTTGTGGTTGACGCGGATGGCTTTTAGGCGCAGATGTTTAACCGAAAACTCCTCGCCGACGGCAAACGGCTGGTATTTCATTACCGCTGTTCCGTTCGCGTTTTCGAGTTCGGAAAAACGCGGGTAGATTTCCCAGTTAAAAATGTCGCGCTCCAATGTTTCGATAATTTCCGGCGCGGCGTGAACGCGAACGGGCGCCTCCAAACCCGAAAACAAATCGTCAATAAACAGCGGCAGTCCGGCGATGTGATCGAGATGCGCGTGCGTTAGAACAACGTCGCGGATTTGTTTTTTCTGCGCCGCTGAAGCTGCCATCGCTAAACTTCCCGCGTCAATCGCTACGCAGTCGTCAACGACGAAACACGATAGATGCTGGCGCGGCGAAGCCATTCCGTTTTCATCAAAAGTGCTGGGCAAAAGCTCAAGTTTCATCTGTCAACTCAGAGTCGAATCACCTGGCGCAGGTTTGAGCGCGTCCGCCGTCAATCTCATAAGTCGCGCCGGTGATCCACGAAGCCTTTTCCGACGCGAGATAATAAATCAGCTCGGCGACTTCGACGGGCGTGCCGACGCGCCCAATCGGATGCGTCGTTTTGGAACGCTCCAAAAAATTCAGGTAATCCTCGTCAGCCATTCCGCCGCGTTTGTGCAAAGCGGTGACGACGACGCCCGGATTGACCGCGTTGACGCGCACGCCCTTCGGCGCGAGTTCGAGCGCGGAACAGCGAGTCAATTGGTCAATCGCGGCTTTGGAAACGCAGTAAGCCAAAACGTTCGGAAAAGCGCGCAGCCCGGCGACGCTCGAGACGTTGACGACGTTTCCCTTCGTCTTCTCCAAATGCGGCACGCATTTCTGCATCATCGAAAAAACGGCGCGAAGATTGATGTTCATCATTTTGTCCCAATCTTCGAGCGCGGTGTTTTCAATAGAACCGTTCAAAATGATGCCCGCCGCATTCACTAAAACGTCAATTTGACCGAAGGTTTCAATCGTCTCGTTGACGACTTTTTCGATTTGCGTTGCCTCAAGCACATCGGCGAGCTGGATTTTTAAAGTTCCGCCGGTCGTCTGAACCTCTTCGCGCAGAGATTTCAATTCCCTTTCGTTTCTGCCGAGCGCGACTACGCTCGCATCGTTTTCACCGAAAAGACGTGCCGCGGCGCGTCCGATGCCGCTGCTCGCGCCCGTGATAAGACAAACTTTTCCCTGCATAATTTTCGACTAGTTTTGAATCTTTCAAGCAGTTTAACACAAAACCAGATTCGGCAGTCCAGCCGAGTTTTCCATAATTTTTTATGAACACGAAACAAACAAAAAAGACAGTCAACGGTTGACTGTCTTTTAGTTATATTGCGAATGCGGCAATTTGCCGCTTCGTCGCCGAAGTCTGTGTGAAAAAATTACACGCCGTTGGTCTGCGGCTGATTGGTAAAGAATTTTTCAATCGCCTGTTTCGTTTCGTCGCGGCGGCGCTGCTGAAAATCGCTGACCCAATTGGTGACGGTCGAAACCATTTCACGAGCGGCTTGATTTTTCTTGATCTCGATTTTGATGGGAGCTTCGACTATTTCTTTGGCTTCGCCTTTTTTGATTACTTTTATCTTTGCTTTGGCTGTCATTATTATATTTTCCTTTATGTATGATTCCGATGCTTGCGCGCAAGCATTTTTGATTTCCCGTTATCGCATTAGCAATTTCAATGCCAACATTCTGACAGTTGGAAAAATAATTTTCGCTTTTAATTTTTCCGAGCGATTTTAACTTTGCAATCTGCCAAGCGATTGAGAAAAGTTTTGCGCTTTGCTAATTCTCTCAAACGCCTGAGCGAGAGGTTTTGTTCCAAGTATTTTCGCAAGTTGTTTATTTTCCCGTCTGCGGCAGCGAATTGTTCGCGTGCGCGAATCGGCGCGGCAGTCGGCACGACCGTTGCACAATCGAGATTCGTGATGAACGCTATTGAGTTTTTTATAATTTATCTCGCCTGCGGCGCGCCGTTTGGGGTTTACTATTTTTTGCAGCATCGAAGCGGTTTCAATTCAAGACTGCTCTGGCTTAAAACGCTGATCAACTTTATTTTTTGGTTGCCCGCCGCTTTTTTATTTTTCAGCCGAAGCGCGGAATTGAAAAGTCCTTCATTATTTAACTTCAGTAATAAAACATCCGGGGCAGACGCGAAACGAAATAATCTTCAATCAATCCAAAAGCAAATCGAAAAAATTTTTTTGGAAAGCGATTTGAAAATTTCCGTGTATGAATTTCGTGAAACAATCGAGCGTTACGTCGGGCTGACTCTCGCCGATCAATCAAACGCCGCAGAAAGCCGCGTCGAGGACGAAGAGTTTCTCCGCGCCGCGCAAGCGAGTAACGTCGAACTCGGCGCGATTTGTCTTAACCGGCGCAACCGAAACAAACTTTCCTTACATCAAACCGAAGCGCGAAAAGATTTTTTATTTTTAACCGATCAACTGTTAAAGTCCGGTTCGGATGAAAAAAATCTCGAACAATCGGCAATCAAACTGGTTTCGATTTTGAAGGATTTCGACGCGCAAAATGAACTCGAAAAAATGTTTGCCCGTTCAGAACTCGTCGGCAAGCGGATCAATGTCGTAAAAACGGAGAATGAATTATGGAAACCAGAAGCACCCAAACCGTCGCCCGCCAAGCCAGCAGCCTATCCCTCGCCCGCGCTCAAAGCGATGCCGAGCTTGCGAAACAAAGATTAGACGCGCTGCTCGCCGCGAATGCCGAAACTGCCCGCGAGAAATCCGTCTATCGTTCGGAACGGGAAAAAACCGAAGCGGCGTTGATGAAAAATCCTTTATCGGTTGAAGCAGCTTACGCTTTTTTCGGACTGCTGCTCGGCACGTTTCCGCCGCTGGCGATGTTCGTACGGTTTTTCGCCGAGAAAGGAATTTTTCGTGGCGAGGATTTTTGGATCGTCGGCGTGCTTGCCGTCATCAATCTAATCACGGCGATGGTCGGATTTTTTTCGGGCAGAGTTATCGGTCGAATCGTCTTTGAACTCGAAAAGTCTTCGTGGTCGTATATGCTTTCGGCTTTGCCGTTCATCGGAATTCTGTGGGGAATTCTGGCGGGCGGCGCGGGCGGCGTCATCATTTTCGTCATCGGTGCATTTTTCGGCGCGGCTCTCGGCGCGGCGGTCGGCAGCGTCGCTTTGCCTGCGTTTACCGTTTTTCACCGCCTTCTCAAACGAGGCGACGAACTTGACCGCAAACATTTTCTGCCGATTGCTTTCGGCATCACTTTTATCATTTCCGCTTTCATTCTCGGTTTATAATTTGTAAATTCGAGCATTTTATTTAAAAGGCAAAAAAGACGGATCAAAATCGAAATCAGCAGAAATATATTACGCAGAAGCCTTCAACCGTTCAGAAACAATTCTTCCCTGAGCGCGCGAATCGGCGACCGATAAATTTACGAAAATAATCGGGCTTTACTTTTTCAAACGTTTCGGGCTAAAACAAAACGTAAATGCTCGTCCTTCTTCATCTATTCGCGTTGTTTCTGTTGGTTTCGCTCGGATTCTACGTTTTCGTCGCCAATCCGCGCAATCGCGCTCATCAAACTTTCGCCGCCTTCATCACTTTTCTCGCGCTGTGGACGATCAAGGATTTGATTTTTTGGAATTTCCGCGAGGGCGGCAATCTCTCATCCGACTGGTGGGCTTCGGCGAGTTTTATCATCGCGCTTTTGATGCAGTGCGCGCTGGTCGTCTTCGCCTGGGTGTTTCCCGAAAACTCGCGCACGCCGCGCGGCAAAGCCGCCGTTCTTTTCGCGCCAGGCATCGTTTTAATTCCCACCGCTGCGTTCGGACTGTTGTGGCGGCGAGTCGGATTTGAAAACAATCAATTCGAGATTGATCTTGCGCCGCTTGCCTACGTCTTTGTCGGTTACGTTTATTTTGTTTTCGCCTACGGCGCAATCATTCTTTACCGAAAATACGGAAAATATCGAGGCACGCAAAAAGGTCAGCAAATCGGCGCCGTTTTGTGGGCAGTCGGCATCACCGGCGTTTTGAAAACGCTGGCGAATATCGTGCTGCCGTTTTGGGGCGTTTACGATTTTCTGCCGTTCAGCGCGATATTCGTTTTGCCCGGCGTTTTGATTTACGCCTACGCCATTTCCAATTTCCAACTTTTTTCCTTGCAGAGTGCGCTCGATCAATTCCGACTTTTTCCGATTGCTTACAAAATCGCTTTGACCATCGCCACCGTTGCGATTATGAGTTTCATCATTTTTCAAATCCCGATTGTCTGGTGGGCTTTCCGCGACGGAATGACGTTTGATGCGTGGCGCAAATATTTGGTCTTTAGCGTCGTCTCGGCGCTCGTGCCGAATCTCGTTCTCGTGCTTTTAATCGTGCGCACGTTTTCGCGCCCGATTGGTCGCATTACGGTCGCCGCCGTGCAGGTGACGAACGGCGAATACGGAACCGAAGTGGATTTGCGCAAAAGCAACGACGAAATCGGTCTGCTCGCCGAATCGTTTAACGAGATGAGCCGAAAAATGGCGAGCGACATCGAACAACTCAGGCAATTGAACGAACAGTTGATTCGCACGGAAAAGCTCGCCGCGATGGGAACGCTCGCCGCCGGAGTCGCGCACGAAGTCAACAATCCGCTCGCCTCGATTTCGTCTTTGATTCAGATGATGCAGGCAAATAAAAATCTGGACGCGGAAAATTCGGAAAAACTCAAACTGATTTCCGCACAGATAAGCCGCATCACGCAAGTGACAAAAGATATGATGGATTTTGCGCGCGTGCGTCCTGCCGCTCAGAGCGCAGTTAATATCAATGCCGTAATCGAAACGAGCTTGCGGCTAGCGAGCTTTGATAAATCGTTTCAAAATCTTCGTCTGAAAAAAACGTTGACGACGAATCTGCCGGAGATTTCGGCGGACAACGACCAATTGCAGCAGGTTTTTCTCAATCTTTTCCTTAACGCGCGCGACGCCATGCCCGGCGGCGGCGAGTTGTTAATCAAAACTTTTAACTCGAACAACGAAATTGTAATCGAAATCGCCGACAGCGGCACGGGCATTGACCCCGGCAATCTCAAACAAATTTTCGACCCGTTTTTTACGACCAAACAAACCGGTAAAGGAACGGGTTTAGGTTTGGCGGTCTGTTACGGAATCGTCACGGCGCACGGCGGCAAAATCGAAGTCGCGCCAAACGGCGAAAGCGGAACGACATTTTCCGTCGTTTTGCCAGTCAACGGAAAAAGCGACAATGAGACGGCGAGACGTTGAGACGATGAGACAAAAGAACAATAGCGCTGCAAAGTCTCGTATTGTCTAATCGTCTCAGTGTCTCGCTTTTGCGCCGGAATTCTTGACACGCGTCGCCGTTTCGTTGCAACTTAGATACACACTTCTTTTCTGACTTTAAGAGGAAAACCAAAAATGAAAAAATATCTGATTTATATCGGCTTGTTTCTGTTGTGTTTCAATTCAACCGACGCGCAGGAAAAACCGACGGCTTTTATCAATGCCAGAATCGTTCCGATTGTCGGGCAGCCAATTGAGCAAGGCATTCTCCTCGTTCAAAACGGCAAAATCACGGCAGTCGGCGACGCCAGAACCGTTCGGCTGTCGTCGGACGTGGTAACGATTGACGCGCAGGGCAAAACGATTATGCCCGGTCTGGTTGATTCGCACAGTCACATCGGCGAAGGCGCAGGCGCGGACGGCTCGGCGCCGATTCAGCCGGAAGTTCGTCTGCTCGATTCGGTCAACGTTCGCGCTTCGAGTTTGCAGCGCGCTCAAGCGGGCGGCATTACGACCGTTAATGTGATGCCCGGCTCAGGTCATCTGAACAGCGGACAGACGCTTTATTTAAAGTTGCGCGACGGCGCGAACGCGATTGAAGACCTTTTGATTTATGACCGAAACGGCGTTTACGCGGGCGGAATTAAATTCGCCAACGGCACGAATCCGCTGCGCACGGGCGGCGGAAATTTTCCCGGCACGCGCTCGAAATCCGCCGCGCTCGTCCGCGAACAATTTTTAAAGGCGCAGGATTACCGCGAAAAAGTCCGCCGCGCCGGAACTGATAAATCGAAATTGCCGCCGCGCGATTTGGCGATGGAAGCGCTCGTCGAAGCGCTCGACGGCAAAAGGGTCGTGCATTTCCACACGCACCGGCACGACGACATTATGACGGTTCTGCGCCTGCAAAAAGAATTCGGTTTCAAAGTCGTTCTCCAGCACGTCTCCGAAGCGTGGAAAGTCGCCGACGAAATCGCGCGCGCCAAAGTTTCCTCTTCGGTAATTTTGATTGACAGTCCGGGCGGCAAACTCGAAACGCTCGATGTCAGTTATACGAACGGCGCGGCGCTCGAAAAGGCGGGCGCGCTCGTCGGCTTTCACACCGACGACTACATCACCGATTCGCGCCATTTTCTGCGCTCGGCGGGACTCGCCGTGCGCGCCGGAATGTCGAGGGAAAAAGCTCTCTACGGAATGACGATGGCGAACGCGATTATGCTCGATTTGCAAACGCGCGTCGGCTCGTTAGAGGTCGGCAAAGATGCAGATTTTATCGTTTTATCCGGCGACCCGTTCAGTGTTTATACTAAAGTTTTGGAAACGTGGATTGAAGGCAAACGGGTTTTCGACCGCTCGGACGCGAAAGATTTGCTGATTGCAACGGGCGGCTACGGCGCGAGCAGCGATAAAGAAATTCACATTGATTGTTTCGACGACGATTTGGGAGGACAACAAAAATGAATTACGAATTACGAATTACGAATTATGAATTAATCGGCGTGAATCTGCGTTCAGCAGCAGTTAAATTATTTTTGCTTGTTTTCGTCATTGCTTTAGTTTTTCTTTCGTCTTTCTCAACAATTCAGGCGCAGATTGCCGTCAAAGGCGAAACCGTGTGGACGATGGCGAGCGAACAGCCGTTGGCGAACGGCGTGGTTTTAATTAAAGACGGCAAAATCGAAGCTGTCGGCGCGGCAACGCAAATCAAAATCCCCAATAATTACCGCGTGATAAACGCGAAAGTCGTCACGCCCGGTTTGATTGACGCGCGTACGGTTATCGGTCTGGCGGGTTATATGAATCAGCCGCACGACCAGATGGCGCTCGACGCTTCCTCGCCGATGCAGCCGGAACTGCGCGCCATTGATTCGTATAACCCGCAAGAAAGATTAATCGAATGGGTGCGAGAATTCGGCGTGACGACGATTCACACCGGACACGCGCCGGGCGCGCTCGTTTCCGGTCAAACGATGATTGCCAAAACGTTCGGCAAAACGGCGGACGCGGCGGCGATTCTTCCGACGGCGATGATTGCCGTCACTATCGGCGACAGCGCAAATGCCGGCGGCGGACGCGCGCCCGGCACGCGCGCCAAACAAGCCGCGATGCTGCGCGCCGAATTAATCAAAGCGTCGGAAGCCGTCCGCAAACAAGACGCGGATAAAAAATCCGACCAGAAACCGCCGGGCGAACTGCGCGGCGAAATGATGCAGCGCGTCGTCCGCCGCGAGATTCCGCTGCTCGTCACGGCGCATCGCGCACAAGACATAATGACCGCTCTCAGAATCGCTAAGGAATTTAACATCCGAATCGTTTTCGACGGCGCCGCGGAAGCATTTGTGGTGACGGACGAAATCAAAGCGTCGGGCTTCCCGGTCATCATTCACCCGACGATGTATCGCGCGGGCGGCGAAATGGAGAGCCTTGCGATGACGACCGCTGCCAAACTCAAAGCGGCGGGAATCACGGTTGCGTTGCAAAGCGGTTATGAAAGCTACGTGCCGAAAACGCGCGTCGTGCTTTTTGAAGCCGGCGTCGCGGCGGCAAACGGGCTTTCGATGCGCGACGCTTTGGCGACAATCACGATTGACGCGGCGAAAATTTTAGGTCTTGACAGCCGTATCGGTTCGCTCGTTAAAGGTAAAGACGCGGATTTGGCGATGTATGACGGCGATCCGTTTGAATACACGACGCACTGCACGGGAACAATAATCAACGGGCAAGTCGTGAGCGAAGTAACCAGGTAAGGCAGAAGCCCGCACGAAGTAAAGCCGTAAAATGTGCGTCCTTAACTTCGTGCGGGCTTCTGCCTCGAAAAGCACACTCAAAGAATGAATTGTATTGCGTGCGGCAGCACAAACATTATCGAAGGGAAAATTCTCGACGAAGCGGGCGGAACGAAATTCACTTTCAAA
The DNA here is from genome assembly GCA_902805935.1 of uncultured Pyrinomonadaceae bacterium. Classification (GTDB taxonomy): domain Bacteria; phylum Acidobacteriota; class Blastocatellia; order Pyrinomonadales; family Pyrinomonadaceae. Next base: position 35,452 of record CADCUR010000002.1, read on the forward strand.
CCGCTCGACGTTTCGATGTGGAAAGCCGTCTTCGGCATCGGCGTGCGAAAAATCTCCGCCGCGGCTTGCGTTCGCTGCGGGCATCTGCAAATGAACGTAAATTTTTCTGATGAAGACAAACAGCATCACTTAAAATTTGAAGGCGAGCAGCCGGATTTGTTAAAACGCATCGAATCCGAATCTTAAACGAACCGCCGTTATCGCGGGCAACCGCTTCCTGCCGCCCGCGATGACGGCGTTCCATAAAATTATGTTGTCAACAATTTTTCTATCGTTTCTCTTACTTTTTCAAACGTCACCGTCAGCGGCGCAAACGCAGCAAACGCCGTCGCCGCGACCGTCGCCGATGCCGATTGTGCAGATGCTCGACGAACCGGCATCGGTGACGAAACATTCGATTCGGGCGGGCGGGCGACAACTAAATTACACGGCGACGACCGGCTTTATGCCGATTCGCAACGCGCAATCGGGCGAGACGGAAGCCAAGATTTTTTATATGGCTTACGTTTTGGACGGCGCGACCGATACAAAAACGCGCCCGCTGATGTTTTCGTTTAACGGCGGTCCCGGCTCGGCTTCGGTCTGGCTCCACTTGGGCGCGTTGGGTCCGAAAAGAGTTAAAATGCTCGACGACGGTTTGATGCCGCCGCCGCCATACGAACTCACGGATAACGAACAAACGTGGCTGACCGAAACGGATTTGGTTTTTATTGATCCGGTCGGCACGGGTTACTCGCGGGCGACGAAACCAGAGGCGGCGAGCAAATTTTTCTCGGTCAACGGCGATGTCGAATCGGTCGGCGAATTTATCCGAATGTACCTAGGACGCGAAGCGCGCTGGAGTTCGCCGCTGTTTCTGGTCGGCGAAAGCTACGGCACGGCGCGCGCCGCCGGACTCTCGAATCATCTGTTCGAGCGCGGCATCGGGCTGAACGGAATTCTGCTCGTCTCATCGGTCTTGAATTTTCAAACGATTCGTTTCGCCGAAGGCAACGATGTTACTTACCCTTTGATTTTTCCGTCTTACACGGCAACGGCGTGGTATCACAAACAGTTGCCCGCCGATTTGCAGAGCAAGCCGCTCAAACAAGTTTTGGAAGAATCGGAAAATTGGGCGATCGGCGAATACGCGCCCGCGCTTGTCAGAAGCGATAGAATGAGCCAGACGGAAAGACAAAGTTTGGCGGAGCGATTCAGCCGTTATTCCGGCTTGCCAAAAGCGTTTGTCGAGCAAAGCAATTTCCGCGTTGATTTGGACGCGTTCAACAAAGAATTGCTGCGCGACCAGCGGCGCACGACCGGCAGACTCGACAGCCGCTTTACCGGCATTGACCGCAGCGCGGCAACCGACAACCCGGAAACCGACCCGAGTATGAACGCGATTCGCCCGCCATACACCGCCGCGTTTAACGATTACGTGCGCCGCGATTTAGGTTTCAAAACTGATCTGGAATACTACATCTTAGGCGGCGGAATTTCCGCGCCGTGGAATTGGAACGTGAACAGTCAAGGCTACACGAACACGGCGGCGAGTCTGCAAAGCGCGATGCAGAAAAATCCGTATATGAGAATTTTCGTGGCGAGCGGTTATTACGATATGGCGACGCCGTATTTCGCCACCGAATACACTTTGGCGGCGATGAATCTCGACCCGCAGCTCAGACGAAACGTTTCGGTCGCGTATTACGAAGCCGGACATATGATGTATATCGAAAAAAACTCGCTGCGGAAATTAAAAGACGACGCATCGCTGTTTGTCCAGAAATCAATTCAGAAATAAATTAGCCGCGAACGAACACGAAGGAACACAAAATAAAAATAAAAGATTGATTAATTTTATTTTTATTTCGTGAAGTTTTGTATTCGTTCGCGGCTAAATTTTCAATGTTTTGTTTTCCCTGCCAAAAGATTTATCGCGTGCGGCAGAACCGGTTTGATAACTTCAAAACATTCGACGACGCCTTTCGGCGAGCCGGGCAGATTTATAATTAAAGTTGAATTGCGAATTCCGCAGACGGCGCGCGAAAGAATCGCCGTCGGCGTTTTTTTCGCCGTCTCAAAGCGCATCGCTTCCGCCAAACCCTGTGCTTCGCGTTCGATGACCGAACGGGTTGCCTCCGGCGTGTTGTCGCGCGGCGCAAAACCGGTTCCGCCTGATGTCACGATTAAATTCACAGCTTCGCGCTCGGTCAAATCAAGAAGCGTTTGGCGCAGAGTTTCGTAATCGTCTGACACGATGATTTTCTCGACGATTTCCGCGCCGCTGCCGATCAACAGTTTGACCAAAGTTGCGCCCGAAACGTCAGTCGCTTCGGCGCGAGAATCGCTGACGGTGAGGACGACCGCTTTGATTTTCGTTTCATTCATACTCGCTTTCGTTACGAACCGGCAAGGTTTTGAGTTCGCGGTTGTAGCGAAACTCGGATGCGGAAATTTAACTTTCTATTTCACGCGCGTTTTGGATTTTGCGCTTCCCGACAACGACGATGGCGTTTTTGTGTTTGCTTCTGGCTTCTTCGATTTTCGCCGCTTTTTCCCGGCTGACTTTGACGCCCGCGTCAACGACGACGCGCTTTATCGTCACGCCTTTTTCAATTGTCGCGTCTGGCAAAACGATTGAATCGGAAACATCGGCGCCCTTTTCAACCGTCACGCCCGCGCTGAGAACCGAGCGCGAAACCGTTCCGCTGATGCGCGAGCCGGAGGAAATCAAACTGTTTGTCACGTCAGCCGATTTGTATATAAAAGCCGGAACGCGCTGCGCGGCGAGCGTTAAAATTCGCCAATGCTCGTCGTCGAAAAACAAACGCTCTTTTTCGTCGAGCAAATCCATCTGCGTCTGCCAGTAGCTTTCAATCGTCCCGACATCGCGCCAGTAACCGACCAGACGATGCTCAAAGGCATTTCCTTCCGCGACCAGATGCGGCAACAGTTCGTGTCCGTAATCTTTGATTTTCTCGTTTTTTTCGTTCAGATGTTTGAGCGTTTTGACTAACAGCTTGGCATCGTAAACGAAAATTTCGGTCGTCACCAAATCGTTTTCCGGCGCGTCGGGTTTGTAATCGAATTTCACAATTCGCCCGTTTTTATCGGCGTCAACCACGCCGAAACGCGAAGCCGTTTCGCCTTTCGGCAGGCGCGTCGTCACCATCGTGACCGACGCTCGTTTCTGCAAATGCGTTTCTATCGCGTCGCGGAAATCCATTTTATAAACGTGGTCGGCGCTTAAAACAAGGAGAATGTCGGGATTGAATTCACTTATAAAATCAATGTGCCGGTAAATCGCGTCGGCGTTGCCGTGCGCGAAACCGTCTTTGTCCGATTCGTTTTCAAACGGCGGCAAAACCTGCAACCCGCCGTAAGTTCGGTCCAAATCCCAAGGTCTGCCGTTGGCGAGATGCTCGTTCAGCGAATGCAGCTCGTATTGTTCGATGACCCAAACGTCGGAAATACCGCTGTTGACGCAGTTGCTCAAAGCGAAATCAATCAAACGATATGAACCGCCGAACGGCATTACGGGCTTCGCCTTGTTGTCGGTTAAAAGTCCGAGCCGCCCGCCTTTTCCGCCCGCCAAAATCAACGCTAAAACTTTTTCTTTGGACATAAAGTTAGTTTCGGGTTTCGGGTTTCAAGTTTCAAGTCGAAAAACAAAAAACTTAACTTGAAATTCAAAGCTCGCCCTTTAACCCGCCGTTGATTCGATGCTCTCAACATCTCGCCGCCGCTTGCTGTAAATCACGCTCAAAACGACGCCAACGACGACCAGAATCATTCCCGCCAAAGATTCGATGGGTTGCGCTTCGCCGAAAACTAACCAGCCGATGAGCAGACCGTAAATCAAGCCCGTGTAATTGACGATTGCCACGCTCGCCGCCCGCTCTTTTTGCAGCGCGCTCGTCAAGAAAATCTGTCCGAGCTGCGAGAATACGCCGATTAAAAAAAGATACAGCCAATCCCAGCCGCCGGGCGTTCGCCAATTAAAAACGGTAAAGACGAATCCGGCGATTAGACCGACGAGCTGAAAATGCAGCACGACCGTCAGCGGATGTTCGCGCTCGCGCAAAGTTCTGACCAGATTGTAAGCCACGCCCGAACCGAACGCCGACGCGATGCCGAGCGCCAGATAAAAAGGTGACACGCGCAAATCGAATTGCCCGATAAACAAAACGCCCGCGAAAGAGATGGCGTAGAAAATCCACTGCGCGGCTTTGACGCTTTCTTTGAGCAGAAAAATGGCGATAATCGCCGTGAAAATCGGCGACAGATATTGAATCGTCATCGCCGAGGCGAGCGGAATGTTTTGCACGGTGACGAAAAAAAGATAAAGCGCGGTCGTGCCGAAAAGTCCGCGCATCAATAATAATTTTCTATTCGAGCCTTTCAGACTCGCGTTCGCTTTTCGCAAACCGACGTAACAAAAAATTACGCCGAACGCGCACCGGAAAAAGACGATTTCCATCGCCGGCAAATGGGCGACTTGCTTGACGAAAACATTCGCCAAAGCAAAAGCGAGCGTCGAGAGAAACATCGCGCGCACGCCGTCGCTGAAAAATTTTGTCCCGGATTCGGTTGTCGTGTTTGGCAAAATAGGTCTGCTCGATTGTGTTTCCGCAAAGTCTGCAAATATATTATCATTCAAGCGCTTTAAATTTCATTCGTGTTAAAATTCAAACGAGACAAAATTTGCGCCCGCGGAAAATTTCAACGTTTTTCCGTTTCAGATTTGCAAGATGAACAAAAAACAAATCGCCGTTTATTACGAACACCCCGACTGGTTTCGCCCGCTTTTCGCCGAACTCGAACGGCGCGAAATAGCGTTTGCAAAAATTGACGCGGCGCGTCACTTTTATAATCCGAATGAAAATTGCGGGGAAAAATACACGCTTCTTTTCAACCGGATGAGCGCGTCGGCTTACTTGCGCGGACACGGCAGCGCGATTTTCTACACGCGCGGATTGTTGGCGAGTTTAGAGCGGCAAGGCGTGCGCGTCGTCAACGGTTACGACGCATTTCAAATCGAAATCTCAAAAGCCTTGCAGTGCGCTCTGTTCAATTCGCTCGGAGTAAAATATCCAAACACGCGCGTTATCAATTCAGCCGAGCAAGCGATTGACGCGGCGAAAGATTTGCGGTTCCCCGTCATCATCAAACCGAACATCGGCGGGCGCGGCGCGGGAATCGTTAAATTCGATTCACCGACGGATTTGCAGACGGCGGTGGACGAAAACTTGATTGATTTGGGAATTGACCAGACGGCTCTCGTGCAGGAATTCGTGCCCAAAAAGGGCGAACACATCAACCGCGTCGAGACGCTCGGCGGCAAATACCTTTACGCGATAAAAATTTATCCGCAGGGCGAGAATTTCAACTTATGCCCGGCGGAGATTTGCCAGATTGAAGACGCGCCGCAACCGAGCGGCATTTCCGCCGTTGGCGAGATGTGTTTGACCGATGCGCCGACAAGTGGTTTGCGTATCGAATCGTTTGAGCCGCCTGCTGAAATTATCGAAACGGTTGAACGCATTGTCGCAGCGGCGAAAATTGATGTCGGCGGCGTCGAATATATGATTGACGACCGCACGGGCGAACCGCTTTTTTACGACATCAACGCGCTGTCGAATTTCGTTGCTGACGCCACGAATTTAATCGGGTTTGACCCGCATGAAAAACTTGTAGATTTTCTCGAACAGGAGATTGAAAAATGCGCTACGGATATTGGATGCCGGTCTTCGGCGGTTGGCTGAGAAACGTCGAAGACGAACGGATGGAAGCGAGTTGGGAATATACCAAAAAACTTGCGCAGCGTTCGGAAGAAATCGGTTTCGATTTGAGTTTGATTGCCGAACTGAACTTAAACGACATCAAAGGCGTTGACGCGCCTTCGCTTGATGCATGGTCAACCGCCGCCGCGCTGACCGCCGTCACAAATACGCTCGAATTGATGGTCGCCGTGCGCCCGACTTTTCACAATCCAGCATTGCTCGCCAAACAAGCCGCCAACATTGACCGCATCGGCGGCGGCAATCGTCTGTCTCTAAACGTCGTCTCGTCGTGGTGGGCGGGCGAGGCGAAAAAATACGGCGTGCAGTTTGACGAACACGACGACCGCTACGCAAGAACCGCCGAATGGCTCGAAATCGTTGACCAACTTTGGAAAGAAGACCATTTTTCGGTTACAGGCGATTATTATCGAATTGAAGACGCCGTAATGCAGCCGAAGCCGATTAAAAAACCCGTCATCTACGCGGGCGGCGAATCGGAGAAAGCCAAAGATACTATTGCGCGCCTGTGCGACGCTTACGTGATGCACGGCGACGAACCCGAAAAAGTCAAAACGAAAATTGACGATATGGAAGCCCGACGCGAAAAGCTAAACTTGCCGCCGATGATTTACGGCGTCGCCGGTTACGCTATTGTCAGAGATTCCGACCAGGAGGTTAAAAAAGAATTGGAGCGCATCACCGATGTCAAACAATCAGCGGCAGGCTACGGCAATTATCAGGATTGGCTCGCCAACACAAAACTCGAACAACAGGTTTCTCTCGAAGATTATTCGGTCTCGAATCGCGGCTTGCGTTCGGGGTTAACAGGCACGCCGGATAAAGTTGCCCAAAAAGTCGCCGAATTTGAAGCGGTCGGCGTTAATTTATTGTTGCTGCAATGTAGCCCTCAGCTTGAAGAAATGGAGCGATTCTCCGAATCCGTGATTAAATCGGGCGCGGCAAACTAAACGAGTTTCGTTTTGACAAAGAATTACTTACCGGCAAAAACCGCCGTCGTTCTTCGTTGCCGAACACTGCGGTTTTTATTTTGCCCGGCTATCCAAAACAAAAAAGCAGAGGTTGAAGTTTTTCCACCTCTGCTCGCGCAAATAACGGTTTCAACAAATTTTACTGCATCTTCAAAACCCAACTGTTCGGGTCAACCACATACTCAGCGTCTCGCGGAAGCGGAATCGTAACGGTTCCGTTCGGCATTTCGTAACGCTTTGTCGCGCCGCCGATTGAAACTTCGACGGGCATCGGAAACGGCAGATTGTCGGGCGCGTTCCAGCGCAGAGTCAATTGATTTCCGCGTGTCTCGGCAACTAATTTCGGCAGCGCGGGCTGGCGCAGATAAAGCTCGAAAAACCAATCGAGTTTGACGCCCGATTGCCGTTCGGCGATTTTCAAAAACTCGTCGGTCGTCGCTAATCGAGTTTGTCTGCCGTCGGTGATTTTCTCCATTTCGGCGGTCGGATAAGCCATTCGCCGCAAGGACTTGAAAAACGCTTCGTCACCGATATAAAAGCGCAGAGTGTGCAAAATCATCGCTCCCTTGCCGTAGATGTCGCCGTCGCTTTTCGTGAAATCGGGCGGCAGCAGGTACATCGCGGTCGTCGTGCGCGGCTCGCGCGGCGCGACGGGTTTGACGTTTTTGAAATTTTTCTGACGCGCCGCCATCGCCGCGAAATACGCCGCTTTGCCTTTCGTTTTTTCAACGTAAAACGTATCCATAAACGACTGAAAGCCTTCGTGAATCCAAAAATCGTTCCAGTCTTTTCCGGTCACGAGATTCGCCCACCATTCGTGTCCGAATTCGTGAAGCATCAGCCAGTCGTCGCCGTCTGCGTTGTATTTGAATTCGTTGCCGTAAGCCGTAATTGATTGATGCTCCATTCCGAGATGCGGCGTTTCGGCGATGCCGATTTTGTCGGCGCGAAACGGATACGGTCCGAGATATTCTTCGTAAAACGCGTTGTATTTTTTCGTCAAATCAACGAGCGACTGCGCTTTGGCGTAATGTTCGGGCAGAACATAGAATTGAATCGGAATCGTCTCGCCCGAAATTGATTTCACATTATCTTCCAGCAATTTATACGGCGCGACGTTCAGCGCGATGTTGTAATTTGAAATCGGCTGCGAAACAAACCAGTTATAAGTGCGCGTGCCGTCCGCATTTTTGACGATTGATTGCAGCTTGCCGTTTGAAGCGGCGACGAGCGGTTCGGGAACGGTGAAATGCAACCTGGTCGTTTCGGGTTTGTCCGAAGGATGGTCTTTGACGGGAAACCACAAATCCGCGCCGTCCATCTGCACGGCGGTGGCAAACCACGGCGCGCCGTCCGCCGTTTTCGACCAGACGAAACCGCCGACCCACGGCGGACGCGGCGCGACTTTCGGCTTGCCGCTATATGCGACGCGCACCTCAGCCGTTTTGCCTGCCTTGACAGTCATCGGAAAAGAAATCCAGATTTTGCTTTCGCGCCTTTCAAACTTTAAAGGAATCGGATTTGCTCCGTTAGTTAAAAGCTGAACTGACTCGACCGTAAACGGGTAATCTAAATCCAGCACGAATTTATCAATCGGTTTGACGATTAACGCGTTCACCGTCAGAACGCCTTTGATTGATTGCTCTTCAATGTTCGGACGCACCGCCAAATCATAAGATTTCACATCATAAGCCGCCTGCTCCGCCATCAAAACGCCGCCCGAATCGGTCGGACGCGCGCCCAACTCTCTCTGCGCATAAGCGAAATTTGATAAAAGCGAAAACGCAAAAACGCTAACAAATAATTGTCTCAACATAATCTTTCGTCCTTTTACGAAACTTTAAATTCTTCATCTCTAAATATCGTCGGGATTAATAAACGAACATCAAAATCAATCCGCTGATTACCAAAACAAGCGCGATGCCTGTCAAGACATACGACAGATTTCGGTTGCGCGGACGAGTAATCGCGCCCGCGCCGACAAAAATCATTCCGAGCGGCGATAAAATCCCGCGCAGATTATCCGTTCCGTTTGCCCATCCGTAAAGCCGAAAGGCGGTAATGACCGCGAAAACCAGGATGAGAATCGTCCACACAATTTGCATTGTCCGCGCCGATTTAGCTTTCTGCGCCGCTTCGTCCGAATCGTTCGTCACATTATTCATAAATTTTGCCGATGATACCGCAGATATTTTAACGTAATTCGCGCCAAAGCCTCAATCCAAAGCCGATAAACCTTTTTTTTCGGCAAGTTCTCCGCGCTCTGGCGATAGTCATTCTATTTCAAATAATCTGAAAGGCTAAAGATTTTGATTTCTCGCGGTTTTTAATTAGCGTCTTCAAATCGTTTCGCGCTATTTGTTATAATTTTTTTCACATTAACAAATGTCTTAATCAATTCGATTTTCAAAATGAAAAAATCACACGCGAAACCATTTTTGAAATGGGCAGGCGGAAAAACGCAGTTAATTGCAGAGATTGAAAAACGTTTGCCGCGCGAAGTTTTAGCGGGCGAATTCACTTACATCGAACCGTTTGCCAGAAGCGGCGCGATTTTTGTGTGATAAATTATGAAACAACATGAAGCAGTGATTGCAACATTTGAAAAACTTGGCGGAATTGCCACGCTCGGACAATTAAATCAAGAAGTCTTTAAAATCAAAGATTGCGAATGGAAAA
>CADCUR010000003.1 GCA_902805935.1 uncultured Pyrinomonadaceae bacterium
CGAATTTACGACTCAAAATACCGACAAAATTATTGCAGTAACAAAGGTCAATAATAAGATTATGAATTTCAAACAACAACGCGTTTCGCGTCGGCAGACATCGCTGACCGCTTTACTGCTCATCAGCTTTCTGCTGTTCGGGCAAACATTCGCGCAGACGACTGCGCCCGCCAAACTTTCGGCGACGGAAAATAATCTCGCCGAACGAATCAGCGTCGGCACGATTAAAGAAATCACCGCCGCGCTTGCCGCCCCGGAAATGCAGGGACGCGGCACGATGCAGCCGGGCGGCGATAAAGCCGCTAACTATATCGCTGACCGTTTTCAAAAATTCGGCTTGAAACCGCTCGGCGATAAAGGAACTTTTCTTCAGAAAATTGATTTCAAAGAAACCGTTTTCACCACGGAGACGATGTTCAAAGTCGGCGACGAGCCGTATAAATTCGGCAGCGATTTCGCTTTCATTCCTTATTCTAACGAAGATCAGAGCGCGGGCGGCGAGATGGTTTTCATCGCTTACGGCATTCAAGCGAAATCAATCAACCGGAACGATTTGGATGGCGTTGACATGAAGGGGAAAATCGTCGTGATGCTCGACGGTCCGCCCGCGAATATCCCTAAAGAAGCGTGGGAGAAAAACAACGCGAAATTTGCGATTCTCGGCAGTCTGGTTAAAAACGGCGTTGCCGGAATCGTCGTCTTGCCGCACGGCAGGGAAAAAGATTCAAACGAAATGATCATTGATTATTTGAGCCGGCGGCAGATTTCGATGAGCGATGAGCAGAGCCAATCTTTTCCGATTCCGCCGCTCGTGATGGCGAGCGGGAAAGCCGCCGAAAAACTTTTCATTAAGTCAGGCACGACTTTCAAAGACGCGCTGAAACAAGCCGAAGAAAATACCTTCAAACCGATAAAACTCAATCAATCAGCCAAAGTCGTCAAGAAATCGAAAACCACCAAAGGCGCGGGCAGCAACGTCGTTGGCTACCTCGAAGGGGCTGACGCGACGCTCAAAGCCGAAGCCGTTTTGTTTTCGGCGCACTACGACGCATACGGGATGGAGAACGGCAAGATTTATCCGGGCGCGGCAGACAACGCGCTCGGCGTGGCGGAAATGCTGGCGGTCGCCGAAGCGTATTCAAAAATGGACGTTAAACCGAAACGCTCGATGATTTTTCTCGCCGTCACCGGGGAAGAATACGGGCTATACGGCTCGAAGTATTGGGCAAAGAATCCGACCTGGAAAATCAAACAAGTAGCGGCGAATTTGAATCTCGACGGCGTCGGCACGGAAGTTTACGCGCCGGTCAAAACCTTCGTCGGCTTCGGCGCGGAGCATTCGAGTTTGGGCGCGATGCTCGCCGATGTCTCCGCGGCGTTCGGCATCAAAGTTATCGCCGATCCGATGCCCGAAGAAAAGATTTTTTACCGCTCTGATCATTATTCGTTTGTCGAAAAAGGCGTTCCCGCGCTGATGCTTTTGGGCGCGCCCGAAGGCGACCCGAAAAAATGGATTGACCGCAGCAAGGAGTGGGAAAAAACCGATTATCACAACATCGGCGATGTCATCAGAAACGATTGGGATTGGAGCGGTGCGAAAACGGTTGCAGTCGTGATGGGAATTATGGGTCTTAGAATTTCCGACGGCGCGGCGATGCCCGAATGGTTAGCCACTTCACGCTTCGCCAAATTGGAACGCGGCAATTCTAAGGAAATTCCCGAAGAAAAATAAAACGGAAGAATAAAAATAACCGCGAAATAACACGGAGCAACACGAAAAGAATTTTTGATTTATTTCGTGTTGCTCCGTGTTATTTCGCGGTTGAATCTTTTTTTCTAATTTACCGTCGCCCAAGCCAAGCCGTCCGGCGCGTTGCCGGTTTCCGCTCTTCCCAATACTTCGTATTTTTCCGCGTCAATCTTCAAAACGCCGTCGGTTTGCACGACAGACGCGAATGCCGTTTTTCCGTCGGGTGAAAAAACTAATCCCAAAGGCACGCTCTCTAATTTCATCCGCTTGATCTCTTTGCGCGTCGCCGCGTCAAGCACGACGATTTCTTTCGTGTTCGGCAGTGTAGCGAAAACCCGTTTGCCGTCAGGCGTGAACTCGACGCGATACGGGCGTTCGCCGAGTTTGATTTTTTCTTTGAATTTATTCGTTGCCGTGTCAACAATGTCAATCGCGCCCTCGGCGTTGAGACCGACCCAAACTTCTCTGCCGTCAGGTGAAATGTCAATCGCTTCCGGCTGTTTACCGACCGCAATTTGCGTGATGTTCTGCGCATTCGGCGGCGCGCCCAAATTTATCGCCGTCACCGTGTCCGATGCGATATTCGCCGTGAACAGACGCTTTTTATCGGTTGAGATAACCAGCATATGCGTCGCCGATTGTCCGGTTCCCATCGCCCAATCAATTGCGTCTTTGGCGGGATTATAACGCGCGACGGTGCGGCTCGTCTCCGAAGTAAAATAAATGTTGCCGTCCATTTCGACAATACCGTGCGGACGCAGAAATCCTCCCGTGTCAATTCGCTTGATTTCCTTTCTACCGACCAAATCAATTATCGAAATGGAATTTCCGGGCGTTTGCGCTCCGTAATTGGCGACATAGGCGCGCTTGCCGTCCACCGCGATAACGACTTCGTGCGGCGAATCGCCGACCAGAACTTTGCCCAAAATCTTCATCGTCGCCGCGTCGAGAATCGCTAAGTTCGCTTCGTTTTTGTTCAGCACGATCAGCAGCGAGTTCTTTTCCTGAGGGAAAATCGAACGAGCGGAAATGGATAAAATTAAAAGGGCGAGCGCCGTAAAGAAAATCGTCCGTAAAAGTCGCATAGTATTTCTCCTTAAATCTAGAAAACTCTATGCGTTTTTACGAACGACGTTGTGAAATGGTTTTCAGCCGCAAACTATTTTTTCAATCGGTTCACAAATTTCTGCCGGAACTTCGCCACCTTCGGCGCCACAACCGCCGCGCAATATGGCTGATTTGGATTATTGGCGAAATACTCTTGGTGATAATTTTCCGCAATGTAGAATTTATCGAAAGGCGTAACTTCCGTTACAATCGGTTTATCATAAACTCCTTCCGCCGTCACTTCTTTAATAACTTCTTCGGCGATTCGTTTTTGATTTTCGTCGTGATAAAAAATCGCCGAACGATAGGATGAACCGACATCGTTGCCCTGCCGGTTGAGAGTCGTCGGGTCGTGAACGGCGAAGAAAACCTGCAAAATTTCCTTGAATGAAATTTCTTGCGGGTCAAAGCTTACGTTTGCCACTTCGGCGTGTCCAGTTGTTTCAGAGCAAACTTGCTGGTAAGTCGGATTTTCCGTATGCCCGCCCGAATAACCCGATTCGACCGATTCGACGCCGCGCAAATCGTCGAAGACTGCTTCGACGCACCAAAAACAACCCGCTCCCAAAGTTGCCGTTTCTGTATTTTTCGTTTCCATAATTTATAAAGATATTTTACAACATCTGAAGCCGGGCGCAACGATTTGGCGAAAAAGTTGCGCTTCCGAATGAAAAAGTTGCAAACATCGCGCGGTTCAGGGGGCGCGATTGCGTTTTCCGCCGTTGTCTGACTGCGGTTACCGCTTGTAAAATTGGAGGAAAGTGCGGTTTAATAATTCCGCCCCTAAACCGAACACATCGCTTAAACGAAAGAACTTATGAAGCTGACGCTTGAAAGACAAATTCCGCTTGTTTTCGCCATCGCCACCTTGCTGCTGATAGTCATCGTGGTTTTCGCCTTTCGCAGTATGAACGCGCTCGGCGAGGCGCTGAAATGGGAAAAACACACGCACGAAGTCATCAATCAACTCGATGATACGCTCAATCTGATGCTTGACGCCGAAACCGGCTCGCGCGGATTTCTCATTACGGCGGACGAAACCGTTTTAGAGCCGTATAACCGCGCGCAGCAAGAAATCGGCAGCAGACTTGCGCGTCTGCATAATCTGACGGCGGATAACTCGGCGCAGACAGAACGAGTTTTAAGGCTGGAAAATACAGCCCGCGAAAGACTCGCCGTTTTGCAGGCGGCAGTCGAATTGCGCCGCACGCAGACCCTCGAACAGGTGCAGGCAAATCTAGCGCTCAATCGCGGCAGAGAATTGATGAGCGAAGTGCGAAGTTTAATCAGCGAAATGGAGAGCGAAGAAAGAGCGCTGCTGGCGCAGCGCGAAGCCGAACTCGAAATGAATCTGCAAAACACCTACCGAATGCTGTATCTCGCCGGCATCGCCGGAGTTTTGTCATTGGGACTAGCGAATTTAGCTATTTTTCGTGAAATCGGCAAACGCGCCCGCGTCGAAGACGATTTAAAGGAAACGAACCGGGAACTTGAACGCCGCGTCGAGGAAAGAACCGCCGAACTGTCGAAAATCAACCGCGATTTAATCGCCGAAGGCGAGCGCCGCGAGCTGTCGGAAAAAAAATCGAGCGACAGCGAAATGTTCACACGGACGATTCTCGATTCGCTCGCGGCGCACATCGCAGTCGTCAACAAAGACGGTGAAATCGTTGCCGTCAACGAAGCGTGGGAACGTTTCGGCAGCGAAAACTGCGCCGACGCGCTGCTGCCGGAAACCGGCATCGGACAAAATTATTTGCAGGTCTGTCGCCGTTCCGCCGCGTTTGAAGAAAACACGCGCTACGTTTTGGAAAATCTGCAACAGATTTTAAGCGGCGCGAAAAAAGATTTTTCGTTTGAATACCCGTGTCATTCGCCGACCGAAGAACGCTGGTTTATCCTGCAGGTCAATGCGCTGCAGGGCGGCGCGGGCGGCGCGGTCATCTCGCACATCAATATCACCGACCGTAAACGAGCCGAAGTCAAACTGAAAAACAGCGAAGAATTCAACCGCAGCATTTTTGAAAACAGTCCCGATTGCGTTCACGTTCTCGAACTCGACGGAACGATTCACTCGGTCAATGCCCACGGGATGCAGTTGATGGAAGTTGACGACAACGCCGATTACATCGGCAAACAATGGATTGATTTTTGGGAAGACGAGGAGAACGAAGCGGCTTACCAGGCAATTCAATCGGCGAGCAAGGGGCAAACCGCCGAACTCGAAGGATTTCGCCGAACGGTAAAAGGAACGCCGAAATACTGGCACGCTTCGGTTTCGCCGATTTTCGACGGCGACGGCAAGCCGATTCGTCTGATTTCGACTTCGCGCGACATCACCGACCGCCGCGAAGCCGAGCGCGAACGCGAACTTCTTCTTAAAAACGAAAAAGCCGCCCGCAAAGACGCGGAAATCGCCAACCGCTTGCGCGACGAATTTCTCGCCACCGTGTCGCACGAGCTTCGCGCGCCGCTGAATTCGATTCTCGGCTGGGCGCGGCTTTTAGAGAAAGGAAAACTCGACCAGGCGACCGCCGAAAAAGCCTATAATACTATTGTCCGCAATGCCGAATCGCAGAATCGTCTGATCGAGGATTTACTCGACGTATCAAGAATCATTTCCGGCAAACTGCGCCTTGAAGTGATGACGGTCAAGCCGATTAACATCGTCGAATCCGCGCTCGAAACCGTGCGTCCGGCGGCGGAAGCCAAAGGAATCAAAGTCGAAATCAAAGGCGAAGCCGACATCAGCCACATTTCAGGCGACCCGAACCGTCTGCAGCAAGTCATCTGGAATCTGCTCTCAAACGCTATCAAATTCACGCCGCCCGAAGGCGTAGTGCGACTCGAAATCGAGCGCGAAGAAAACTTTGTGGAAATCCGCGTCAAAGACACAGGCGTCGGCATTAAAGAAGAATTTTTGCCGCACGTCTTCGACCGTTTTCGCCAGGCTGACGCTTCGAGCATCAGAAAATTCGGCGGTCTCGGTCTCGGCTTGGCAATCGTGCGCCATATTACGGAAATGCACGGCGGCACGGTTTACGCCTACAGCGCGGGCGAAAACAAAGGCTCGACCTTCGTCGTGCGGTTGCCGTTGATCGTGCAGAGCGACGAAGAAAACGAAGCGATGGAACTCAGAAGAAACGCCCAAACTTTAGAGACCGCGCCGGAATTGAGTTTGGACGGAATGCTGATTCTGGTCGTTGACGACGAAGAAGACACGCGCCAACTGCTCGTCCAATCGCTGACGTTCTACGGCGCGACCGTCACGACGGCGAGTTCCGCCGCCGAAGCCTTCGACGAACTACAGGACAAAAATCCGGACGTGATGGTCTCGGACATCGGAATGCCGGACGAAGACGGTTATTCGCTGATTCGCCGCATCCGCGCTCTGCCGGAGAAGCAGCACCGCGACATTCCGGCAATCGCGCTGACGGCTTTCACCCGCGCTCAAGATCGTATGCGGGCGCTCACCAGCGGTTATCAAAATCACGTCGCCAAGCCGGTCGAACCCGACGAACTGGCAACCGTCATCGCCAGCCTGACCGGACGTTTGCAGATAAACGACGCTGATGATTTGCGAATTAAATGACCTCGCTAAGTGAAGAAGTGAAAAGGTGAAAAAGCAGAGAATTTGCTTTTTCACCTTTTCACTTCTTCACTTTTTCACTTTTATTTTTCGCTGTCGGCGCGCACGTCGTCAATTTTTACGTCTTCCGGGATGTTGTATTCGCCGTGCGTCAAAAATCCGATGTTCGACGGATTCCAGTAGCGGAAAAACGCCTTGCCGTAAATGTATTTTTCGGGAACTAAACCCCAGTAACGCGAGTCAGAAGAATTGTCGCGGTTGTCGCCCATCACGAAATAAAAATGCTCGTCAACCCGTTTCGGCTGAAAACTCGGCAGCGATTGATTGTGTTCGGTGTCCAGATAATCTTCGGCGAGTTCCTTGCCGTTGATTAGAACTTTACCTTCGCGCACTTCGACCGTCTCGCCCGGCAAGCCGATGACGCGCTTGACGTAAGATTTGTCCGGCTCTTTCGGATACCAGAAGACCACGATGTCGCCTCGTTCGATATGTCCCCAACTGACGCTTTTGAATTTGTAATAAACCAGTTTATTAACGAGCAGACGCTCGCCGTCGTGCAGTTCCGGCAGCATCGAAGTTCCCTCGACGACAACCGGCTGAGCGACGAATACGCCCAGGAGAACGAAAACGGCGATGATCAAAATAATATCGCGCAGCAATTTTAAACTCTCCGACCAAAGCCCTTGACGGGACTGGGTTTTCAGACGATAGACTTCGATGTCGAGGTCGTCTTTCGGCGCGTGCGTCCCGAAGTCGAACTGGTTTTTTCTTTGAAAATCGAACATAATTAACCGTTTCGATGTGCCATTTGAGGTTTCGCGTTGGAGCGATTTTTATCGCTCAACCTTAAAATTATCTATAATTTAAACAGTTGTCAAAAATTTACGGGGAGATTACCGAATTGAACGAAAAAATCCGCGCCCTTTTTCCCGCCGCGCGCAAATACACATACCTAAACAGCGCGGCGGTTGCGCCCGTGCCGACCGTCGCCGTCGAAGCGGTTAATAAACAATTGCGCGATGTCAGCGAAAACGGCTCGGCTAATTTCGCCGATTGGGTGGCGACGAAAAACCGCGTGCGGGAAATCATCGCTTCGATGTTGAGGGTCAAGCCCGACCAAATCGCGTTTATGCGAAACACGAGCGACGGATTTGCGACCGTCGCCAACGGTTTGAAATGGAGCGTGGGCGACAACATCGTTACTTTCGCCCGCGAATTTCCCGCCAATTTTTACGCCTGGCGCCGAATCCGCGACGCGTTCGGCGTCGAGCTTCGCCTGTGTCCCGAAAGAAACGGGCGCATTGATACGGACGAATTCATCAATTTAATTGATGGCAATACAAAACTCGTCTCAATCAGCGCCGTGCAATACGCATCAGGCTTTCGCGCTGATTTGGAGCGCATCGGACGAGCGGCGCGAAAACACGACGCGCTTTTCGCCGTTGATATTATCCAAGCGCTCGGCACGACGCCGTTCGATTTGGAAGCGCAGTTGGTAGATATCGCGGCGGGCGCGAGCCACAAATGGCTGTGCGCGCCGGAAGGCTGCGGAATTTTATACTTGAGCGACCGCGCCAGAACGAGAATCGAGCCGACGCTCGTCGGTTGGATCAGCGTCGAAGACGGCTGGAATTTTGCCGACATTGAGCAGCCTTTTAAACCAAACGCGCTCGCTTGGGAATCGGGAACCGGAACCGCTTCGCTTTTTTACGGTTTGGAGCAAAGCGCGAAACTTTTGTCTGAGACGGGCGCGGAACGAATCGAAAATTATTTGAAAGATTTGACCGACTATCTTTGCGAACTGCTCGCCGGACGAAATTACGAAATCATCAGCTCACGCGCTCCGGTCGAAAAATCACAAATCGTCTGCATTAAAAATAACGGCGGCGTTGCTCCGAACGAAATCGCCAAACATCTTGAACGCGAAAATATAATCGTTTCGCCGCGCGGCGAAGGAATTCGCGTCGCGCCGCATTTTTTCAATAATCGAGCGGACATCGAGCGATTAGCGGAGAATTTGTTGTAAGGGAACGCCGTCATCTTGACGGCAAAGATTGCGCGAGCATTTTAATAAAACTGAGTTTGATTATTTTGAATGCTTTCGCATTCATTGCCGTCAGGATGACGGCGTTCCTTTAACCCGCAAAACTTCCGCCACGCTCCACGCCTGCGCCGGGCAGCCGCGCGGATTGTGCGGCGCGTCGGCGTCGAAAATCTCGGAGATTTGTCCGCAGCCGGCTTCGGTCAGATGATGTTTGAAGTTGTTCAAGATTTCTTCGACGCGCTTTTCATCGTCCGGGAAAACCCGGCGGCGTGCGTCAACGAATCCGCCGATGAGCCACGCCCAAACGGTTCCCTGGTGATAAGCCGTGTCGCGCTCAAACGGCGAGCCGACATAAATCGGGCGATAATTCGCATTCTTCGGCGAAAGCGAGCGTAATCCAAGCGCCGTTAAAAGTTCCGCTTCGACTCGTTCGACGACCTTTCTACCTCGCTCCGCGTCAGTCAAAATTGCGTGCGGCAACGAGACGGCGAAAATCTGATTCGGTCTAATTGAAGCGTCTTTATTCTCGCCGTCAATTACATCGAACAAACACGCTTCCGCATCGTTCCAAAAGATTCGAGTAAAACTTCTCTTGGCTTTTTCGGCTAATTCGAGATATTTTTTTTCATCTTTCTTATCTCCGAATTTTCCGGCAAAATCCGCCATCACGCGCAGCGCGTTATACCAGAGCGCCTGAATCTCGACGGCTTTGCCGGTGCGCGGCGTGACGACGTAATCGCCGATTTTCGCGTCCATCCACGTTAGCTGAACGCCCGCGTTGCCCGCGTAAAGAAGCCCGTCCGCCGCGTCAACTTTTATTTTGTAGCGCGTTCCTTTTGTATGCCAGACGATTATGTCAACGAGTTTTTCGTAAAGATTGCGGCGGATGAATTTGTAATCGCCGGTTTTTTCGGCGTAAGCGCGGACGGCTTCAAAATACCAGAGCGTCGCGTCAACCGTGTTGTATTCCGGCATTTCGCCTGCATCGGGAAAACGGTTCGGCAGCATTCCCTCAGAGATGTGCCGGGAGTATTCGAGCAAAATGCTTTGCGCAATTTCGCTACGGTTCGTCGCCAAAGTCAAACCGTTCAAGGCGATCATCGTATCGCGTCCCCAGTCGGAAAACCACGGATAACCGGCGATAATTGTTTGCCCGTCGCCGCGCGAAACTATGAACTGGTCAGCCGCGAGAACGAGCTGTTTTGTAAAATCGTCTTCGGCATTGGCGTTTTCGACTAGCATTTCGCGTCGCTGTCTTTCTGTTTTCTCGAACGTTTCCGCATCCGTGTAATTTTGCGCGCCGGTCGAAGCGACGACGATTGCTCGTTCTGACAAATCAAACCGCAGCGCGAACGGCTGAAACAAATCTTCCGAAAAATCAAAGCCGCGTTCTTTCTCTATCGCGTATTCATAATTGCGATACCAAAGGCTCGTGCGTTCGATTGAAGCGGCGTTATGCGCGAAGAAAAGCGACGGCATCGCCGCGTCGGGCTTTACGGCGACGAGATTTTCCGACGCTTCGTAATGCTGATTAAAATCGGCGTTTTCGCGCTGCAAAGCGTGATAATCGGAAAAAGAAAGAAGCGGTCGGAGTTCGAGTTCAATTTTCTCTTTGTTCTCAGTATTTTGTCTTTCGGTATTCGTCTCCGCGTCTTTGATTTGATATTGAATGACCGTCGTATTCGAGCCGTGAACCATAAAAATTTTCTTTTCAATCTCTATTCCTTCGATCTCGAAATTCCAAATCGGAAACGGCGCGAGACGAAAGTTTTTCAAGTGTTTATAACCTTCGGGATAGACGGCGTTCGGAAAATGATTGGTCGAAAGTTCGTATTTCGCGTCGCCGATGCGAATCGTTTCCTCAAACTTCGAGAGCATCGTGATGCGTCCGAGCGGCGGCTTTGTCGCGGCAGTTAAAAGCCCGTGATAACGTCTGGTGTTCGCGCCCGCGACGGTCGAGGCGGCGAAACCGCCGATGCCGTTCGTCTCCAACCATTCGCGCCGCTTCGCCGCTTCGTAATTTGTGCAGATGTTCGAATCGAAAGTAATCATTTCATTATGAATAAATGCGTCTTGTAGATTAGAAATTCCAAATTTATAAAAACATATTGTCATTTAAAATGAAAAGAGCGAGAACAAGTCTCGCCCTCGTAACCGACGCTTTGAAACGGTTCAGCCGAACAATCCTTCCGAGAAGGCTTTTTCGTAAATAATAAAAAAGCCGAGTCCGACGCTGATTAAGCCCGCAACGGATTGCAAAATATAATTGAAACGGTTGAAGCGCAACGCCGTTAAGGAAAATGGTAAGCCGACCAGAAGGCTCATCAGCATCATTCCGCCGATTGAGCCGATGCCGAAAATTACGATGTAAAGCAGCCCGAGCGGGCGCGAATCAATCGTCGGGATGACCGCCAGCATCAACGCCGCGCTGCCCGCCAAACCGTGAATCATCCCGATTATTAAAGCGCGCGGGCTGAATGAAAATCCGTGATGCGTGTGCGGCGCGTCCGGCGTCTTCGTTTCGTGCAGATGCGGGTGAACGTGCTGCCGCGCGCCGTGTTCGTGCGCGTGAACGTGCAAAGTTCCGCCGCGAAAAAGTTTTCGCCAAACATTCAAGCCGAGCAGCACGAGCATCACGCCGACGAAAAATTCGAGCATTCGTTCGTTTTGCTCGCTGATTTGAAAATTCAGAAGCAAAACGAAAATTCCGGCGACGACGAGCGAAATCGTATGACCCAAGCCCCAAACGCCGCCGATGAACATCGAACTCCAAAGGCTTCTGCGTTCCGAAACAATCGTCGAGACCGCTGCCAGATGGTCGGCTTCAATCGCGTGTTTAAGCCCGATGACGAAACCCAAACCTAAAACCGCCGCCGTTGACATCGTTGAAAGTAATAAAATTTCTGACATTGGATGACTATATCAAAGAATTGTAACAGATAACCGCGCCGACGCAGGCGATGACGAACGCGCTGAAGACGGGAACGGTTTTAACAATTCGGTTATCGCTCAGAGCCGGGCTGTCGAAAATTCTCCCGCCGTATAGAAAAACCAGTCCGACCGCCGTCAGCGTCGCCGCCAAACCGAGACTGAAAACGACCGTTAAAACGATTCCATAGCCGATGCGATTTAGGTTAATCGCCGCCAGCATCAAGACGAGCGCCGACGGACACGGCAGCAATCCGCCGGAAATGCCCAGCGCAAGCAGATTGCGCCACGTCACCTTTTGCGGCGGCACATGCGTGTGCGTTCGTCCGCCGTGCGTATGCGTGAAGTTTTCCTGTATGTCGTCGTGTTCGTGCGAATTTTCGGCATGATGATGACCGCCGGTTTCGTAACCCAAAATCGAAAGCAGGCGATTTTTAAACAGCGTCAAACCGATAAACAAAACCAGTAAACCCGAGGCGAAACTCAAGTAAGGCAAAATGCGTTCGGGCAGAACGTAGGCGGACGCAAAATACATCACGATGCCGAGCGCGAAAACGCCGAGCGTGTGCGTAACGGTAACGGTCGCGCCCAAAAACAGGGCGTGTTTCGGCGTGCCTTTCGAGCCGACCAGGTACGCGCCGACGACCGCTTTGCCGTGTCCCGGCGAAAGCGCATGCGCCGCGCCTAAACCGAAAGCGACAAGCAAACCGAATAAAATAATCTGCGGCGTGATTTCCGGGACGCTAATCAATTCGGCGAATTTGTCTTTGGCGGCGACCGGCGCGGCGATGTGTCCGTCGCGGTTTTGCAAAAGGCGCGCGCCCGGCGGAACCGCGGTTGACGTAAATAAGAATTCCGCCGTTCGCTCGGCGAGAGGTAATGACAATGTTTCCTGCGGATAGGCTTTCAACTCGTCGGTTGCGGCGCTGCCATACGCGGTGCTTTCGAAAATGCTGACGCCCGCCGCGCGCACGACGACGATTTCGTTCCAGCCGATACGGTCAAGGTAATTTTTGTTTTCAAATTTCAAGCGGCTAACTTCGGTTGAGGATTCGGGTAAATCGCCAATCAAATCCCATTCGATTCGCAAAGTCGGCAGATTGCCCGCGCCTTCCGGCAGACTGATGTTTTTGGCGACGGAGCGAAGCTGAATCGTTTGACCGTCAACGGCAAGCAGCAAATTAGAAATGTAAGCGGGCGAGATTTTTTCGGCGTAGGCATTCAATTCCGCCTCGGAAAGCGCGCCGTCTTTGTTCGCGTCAATCGCCGCTGATTCCTGAAACGTCGGAATCTCCGCCATATCGAGAACGGCGCGCAATTTTATTTTCGATTTTTCGATTTCGAGGCGCGAGTATTGATTGACGCTGAAGTTTCCGAGCGGATGCGCCGCCGCCGAAAATGTCAGGGCGAGAATGAAAAGCGCGGCTGTCAAATAAAAATTTTTCCGCATTTTTATTTTAATTGCTCTAACGCCGTCTTTGCTTTTTCCGCCTGCAAAACGTCAAATGACGGATTCGTCCGCAAAGCCTTCTGCAAAAAATCCATCGCGCCCTTTTTGTTGCCCAGTTCTTTTTCAATCATTCCCGCGTGATAGAAAAACAGCGCTTCTTTCGTTTTCAAGCGCATCGCTTCGTTAATTGCCGTTTTCGCCGCCTGAAAATCTCCTTTTTTATAAAGACACCAAGCGTAAATGTCGGCGGTATAAATATCTTTTCGCGCGGCGTATTCGCGCGCCGCAATCGCCAGCGCTTCGTCAATTTTCGTATCCTGATCAGCCCACAAGAGCGCGAGTCGGCGCTGGTCGAGATTGCCGGGCTTTTGCTCGATAAATTCCGCCAGTTTATATTGTTCAGCAGCTTTTTCGGCGTTGCCTGTTTTTGTATAAAGGTCGCCGAGCGCAATGACGACTTCGGTTGAAGGAACGCGCGTTTGCGTCTGCGTCAAAAATTTAATGGCGTTTTCGTAATCTCCGGCGGCGGCGCGGACGTGTCCTTTTCCGATTAACGCGAGATGATAATCAGGAAGAATTTTCAGCGCTCCGTCATATTCTTTTTCGGCTTCTGCAAAACGTCCGACTTTGAAATATTCGTTGCCTAAATATGTCAGACTCCAGCTTTGAACTTCTTTGTCCATCGGATTGGCAACGCGCGAGGCAAGGCTCATCGCTTCAATCGCGCCGTCAGAATCGCCGTGTAACGAACGAACGTGAGCGACGCGCGAGTAAGATTCCATATTCGGCTTCGTGTCAACCATTTTCTGCACGGTTTCGACCGCTTCTTTGTAATTGCCGAGTTCGATGTTCGCGTCCGTCAAAACGCCGTAAACAAAAGCGTCTCGCGGATTTGCCGCCTGTAATTTTTTACCGGCTTCCAATGCTTCCGCAAAACGATGAAACGTTAAAAGCAAAGATGCGTTCAATTTTTGCGCGTCGTTATTTTGCGGTTCGATTTCAAGTGCGCGATTAATAGCGGTTTGAGCGTTATCGTTCAAACTGAAATCGCCCGTTTCACGCGCCCGCTTGATATAGGCAACGGCGAGTTTGTTATAACCTGCCGCTGCATCCGGCGTTTTTTCGATTGTTTTTTGCGCAGCAGCGATTTCAGCATTTGGGGCGGAGGTCGTCGCCGACGGGCTTTTCACATTTTCTGCTTTCGACGCTTCTTGTTTTACGCAGCCGCTCAATCCGAAAAACAGCGAGCCGAAGACTGCCGCTCCCAGAATCGTAAAGATGTTTGCCTTGAATTTTTTCATAACTTTTAAAATCGAGAATCGGAGCGCAAATACCGAATTTCCGCTCCGATTCGTTGTT
>CADCUR010000004.1 GCA_902805935.1 uncultured Pyrinomonadaceae bacterium
TTCCGCCAGTTCAAGGCGCCCGGCTCGTTCGTATTGCTCAATTGAATCCTTGCGCTGTTTGACCAGCGATTGCAGGGCTTTCGTGATTTCCTCGTCGGTTAAATCCGCGCTCTTTTCGATTCGGCGATTCATTAGATTCGCCTTTACCATTCGCAGAACCGACAGACGGTTCGCGTCCTTCGCTTTCATCGCGTGGGTCAAATCGCCGATAATTTTATCTTGAAGACTCATATTCATTTACCAAATTTCCGTTTGTCCTTTATTATTTATTATTCGCGTTTCGCTTAACGGTCAATGATAAATGGAAAACGGAAAATGGTAAACAGCACGCGGCTTGCCGCTTTCGCGGCGGCGATTATTCTGGCGATCCTCGCCGTTTATCCGCAGTTTAATTTGCAAAAATTGCGCGGCGAAGATTTTCAGGGCGCGTTCGCTTCGTGCGATTTGGACGAGATGGCTTACGCTTCTTATATACAGGCGTTGATTGACGACCGCCCGCGTCGCAATGACCCTTACACCGGACGCGATGCAGCCGCGAATAACCCGCAGCCCGAATCGCTTTTTTCGATTCAATTTTTTCCGGCTTATCTGGTTGCCGTTCCCGCGCGAATTCTGGGCTGGTCGGTTTCCGAAGCGATGCCGGTCGTATCTTTTGTTTCGGCTTTTCTGACGGCTCTCGCGCTTTTCTGGCTGATTTTTTCCATCACCGAAGATACGCTGCTCGCTTTTACTGGAACGCTCGTCGTAATGTTCGGCAGTGCGTTGATCATCGGCATCGGCGCGATAAACGGGTTTTACGAAAACGGAGTGGCATATCCGTTTTTTCCTTTTTTGAGAAGGTATATTCCGAGTCTCGCCTTTCCGTTTTTGTTCACCTTTTTCGCTTGTCTCTGGAACGGTTTACAGTCTGATACGAAACGAACGCGCGCGATATATTCGGCGGCGGCGAGTTTGTGTTTCGCCGCGCTGATTTTTTCATACTTCTACATTTGGACGGCGGCGGCGGCGGTTTTATTCGGCTTGACGCTGTGCGTCGCGCTTTTTCGGTCGGAACATTGGCGCGCGGATTTTATTTTTCTGACAATCACCGGCGCGTTTTGTTTGCTCGCGCTCGCGCCTTACGCGATGCTTTTATCGAACCGCAGCGAGACGATGGACAAAGCACAGCTTCTCGTTTTTACGCGCCGACCCGACTTGTTGCGAACAATCGAAATTATCGGCTATCTAGTTTTGACCGTTACAGCGCTTGCGCTCTGGCGCAGATTTACGAAGCTCGAAGATAGAAAAGCGTATTTTATCGCAGCGTTCGCCGCCGCGCCGCTTTTGGTTTTCAATCAACAGATTTTCACGGGGCGTTCCTTGCAGCCGTTTCATTACGAATTTTACGTCGTCAATTACGTCGTGTTGCTGGGGATTGTTTTAATCGCCGCCGTTTTCTGGCAAAGATTCGCCGGTCGTAGAAAAACCGTCTCGATTGTTCTGCTTTCGATTCTCGGTGCGGCGACAATTTTCTGGGGCTATATCGAAGCGAAAGAGACGACCGTTTTTTGGGATTCGATCAACATCCGCCGCGACGAAGCGATGCCCGTCAATCTGTATCTGCGCGAACTGGCGGGCAGAGACCTTGAAAACGCCCGGCGGCAAACGACGCTTAATCTCGAACCGCTGCAGGCGGACAGCCAGCCGACGGTCGCGCCGCAGGCGGTTTTGTGGGCGCGGCATCAACACGTTTTCGCCGGTCTGGAAAATTGGGAGGAAAACAAAAAGCGTTATTACCAATTGCTTTATTATTCGGATTTAAGCGACCAGTGGCTGCGGCGTTCGCTGACTGGCTGCCGCGACATCGAAGCGTGTATGGCGCTTTTCGGCTGGGACAGATTTAACCCGCGGCTCTCCGCCGCCGCACGTCCGCTCACACTCGGCGAAATCGAAACGGAAGTGAACGATTACGCTCGCTTTTCGCGCGATTTCAATCTCGCCGCCGCCGAAAATCCGCAGCTTTCCTTCTTGATAGTTGATAATCAAGCGACCAATAAATTAATCAACCTCGATGTTTGGTATGAACGCGGAGAAATTAAAAATTTCGGACGCTACTCGCTTTACGAACTGAAAATAAGGCGGGCGCAGTAAACAAAAAAACCGCCTGAAAAATCGGCGGTTAATTGGTATTACTATAAAAATTTATAAAAACTAATTAGGCGGCGAGAAGGTCATTCGACGTTTCCGCAAAAACTCTTCTGCCGTTTAAAGCATCGTCAATAATTTCGCGCACGGCGGAAGCATCTGGATTAACGTCCATTCGGGCGCACGCCCGCAGGTGTCTGATAATTCCTTCGGTTGCAATTTCCATCGGCGCGCCGCTCAGTTTGGCGAAGCGTCGAGCTTGGATATGGTCAATTTGCAAAATTCTGTCTTGCAAAGTTATCTGTTTAGCTGCTGTTGCCACTTTATATTCTCCTTCCTTGTTTTGGGATTTTGCCCCTTGCTCTTTTTGAAACATAGATTTACCGAACGTCACAAATACAAAAACGTCAAAAAATAACTGTTTTTCCGTAAATTTTAGTTGAAATTAACAACTAAAAAGTTGCTAAATAACATACGTGCCGTCGGATTCCACTTCAATGAGAACAGATATTAACAAAGAATTTACCTTTTGTCATCATTTTTTTTTCGGACATTGTAACTTTTTTCTCAAATCGCCGGCGAGCCAAACAAAAAAGCTGACAAACCCGAAGATTTGCCAGCCCGCATAAAGTAAAAAAGTTTAAACTATTTTCCGCCGCCGATGGAATCTTTCATCGCTTTGCCGAGACGGAATTTGACAGTGGTTTTCGCCGGAATTTTGATGGTGTCGCCGGTCGCCGGATTGCGTCCTTCACGCGCCTTGCGTGTAGCTTTGACCAGTTTGCCGAAACCCGGCAGCGTGAATTCGCCGTTTTTCTTGACTTCGCTCGTGGCGAGAGCCGCTAAAGCGTTAAAAAATTCTTTCGCGTCCGCTTTTTTCATTCCCGATTTATCAGCCAAATGATTGATGATGTCCGTCTGCGTCATGCGCTTTGATGTTGTTGCAGCTGCCATAATATAAATTTTCCTCCAAAAATAATTTTAGTGTTGTAAAAGACTACCTAATTGAACATATTTACTTGCAAAATTGCAAACGCCGTAAAAGCAAATCTAACCAATCTCGAAAAAGAATTGGTCGGGGCGAGATGATTCGAACATCCGACCTCTCGGTCCCAAACCGAGCGCACTACCAGGCTGTGCTACGCCCCGCAACTTTTCCGCGCGTTTCATACAAGAAACACTATCAAGTGCCGAATTTTACAGGCGAAAACCGCAATAGTCAACCGGCAGCGGCGTAAAAGCGGCGTAAATACTGAATTATTTTCTGGCTCGCCCGCGCCCGGTGGCTTATTTGCTGCTTTATATTATTTGAAAGCGCGCCGAAAGTTTCGGAAAAACCGTCGGGAACAAAAACCGGATCGTAGCCGAAACCATTCGCGCCGCTCGCCGCCAAAGCGATGCTGCCGCTGCAAACGCCTTCGGCGACGAACTCTATTTCGCCAGTTGCGCGCGCAATCGCCGCCGCGCAAACAAACCGCGCGCGGCGATTTTCTTCTCGAACTTTGCTCAATTCTTTCAACAGCTTTTCGATTCGCTCCGCATCGGTCGCTCCGGTGCCTGCATATCGCGCTGATAAAACGCCGGGCGCGCCGCCGAGTGCTTCGACTTCTAAACCCGAATCATCGCCCAAAGCCCAAAGTCCGGTTTGCAAAGCGTAAGACCGCGCTTTCAAAACGGCGTTCGCGGCAAACGTCGCGCCAGGTTCTTCCGGCTCGAACGCTTTCGGAAAATCATTCAAACTTCTTAAACGAATGGGCGCGTCCGCCAGCAACTCTTCGAGTTCTTTTATTTTGCCGACGTTTTTGGTGGCAATAAGCAGTTCGGACATATAATTTGTTAAAGTCTAAATCTATTTGGAAATAATCACAAAAGAGTTTTTACGAAGAGTATCTCGGAGAGTTTATCTCCGAGATACTCTTTTGTTTTTCGCGGGCGATGAGTTTTATCTTGCACAATCTGTGCTTTTCAAGGTATAAATTTAGTAGCGAAAATCTTTTCGCTCGCGCCTGCTCCTAACCGACGACTTTTTTTAAGAGGAATGCCTGCCTTGGACGCTGCCGTAACCGAAACTACAATTTATAATCCGATAAATATGACGGCAGAGACTCCCGCCGAAGGCGAAAGCGCGCCGGTTTTGTCGTCCCCGCCCGCCGCCGACGAATTGGCTTCGGAAATCGGTTTGTGGCTGTCGGGCTTGGAAAGTTTCTTGACTGTCCGCAGTCATTCGCTCGCCGAAGAAAATCGCGCCAAAGCCGCCTCGCGCGATTGGGCGAAGGAATTTCGTCTGACGCATTCGACTTTGCTTTTGTGTTCGAGACTGACGTTTCAGCTTGGAAAAACGCTGCGCGACAGAGAAGATTCGGCGGATGAAATTGACCTCGATTTCGAGGTCGAATCATTCGCGCAGAGTTTTGAAATCAGCACCGATGAAATTCATAAAATTTCGCAAGTCCTCAAAACCGCCATTCTGCTTAACGAAGCGCTGTTGCGCGCCGCGCCGCTGAAATTCGGCGAATGGACGGCGTGGAGCGGTTTTCTGAACGAAAAGTTAAAAAGCGTTAAAGCCTTTGACAGACTTGTCGAGACGGCTGAAAAACAGGGCGAGAAATTTCTGCCCGAGGTTTTGCAGAATCTTCTCGAAACCACGCCGCTGCCGCTCGCTCTCGAATCGGATTTGCGACTCGTGCTGCCGCGTTTCGGCAAAATTTTGAAATGGCTGAGCGTGATTGAACGGATGCTCAAACAGGACGAGCCGCTGAAACCGACGCTGCTCGTTTTCTCGCGCATTCACGAGCAGATTCAGGAAATGATGAATTACGCCAATAACCGTCTGTTGCGGTTGTCAGACGAGGATGACGCGCTGTTCGCGTCGCTCGATGGCGCGGCTTACACGGCTTCGATTGAGCTTCGTAAAGTTTACAGCCACGAACTCGCCGGTCTCGCCGAAATTCGTCAAGCGCCGCTCGTTTACGCCAAAGTCGAGACGGCTTATTTCTTACTCAACGATAGTTTTCAGCAAACTCTTTTCAACTTCGCGCAGCTCGTCGAGCCGACCATCGAGCCGACGCAACTCTTCCCGAATTTCCAAAGCAAAATCAAACAAACGCTTGTTTTGCGACAAAACTTATGGCAGATATTTCAATCGGTTCAAAAGACCGAGCAGAATCCCGAAAAGATTCCGCTCGAAAATCTGCGCCGCGAACTGACCGACTTTCTCAACACGACGCTGCATTTTCTGTTTTATAAAGATATGGAAACCGTGGAGCGGTTTATCGAGGAAGTCCTCGTGACAACCGACAAAAAAGACCTCGTGCCAATTCTGCATCGCTTCGGCGCTTATCTCGAAACGCTTTTCGGACAGGTAAATATGCGCGCGGTTTTGGTGGGACATCCCTTTAAAGGTGAAAAAGGGTAAAAGTGAAAGGGTGAAAAAGTTAGGTGATTATCGTCAAACAAACTTTTTCACCTTTTCACTTTTACCCTTTTTCATTTTCTATGCTGTGATGATGACCGCTTTGGCGCCGCTCAACTCAGAGAAATCTTTCGTGTAAATCGTGTCCACGCGGCGAATGCGCCCGACGGTTTCGGCAATATCCTGACCCGAAACGAAACCATCTTCGACGTGCGCGATTGCCCATACGGAAATATTTTTTGCCGCCAGCAGAGTCTCTTCGATTAAACGCAAATACTGCGATTTCGTTTCGGTCAAAGTTCCGAGTTTGCCCGCACCCGCCCGTTCCAAATCGTTCCAGAACTCTGCGCCGCCACGCAGCCATTCCTCGCGCCAAGCCTTTGCGCCCAGACGGTTTCGCTGCGGCTGATTATGCGCCGTCGGCAATCGCAGAAACATCAAATCGGCGAAGTTTTCGCGGATAAATTCGTCTGCCGGTTTATTTTGGCAACTGTTGTTCTGACCGTTGTTGACTGGCGCGGGCATCACGCTCCAGATTCGCCGGTAAGCGTTTGAAAGCGGCTGCCGAAGTTCGAGCGTTTCTTCGGTAAAAGACGCGGCGTAATCGCCGACGCTCATTCCGATGTTCAGGGCGATTGCACGCGCGACGGGCGAAGCGAGCCGCTCGATGTTGCGTCTGACGTTATCAAACCACCACGCGTCTGTTTCGTTAAACCAATTGCGCAGTGCCGGGTTTTGCAAGCGATAGCCCGGAACGTAGGCGTCTTCTAAAACAAGGTTAACGTCTCCTTCCGACAATTTTTCCGAGTTGTTTTCGATGGCGGCGACGGCTTTCGTCCAGCCGGCGAGCGCCGGGTCGTTTGCCAAAACGCGCACGTTCCAGCGTTTGAGATAAACGCCGAGATGCGGCTGAGCGGTGAACGGCAAAATTGCCGTTCCGAACTTTAAACGCCGCAGAATGTTGAGTTCAAAGGCGAGCCAGCTTTTCGGCGCGGCAGCGGGTTTAGTGAACATAAAAATTTAGAAATCAGTGAAAATTGACGATGCGCTTGGGGCAGCGGCGAATTTTTCTATTGCTCCGGCGCTTGCTTCCGAATTAGTTTCTAATTTATCCGCGCGCTCCGAAGCAAGTAACGCTTTGACAATCACCGGGTCGAATTCGATGCCCGCCCATTCGGTCAGGTAGCGTTTCGCTTCAGCTTCGGACATTGCCGCGCGGTAAGGTCGCGCGTCGGTCAAGGCGCAAAAAGTATCGCACACGCGCAAAATTCTCGCGGCAAACGGTATCTGCTCGCCTTCGAGCGCGTCCGGGTAGCCCGCGCCGTTCCACCATTCGTGATGCCAGCGCACGAGCAGTTGGACGGCGCGATTCAATCCGCGTTTTGCCGTTTCCTGTTCGCCGATAATCGTGTGCCGCTGCATATCAACGCGCTCGTCTTCGCGCAGCGGGCGGTTGTTTCTGATGTATTCACGATTCATCACCGCCTCGCCGACATCGTGCAGCAAAGCGGCTTGCCGTAACGAGTGACGGTCGTGCGACGCCAGATTGAAAGTTTGCGCCAACCTGTCGGCGAGGGCGGCGAGACGGCTCGCGTGCGCCGTTCGATAACCTTCAAATTCATCGGTCGCGGCGGCGATTTTCAGCACGCGCTCGTCCGATTCCGCTTCTTTGGCAGAAAAGTTTTCCATCATAAATAAATTCATAATTCGGAAAACGAGATTCAAGATACAAAACTCGGAATCTTAAATTTCGCCGCCCTGAAATTTGAATCTTCATTTAACTATTTTTTCAGTAGGCTGTCGAGCAGAGTTCGCGCTTCGCGGTTGTTCGGGTGAATCGTTAAAAGCCGTTTTAATTCGCTTTCGGCGCGTTTAAAGAGTCCGAATCGAACATACAGTTCCGCCAGCATAATTTTATATTCCGCCTCCCGGTCGTCGAGTTTAACGGCAATCTGCAGCTCGGCTTCGGCTTTGTGCCGCTGCCGCTCGTCCATCATCAAAAGAGCCTTGCCGTAAAAAGCATGATAGCGAGCGTTGTCTTCGGCGAGATGCACGGCGCGAGCCAAATGCGGCACGGCGGCGTTGTAATTTTCGTTTATCAAAAAATCAAAGCCGCGCTCGAAATTCTCCGCCGCCTGGTCGCTTTGTTTACGCAGACCGAGTTCTTCGGGCGTCATTCCGGCTTTTTGCACGGCTATCATTTCTTCGGATTCTTTAAGCACCCTGATGTCGTAAGCCTTGCGCAAACCGTCGTTTTTCAGCGTCTCGTAGGCGCGCGCCAGTTCGCTAAAAGCGGTCTGAATTCTCTGCAGCAATTTCGCGTCTGTTTCCTTGTGGTATAAATCCGGGTGAAAGCGTTTTGCCAGACTGAAATAAGTTCGCTTGATTTCCGCAGCGTCGGCGCCGGGCGCAAGCGCGAAAAGTTCATAAAAGCTTGCCGCCTTTTCGACGCGGGCGAGGTATTCTTCGGCGGAAATCTCGCGTTCGCCCGGCGCCTGTTCTCCCGCATTCGCTTCAGTTTCCGCCGCCTTTGTTTTTGTAAATTGAATCGCGGGCTGAACAACAGGCGGCGCGTCGTCTTTTATCAAGGAGATTCGCGCCGCGGACATCGCGGAAAGTTTTCGCTCGGAAAAAGCCGGATCCGCAATTTCGCGGACGAGCAGACCGCCGAGCCATAAGGCGTAAAGTATCCGCCGCGTTTCGGCGTCCGTCTGACCGCTTAAAGTTTCGATTTCTTCAATCGTCGAAACTGTTTTCTCAAACCGCGAAAAAACAAAAGACTCCGCCGGAGAAAGCCTGACGCCTGCCGGCATCGGCGTTTTGACGCGCAAAGATTCGCGTGGATTTTTAAATTTCCGGGCAACTTCCTCTACCGGCAAACTTCGCGCGTATTCAATGAGCGTATTCGGCGTGTCAATGAAAAATCGAATATCGCCTTTGACTCTGACGAGCGGGCTGAATTTCCATTCGGCTTCGCGCCAGCCGAGCGCCGTTTTTACGATTTCAGAAATCTGCCGGGAAAAAAACTGTTCGATGTCCTTTTTTTCGAGCAGATTGTTTTTTAAAAGATTTTCTTTTAACGCCAAATCGTTGGCGTAGTCGGGAATCGCTGCGAGCCGCTCGCGGGTGATTTTTCCGGTTTGCAAAAGCAGCTCGTAAAGACGGTGCTGCCTGGCGTTCGAGGCGGCGAAAACCGTCTCGCCCGTGTCGAAATAAACGGCGATTTTCTGCGCCGCGTTCGTCATCCGCAACGAGCCGTTCAACGAGTTTTGGGCGATTTCGATGAGCAGCTCGTCAAGCGGATTGATTCGCAGATTGCCGATAGTTTCAAGATTGTTTTGAAATTTCATCAGAAAGTGTTTTGGGGAAGTTTCGGGTAATCGGGAAGGTTGACCGACGCTTTTTATGATAACAAATCGGCGCGGGAAATGTTAAGCCTTAATTTTCGCCAAGCTCGCCTTTAACAATTGACCGCCGATTATTTACCATTATAACGATGCTTCACGATTTTCAGCTTGCCGGGCGAAAAGTTCGTCTGTGGCAGAGAAACGGCGAAAGTTACGAACATATTTTAATGAAGGCGCTCGGCTACGCGATGTTTGCCCGCCAGTATCCGACGCTCGAAATAGAAACGAAAGTCGGACTGCGCTACAAACCGGATTTGGTCGCCCGCGACGCGAGCGGCGAGTTTTTGTTCTGGGGCGAAGCGGGCGCCAACACGCTTCGCAAAACCGCCTGGCTTTTGAAACACACACGAACGCGGACACTCGCGCTTTTTAAAGTCGGGCAGAACGCAAATCAACTAATCGCTCAATTGCGCGAGGAAATCCCCGCCAAATACCGTCCGCGAGGCAGGCTGATTTTGATAAATTTCGTCGCCGAGATTGTCAGTTTGACAGCCGCCAAACAAATTGAGAAAGTCTCAAAGGATTGGTTCAGCGAAACGAAAATCTGAGAGGCGAAAACGCCTCGGTTAAAAAGTTTACGGGGCGAAGTTTAAATATGGAATCGGAAATTGAAATCCGCGAATGCGCGAGCGTCGAAGAATTGACTCAATGCGTCGCGCTACAGCGCGAAGTTTTCGCGCTGCCCGAAATTGAAATTTCGCCCGTGCGCCATCTTATCGTCACACGGCAGGCGGGCGGTTTCACGCTCGGCGCGTTTGCCGCCGGTAAGCTCGCCGGTTTCGTTTTGAGCGTCGCCGCGTTCGTCGGCAACGAAAAATTTTTCTACTCGCATATGACCGCCGTGAAAAAAGATTTTCAAAGCTCCGGCATCGGCGCGCAATTAAAATGGGCGCAGCGCGCGCGGGCTTTGGAGAAAGGCGTCAATTATATCAAATGGACTTTTCAGCCGGTGCAGGCGCGCAACGCATTTTTTAATTTGGAAAAACTCGGCGCGATTGTCCGCCGCTACGAGCCGAATTTTTACGGTACCGATTATTTAACCTCGCGCGACCAGACGAAACAAGTCGGACTCGACAGCGACCGCCTGTTTGCCGAGTGGCGGTTGGACAGTGAGAAAGTCGAACGGCTGGCGAAGGGCGAACAGTTTTTTGAACCGGATAAATCGGCGCGAGAAATCGAAATCCCGAGCGACTGGAACCTGCTGGTTAAAGAAAATCCTGAAAGAGCCGTTGCCGAACAGCAGCGCGTCAAAGAAGAATTTCAAGCGGCATTCGGCGACCGATTAATTGGTCGCCGTTTCGAGCGAAGCGAAACGAATCCGAAGTATTTATTGTTTGAAAATAGAATTTAACTGCAGACAATAGATTCAAAACTGATATTATTCGCTAAACTTTCCCTCGCTGAAAACTCCGCAAATTTTTTCGCCCGAATCGGCGAGAAAGCGCGAAACCCGTTAATTGTCGCAGGCTCCGCGCTCAAGATAAACTTTTTTGCCGTTTTCAATTATAAAGCAATCGCCGCGTTGAGCGGGGTCGGAATTTTCGTCGCGCTTCCGGGCTTTCGC
This sequence comes from uncultured Pyrinomonadaceae bacterium, assembly GCA_902805935.1. Classification (GTDB taxonomy): domain Bacteria; phylum Acidobacteriota; class Blastocatellia; order Pyrinomonadales; family Pyrinomonadaceae. The sequence continues at coordinate 10,508 of CADCUR010000004.1, forward strand.
CGGAGTCGGCGAACCGGCAGGCGTCAAATTACGTTCGGGAACCGGCTTAGGTTCGTAAACCGGGAGAACAGGCGTTGAAACTTCCGGCGGCGGCGCGGCGCTGACGGATGTTGCCGATTTAGTTTGCGTCGGTTCGGGAGCGGTTTCGGTGAAAACTGTTTGGCGCTCGGTCGCGCCGCTCGTTTCCCGGACAATAGTCTCCGCTTTCGGCGCGTGGTTCGGCGCCGCTGTCGGAGTTTTGCCGTGTCTATCGGCGACTATCTGATCCTCGCTTTCTTGAAGACTATCTTTGTTGCTGTCTTCCCGAGGCAGAAGCGGATTCCCGACTGACCACAGACCTAAGCCGTCACTTCGCGCGGCGGCTTCACCGCCAGCGTAAAGGTCATTATCCGATTCTTCAAACACAGTGGTTTCGTCGTGCCGTGCCAGACCCGTTTTAAGTTGTTCGAGGCTCACATTATTGCCGTCCAGCATTACCCTGCCAACGGTAAAACCGTCCGTGCCGGGTTTCAGCAAATTGACTTGCACCATCTTACCGAACGCAAGATTAAAAAGGTTGCTCTCGGCTTCGGCTCCGAATTCCTGTTCGGGTTCGGGAGCGTCAATGCCTTCGAGCCGAATTTTATATTCCACATTACTCGCGTCGGCGACTGTGATCGCGTCGCCGCCGGTGACATCAACGACTTTGCCCGCGATGCTGTTTTCGCCAACGGGATTGTTTGACACCAAGTTTTGACTGTCCGGCGCCAGACTCGCCTCGGCGGTCGAAGTCTGCTCTTTTTCATCCTGTCTGCCGCCCTGTGTAACTTCGGTAAATCCGCCCAAGATAGCCAGCAGCGCCGCGCTAGCGATGATGACGAAACTCGTCAGAACGAGAAATCTTTTCAAATTAACGTTCGATTTACCGGTTCCAAATTCTCGCGGCTCTGATTCTTCGGCGAGCGGCAGCGCTTCGGGAGCCGCCTGCTTCTGTGTTTCGCGCGCCGATTCGATTGATGCCTGCGGCAATGGAATTCTGATTACATTCGCCGATTTTGTCGGAAACACTTCTTGTTGCGCCGCTTGAGACGCGGCGACTGTTTCCGCATATTGCTGCTGTTCCGGCTGCGGCTTTCCGATCAAAAGCTGAAAGCCGCATTGACAAGCTCTTGCGGATATATGATTGCCATTTCCACATTTCGGGCAAGGTAGTAACATCTGCTTTTCTCCTTTTCGGCTCGCTGCCCGGTATCATACCGCGCAAGAGGATAATCTTTTTCCGAGCGAGGCGACAGTTCTCGTGCTAACAAAACAACAATATCCGCTTAAAATTAAAGTTATTAAATCGAATTTGTGTGTCAAATCTTTCCCCTATCGGTTGTTTTAGGATGAAAATACAAATCAATTATGTTGCATCGTATATTGTCGTTTTCCGAAACTTATGGCATTTTCAATTTTTATGATAAACGAACCAACCTTATTTTCAAGCGATTCAGCCAAAACCAAAATCGAATCTCTGCGCCGCGAAATCAACCGGCACAACGAACTTTATTATCAAAAGAGCCAGCTGGAAATCTCCGACGCCGAATTTGACGCGCTGCTCGAACATCTAAAAACGCTCGAAACAGAAAATCCCGATTTGATCACGCCCGACAGCCCGACCCAGCGAGTCGGCGGACGCGCCGAAGGTTTTAAATCTTTTGTTCACCGCGTTCCGCTGATGTCGCTCGATAATTCTTACGATATTGACGAATTAAAGGCGTTTGACGAACGGTGCCGGAAACTCGCCGACGGCAGAGCGTTCGATTACGTGGCGGAACTGAAAATTGACGGTTTATCGCTTGCTTTACATTACGAAAACGGATTTTTAATCGCGGGCGCGACGCGCGGCGACGGGTTTACAGGCGACGACGTTTTCAGCAACGTGAAAACGATTCGCACGATCCCTTTAAAGTTAAAAAACGATTATGCCGAACGCGTCGAAGTGCGCGGCGAAGCGTTTTTATCGCGCTCGCAGTTTGAGCGAATCAACGAAGAATTAAAAGAAAAAGACGAAAAAACCTTCGCCAATCCGCGCAATGCGGCTTCCGGCACTTTGCGCCAGCTCGATTCATCAATCGTCGCCGCGCGGCGCCTCGATTTGTTTCCCTACGACGTTTTGAGCGGCTCATCGAAAATGTTTGCGACGCACTGGGAGAGTTTCGAGTTTTTAGAAAAAGCCGGTTTTCACGTCAATTCGAACCGCCGTTTGTGCCAAAATATCAAAGCCGTCATCGAATTTTGTGATGCGATGCAAGAGCAGCGCGAATCTTTCGATTATGATATTGATGGCGTAGTCGTCAAAATAAATTCGACCAGACTGCAGGAAGAATTCGGCGCCACGAACAAAGCGCCGCGCTGGGCGATTGCGTATAAATATCCGGCTCTGCAGGCGACGACGCGCCTCAACGACATTCAAGTTCAGGTCGGCAGAACCGGCGCGCTCACGCCGGTCGCTTATCTCGAACCCGTCCTGCTGGCGGGAACGACGGTCGCCCGCGCCTCCTTGCACAACGAAGACGAAATCAAACGCCTCGGCGTTAAACTCGGCGACTGGGTTTTGATTGAAAAATCCGGCGAGATTATTCCGCAAATTTTGCAAATCATCGAATCGAGACGCGACGGCACCGAGCGCGATTATGAATTTCCCAAAAATTGTCCGGTGTGCGGAACGAAGGTCGCGCGTCCGGCGGGCGAAGCCGTCACGCGTTGCCCGAACGCGGATTGCCCGGCAAAAGTCAAAGCCAGAATTTTGCATTTCGCCTCGCGCCGAGCGATGGACATCGAAGGTTTGGGCGACGTGCTGGTCGAGAAATTGGTTGATTTGAATTTAATCAAAGATGTCGCCGATATTTATTCGCTGACACTCGAAGCAGTTGCGGAACTCGAACGAATGGCGGAAAAATCGGCGACGAATTTAATGAATCAGATCGAAGCGAGCAAAGAGCGCAGTTTGCCCAGATTGATTTACGGCTTGGACATTCGGCACGTCGGCGAGCGTTACGCGAAAATTCTCGCCCGCCATTTTCGCTCGATTGAAAATTTGCAAAAAGCGACAATCGAAGAACTCGACGAGATTCACGAAATCGGTTTAGCCGTTGCGATGAGCGTTTTCAACTGGATGAATAATCCGCGCCATCTCGTTTTAATTCGACGCTTGCAGGCGGCGGGCGTCAAAACGGAAATCGGCGGCGAATCGTCAGCCAACACAAACGAAAACTTTAACGGCAAAACTTTTGTTTTGACCGGAAAGATGGAAAACTTCACGCGCGACGAAGCGGCGAGATTGATTGAAGAACGCGGCGGGCGCGTCTCAAGTTCGGTCAGCAGAAAAACCGATTATGTCGTGGCGGGAACGGATGCAGGCTCGAAATTGACGAAAGCGGAGAGTCTCGGCTTGAAAGTTTTG
>CADCUR010000005.1 GCA_902805935.1 uncultured Pyrinomonadaceae bacterium
GATTTGGTGATCGCCGAAGAACTCGAATCAATCGTCCAGCTTTTCGGCGAAGTTCTGCGTGATTATCGCATCCCGGCTGAGCAGATTGAAAATTACGAGGAATTAGCCAGACGACGATACGCATTGTCGGGTTAAGCTGTCTGGCAACCGCTGTCGTGCGATGCGCCATCGCCGCGTTATCGTCGGCGATGACCATCATTTTCGCGCGTGCGACGCCGACTAAATCGAGCAGAAACTGCTTGCTGTAATCGCCGCGCACCACAGTTAAATCTTCCGCTTCGGCTTCGTTGGCTCCGTCCGGGCTAAGAGTTGTGATGATGAAAGGAATATTCGAGCCGCTTAAAACACGCACCAGGTAGCGCGCCGCCTCGCCGTAACCGGCGACGATCACGTGGTCTTCCAAATCGGCGACATGCGACGGCATTTGTTCGGCAATTTGAGCTTCATCAGGCAAATGAGTTTGGACGGATTTCTTTTCGATTTTTCGTGATAAGCTGTCGCCAATTTTCATTAAAAACGGCGTGGCGACCATCAGCACGACAGTCGCGGCGATAAAAGCCTGCGAACCCGCAGTGCCCCATCCTAGCGGCGACAAACCGACATCGCGCCCGGCGCGCTCGAGAACAAACGAAAATTCGCCGATTTGCGCGAGCATCAACGCGACGGACGCGGCGACGGGCAGTTTATAGCCCAAAGTTTTCAGACTGATTCCCGTCGTCAGAATCTTAATTATCAAAACAACCGCAATCGCGCCCAGTACGAGCGGCAAATTCATTACCAGAAAATTGAGGTCGAGCAGCATTCCGACCGAAACGAAAAACGTCGCGCTGAATAAAATCTGCAAAGGCAGAGTTTCCCCAAGCGCGTGCTGGCTGAAACGACTTTCGCTCACCAACAACCCGGCTAAGAATGCGCCGAGCGACAAGCTGACTCCGGCAAGGCTCGTCAAATACGCCGTGCCGAAACAAATGGCAATGACCGAGAGCAGAAAAAGCTCCGGCGAACAGGTTTTCGCCACCATTTCCAAAACCTTCGGCATAATGCGTCTAGCGACTAGCAAAACGGCGGCGATAATCAGCAGCGCTTTGGTGAGCGCCCAAACGATGTCGAGCGTTCCGCCGCCTGCGCCGCCGAGCATCGGCACGAGCATGACCATGACGACGATTGCCAAATCCTGAAAAATCAGCAGTCCGAGTCCGGCTTGTCCGGGTTCCGAATTCGTTTCCCCTTCGTCGCCGAGAATTTTAAGAACGATGGCGGTTGAACTCAGTGCGACCAGAAATCCGGTAAACAGCCCCACGCGCCAGTTAACGCCGAAAAGCATCAGCAATCCCGTCACCGCTAAAGCTGAAAGCCCGACCTGCAAACCGCCGCCAGCAAAGATGAGTTTTTTAATGCGGGCGAGCTTTTCGAGAGAAAATTCAATGCCGATTGTGAAAAGCAGCAAAATCACGCCGATTTCGGCGGTCGCGTCCACGATTTCCTGATCGCGCACCAGTCCCAGAGCGTTCGGTCCGATAACCACTCCCGCAATTAAAAAACCGACAATCGGCACCAATCTAAGGCGAAAACTGATGTATGCGATGACTGCTCCGGCGACGATCAAAGCGACGATCTCGGTCAGGTAATGCGGGACGGCTCCCGCCAACAAAAGTAGCAGAGGATGTGTTAACTGCATGATTTAATTGTTTTGTGCCGAAAGAGTTGATTTTGACTCAAGCGGCAGGCGAATCTGAAAACAGGTGTCGCCCGGTTTCGTTTCAAAGCGAATGTTGCCCCGATGTTTGCGGACGATGCGCGAAACCGCGTCGAGTCCCAAACCCGTTCCTTCGCTGACGCCTTTGGTCGTAAAAAACGGCTCGAAAATGCGCGACTGGATTTCCGGCGGAATGCCCGCGCCATTGTCTCTGATTTCGATCAAGATGTCATCAAGCTCAAGTTTCGTGCGGATTTTGAGTTTTCCGCCCTGCGCCATCGCGTCCACCGCGTTGTCAATCAGGTTTGTCCAGACTTGATTTAAAAGGCTTCCGTGCGCCGTGATGCGCGGCAGATTGTCGGCGTATTCGCGCTCAACGGCAATATTTTTCGTTTTTAATTTATGTTTCAAAATCAGCAGCGTGTTGTCCAAACCTTTGTGCAAATCAATCGCCTGCACCGCCGCCTGATCCATATACGAATATTCTTTGATCGCGCCGACAAGATCGGAAATTCTGGAAACGCTCGTTTTGATTTCGCCCGCGAGCTTGGAAACGGTTATCTGCACCGTGAGGCGCGTCAAAACGTCTTTTAACGCTTCGACTCGAACGACGCCGGTAATCTGTTCGAGTTTTTCAGCGTCAATTCCCGTTTCCGCCAAAATCGGCGCGAGCCGCCAGCCGTCGTCAATACGATGTTTTTCCAGCCAGTCAATCAACTCGTCTTCGCTGTCGCTCATCGCCAGCGCGTTGCCGTTTGTTGAAATTTGCGGGGTATCATTAATCGCCTCGCGTTCAAATTCGGACAAGAATTTTCGCTGTTCAGCGGATAAATCGTGCTGACAGAGATTGAGATCGGCGACGCGCAGCTCTTCGAGCGTATTTGATAATTCGTCGGACGTGCGGCGGGCGGCGGCAGCCGGATTGTTCAATTCGTGCGCGAGTCCGGCGGAAAGTTTTCCGAGCGCCATCAATTTATCGCGGCGTTCGTCGATTCGAGTCGTCTCGCGCACGCGGTCGGTCATCAGCCAAACGAGCCTTTCGGCTAACAGCGGCATCCGCGCGACGAGTTGGGGAAACAGCGAGACCGGAAAAAGCAAAAGGCGCGTGTAAACGACGGCGCGGCTGGTAATTGCCAGCGTTTTCATCCGCGAAAACGGGAGCTTGCCGCTGATTTCCGTCGCCGGATCGCCCGCCCGCGCGATGTAAACGAAATCATCCAGATTATTTTCATCGCGCCGGGCGTGAACTTCGCCTTCGAGGTAAACGAGCATCCATTCCGGCTCATCGCCCTTGCGAAACACAACGTCTCCGGCGTTAAATTCTTTTTCGTCCGAATTTTCGATAAACCATTCGAGCTGTTCTCTGGGCAAATCGGCAAAAACACCGATACTCCGCAGAGCCTCGACGCAATCCGGCATCGAATAATCGAGTGTTTCCGCCGTTCTCGCCTCGATTTCAGCGACCCGAACCGGCACGCCGACGCCTTCGATAACTTCGTCTGTTGTTTCAGTAACGCTCATCGTTTACACCACCTTGCTCAAATATTGATGGACAAAAGAAATTGCCACCGAGCCTTCACCGACGCCCGAAGCCACGCGCTTGACGCTTCCTTTCCGCACGTCGCCGACCGCAAAAATTCCGGGAACGTTCGTTTCGAGAAGTCCGGGCGAGCGGTCGAGATTCCAGCCTTTCGGCGCTTTTCCGTCGCGGAAAAGGTCTGCGCCGGACAAAATAAATCCGTGTTCGTCGCGTTCGATCACGCCTTCGAGCCAATCGGTGTGCGGCATCGCGCCGATTAAAATAAACAGCGAGTTCGTCGCGTAATCGTTCGTTTCATTGCTTTGGGTGCAGTGAACCGAAATCGCTTCGAGATGTTCGTCGCCGTGCGCTTCCGTAACCGACGAGTTGTATTCGACGCGAATGTTGGGAGTTTGTTTGATCTGGTCAATCAAATACTGCGACATCGAAGCCTTGAGCGAAGCCGCGCGCACGAGCATCACAACCTGGCGAGCATAACGCGAAAAATACATCGCCGCTTGCCCGGCGGAATTCGCGCCGCCGACAATGTAAACGTCCTCATCCTTGCAAGCCATCGCTTCGGTCATCGCCGCGCCGTAATAAATTCCCGCGCCCGTCAATCTCTCGATTCCAGGAGCGTTCAGTTTGCGCCACTGAACGCCGGTCGCAATCAGCAGCGAATGACAACTGACTCGGCTGCCGTTCGTCAATTCCAGACAGCGATAAGTATCTTCGACGCAAACTCTTTCGGCTTCCGCGGCGAGAATTTCGACGCCGAAACGCTTCGCCTGCGCGACCGCTCTTCTGGTCAAATCACCGCCGCTCAAACCAGCCGGAAAACCGAGATAATTTTCGATTTTGGAACTCATTCCGGCTTGCCCGCCCGGAGCCTCGCGCTCGATCATAATCGTCCGCAAGCCTTCCGACGCGCCGTAAACCGCCGCCGCAAGTCCGGCAGGACCGCCGCCGACAATCGCCAGATCATAAAATTCTTCGGTCGCGTGCGTTTTCAGACCGACTTTTTCGGCAACCTCGATTGGCTGCGGTTTTAAAAGACGCGCACCGTCCGGGAAAATCAAAAGCGGCAGATTCGATTTTTCTTCCCCGACGAGCGAATCCATTAATTGTTTGACTTCTGCATCCGTTTCCGCCGTTTCCACATCGAGCCAGCGATACGGAATATGATTGCGGGCGAGCAAATCTTTAATGTTGTGCGAATCGGGCGACCAGCGGTTTCCCAAAACCCGGATGCCCTCAAACGGCGGGCGAAAATCGGCGCGCCAGTCGTCCAAAAGATCGTCTAAAACCGGGTAAAGATTTTCTTCCGGCGGATCCCAGGGTTTTAACAAATAATGATTGATTCCCGCTTCGTTGATGGCGGCAATGGCGGCTTCCGTGTCGGCATAGGCAGTCAGCAGAACTCTTTTCGCGTCAGGGTAAAGTTTAATCGCCTGCTCAAGAAACTCGACGCCCGACATTCCCGGCATTCGTTGGTCAACGAGAAAAAGCGCGATTGGATTGTTCCTGATTTTCAATTCGCGCACAATATCGAGCGCCGTCTGCCCGGAATCGGCGCGCAAAACGCGGTAATCGGCTGAATATTTCCGCCGCAAATCGCGTTCAATCGCCCGCAGAACTTCCGCATCGTCATCAACCGTGATAATCGCCGGTTTTGCCATAACCTTTTCCCCTTGAAAGTTTTTATTTAGTTTTTTATTTGGCTTTTATTTTACAGCCCCGTCAAACTTTCGGCAAAGATTCGTAAAACAAATCATCGGGATAGCAATAAGCCCACTCTTCGCCCGGCTCGAACGATTTGATAATCGGATGAGTCGTTTGGTGAAAGTGCTTGGTCGCGTGTTTGTTTTTGGAATTATCGCAGCAGCCGACGTGACCGCACGATTCGCACAAACGCAAATGAACCCAGCCGTCGCCCGTTTTCAGACATTCCTCGCAGCCTTCGGGCGTGTTCGGCGCCGGCTGCTTTATTTGGTCGAGATGCGCGCATTTGATTGACATTTTATTTTCCTCCCGATTTTCTTTGTAAATTCGATTCTAAATTGTTTTCAGCCACTATGAAAAGGGCTTTTTACAATAAAATTAAATTGTTCCGCAAGCCCCGCATAACGGCTTCGGTGCGCGTGTTGACGCCGAGCTTAGCGAAAATCGAAGCGACGTGAAATTTCACCGTGTGTTCGGAAATATTTAGTTGATACGCAATTGATTTGTTGCTCGCGCCTTCGCCGAGCATTCCCAGAATTTCCGCTTCGCGCGGCGTCAGAGTTTCGATCATTTCGTCTTCAAATACGCGCCCGTTATTTTCAATCGCCCCGCCGCCCGAATCGGTTTCGGCTAGCAGAGACAAAAATACTTCCGCCATATCGGGCGTGAAACTTAATAACCCGGCGTGCGCGGAATTCACCGCAGCCGAAATTTCATCCGCCGAAGCGTTGTGCGGCAGCACGCCGCGCACGCCGCTTTTTAACGCTTTGGCGAGCGGTTCCGAGCTTTGCAGCTCCGGCGGAAAAAGCGCGACGACCGCCGGAAAATCAATTTCCTCCGGCGCGCCTTCGCTTAAAAATTCGAGCAGATTATAAAAATCGTTTTCGCGCTCGATGTTCACCAAAATTACGTCAATGATTTGACCGGCTGAAAAACGGGTCGGCGCAGGCGGCATCTCCGCCGCGCTTCCCGTTACGACAAATCGGTCAATCGCCTTCAGCACCGATTCCAAATCGGCGCGGACGATTGCCGTCTGAGCGACGATAAAAATAGTCGCGGCGCGTTTTTCGTCGTTTATCTTCATCAGCATCCGCGTCTGCGCCAGCCTCTGCCGCCGCATTCTCTGCGATGTTCGCCGCTGTCTCTTGCTGGACGTTCGCCCAAAACGATTTCGATTTCCGTTAGCTCGCCGCCGCGCAGCAGTTTCGCCTTAACCGTGTTTCCGGCTTCTTTTCCGCGCAGCGCGGCTTGCACGTCGGTCGGTTCAAGCGTCGGCGTATCGTCAATCGAAAGCAGCACGTCGCCGATTAAAACTCCGGCTTTTTCCGCCGCGCCGTGCGGATGTAGGCTTGATACATACCGATCATTTGTCCCCCAAAAAAATGCGACATTTCTGCACCGCAACCTAAAAAACCCAAACCGGCTTCGGCAAACATAGCGCTGGGAATTCTCAGCGCCGTCGAAACTACCACTGGAGTCATCGCATTTCTTAAAACATGTTTTTTGACCAACTATCAGGTGTTTCTCCAGCGATTGCATTTGCTTGGATTATGCTGCCCTTAGAGCATTAAATTCGACATTCTTTATTTGGCAAAATTATTATCCGCCTTGTTATAATCATCCAAAAGGTTTTTATTTGGAATTCATTTCAATTCAAGGGGGAAAATATGAGGGCAAAGTTTTTACCGTCTTTGTTTGTGATTTTAGGTTTAGTCTGCGGCGTTCAAACATTTCAGGCGCAGAAAAAAACTACCGATGTCACTATTACGGGTCGCATTTACGAACCTGCCAAACTGGACCCGACCGTGCAGCGCATCAAATCCTTAAAACTGTCCGCCGGTTTTCAAATCGCCAAATTTGCCGAAATATCCAGCCCGCGAATGCTGACGGTCGCGCCGGATGGCACAATTTATGCGAGCTTGCGCAATCCGGGAAGACTGGCGATGCTCAAAGACACCGACGGCGACGGCGCGGCTGACGTGCAAAAGGTTGTGGCGGAAAAAGAAGGTCTGCACGGCATCGCCATTCACGACGGCAAAATGTATATCGCAACCGTCACTGAAGTTTTTGTCGCCGATATGAAACGGGACGGAAGCCTCGGCGCATTGAAAATGATAATGCGGGATTTGCCCGACGGCGGGCAGCACCCGAATCGGACTCTGGCAATCGGCAAAGACAATATGCTGTATATTTCGGTCGGCTCGACCTGCAACGCCTGTCACGAAACGAACACGGAAAGCGCCACGATTCTGCGCGCCGACTTAGACGGTAAAAATCGCAAAATTTTCGCTTCCGGTTTGCGCAACACCATCGGTTTCGGCTGGCATCCGATTTCGAGCAAAATGTTCGGGATGGATCACGGCATTGACTGGCTCGGCGACAATGAACAAAAAGAAGAATTGAACGAACTCGTCGAAGGCGCGAAATACGGCTGGGCTTACATCTACGCCGACGGCAAAATCAACCCGCAGGACGAACCGCCCGCCGAACTCGGCTTGACGAACGAAGATTGGGCGCGGCAGAGCGTAAATCCGGTTTTGATGTATACGGCGCACGCTGCGCCGATGCAGATGCTTTTTTATACGGGCGCGCAATTTCCCGCCGAATATCGAAACGACGCTTTCGTCGCCTTTCGCGGTTCCTGGAATCGCCTTCCGCCGTCGGGTTATGAAGTCGTCCGCGTTCGCTTCGACAACGCGGGAAATCCGACGCGCTTCGAGCCGTTTCTGACCGGATTTTTAGTCGAAGGCGGCTCGCCCGACGGCAAAGACGCTCATTTCGCGCGTCTCGCCGGAGTCGCTCAAATGCGAGACGGCTCGCTGCTCGTCTCCGACGACACGAACAGCATTATTTACCGCGTTTCTTACGGAAAGACGGCGATTCCTCCGATTATGTCGCGCGAGGACATTTCAATAAAACTCGCGGAAACGGCGAATGCCCGACAGACGATTCAGGTCAAATCTTCGGCTTTTACGAATATGGGAATGCTGGCGGATAAATATTCGGCGTATTTCCAGGACGTTTCGCCGGAAATTTCGTGGACGGGCATTCCGAACAACGCAAAATCCCTTGTGCTGATGATGGAAGACCCGGACGCATCTCTAAAACCGGTAACGCACTGGATTATGGCGAACATCTCGCCGAATATCACAAATTTGCCGGAAAACGTGATGAAAACGGAAAAATACGTGGCGGGCATACAGGGCGCAAATCACACCGGCAAAATCGGCTATTACGGACCGATGCCGCCGCCTGCGGACAAACCGCACAATTATCACTTTCAAGTTTTTGCGCTCGATACGATGCTCGATCTGCCGAGCGGATTTAACCGCCAGGCGTTGCTCGACGCGATGAAGGGGCATGTGATTGCGAAAGGCGAAATCATCGGTACGTATCAACGCAAACCCGATTACCGCGAGAAAAAATAAAGGTTATTCGTCAGCGCTTAAACAATCGGTTTGCGCTGATGCTGAATAATTTGTTTGATAAAAAATATTATCAAACCCGTTCCGATGACGATTGCCGCATCTACCAGAAAACGCTCGGTCGCTTCCCATGCGTAATCCGCTCTACCGAACGCCAGACTCGCGCCGATCATCGCCGATGCCGGAATCAGCACCAAGCCGATGAGCGGTCCGGCAATCACGTTGCGGCGATAGGCGGCAATCATCACCATCCCGGCGACGCCGGAAAACAAAGGAATCAGATATTCCTTCAGCTTCGGATGCGAAAGATTTTCGACTTCGGAGTTTTTAACGAATTCCGCTTCTTCGACCGAACCCGTCAAACTCATTAAGCCCATCGCTAAAAATGCGGAAAATATCAGCACGCCGTAGCCGATCAACGTTGCCTTCACGCCGTGCCAGAGTAGATTCCAATTTCGCAGAACCGCGCTCAAAGGGATTTTCGCCAGCGGCTCGAATCCCGGCGCGATAATCGAAGCGGCGGTAAAGGCGACGGCTTGCGCGGCGGATTCGTTAATCAAACCGATTGAAGCGATGCCGCCGCCGAGCGCCATCAGCGCAAGATAATTTGGCGTAACGTGACCTTGATGCCGCAAGCCGGTTTCCATCTCTTCCCAGATGGCTTCGTCCAAATCGTTGTCAATTTTCCGGTCGTGTTTTTTGTCGATGATGCTGGTCAGTTCCGACGTGGCAACCGAGACGTTTTCGCCGCTAACCTTTTCGATTTCCCGCAAAACCGCGTCCGCGCCGCGACTCAAAAGATGCACGGTGACAATGTCGCCCGCAGGTTTTATTGACGCGCCGCGCTGGAAAGAAACGTTGATGACATTTTCGTTTTCGACAATGTTTCGGCAAAACTCGTCTGCTTTTTCCGTTTCGAGAACGATTTCAAAAGTTCGGTGCATACTTCAAAATGAATTCAAGTTAAATTTAGAAAACCACGTCCGGCGGATACGTCGGAATCGGTTCGGGCGGCGCCGGAAAAGGCTGCGGGTTCGGATTCGGTTCGGGAATCGGGTCGGTTACCGGATACGGATCGGGTTCTGACGGCGACGGTTCGGGAACGGTCGGCTCGTTCGGATCTTTAAATGGGTTTTCCGGTTCGTCGTTTTGTAATTTATATTCGTCGTTCATAGTTTTCTCCTGTTCCTGCTTAAAATTCCAAAATTTTGCCCGCATAAATTTTACATTTCCATTCCGCCGAGCCATTCGGGATTTTTCGCTGTCGCGTCGAATCGCACGTCGGTTTTGAATCGCTCGTATTTGCCGGTTTTCGCCGCCGCTTCGGTGCGGGCGAGCAGCGAGGAAATCTGCGCCGGCGACATCGGTTTGAACGTGCGGGCGGCTTCGAACGCCTGTTCGAGCTGCGGCATATTTTCGATTCCGGTAATGACCGTCGAGGTCGGCAGGTTCAGCGCGTAATGAAGGCATTCCAACGGCGTTACGGTCTTGCTCTCTAAAATATACGGGTCGCCCATTGATTTCATTCCCAAAACGCCGATATTGTTTTGCACGAGACGCGGCAAAACCTGTTTTTCAAACGAACGAAAATGCGCGTCCATCACATTTAGAGGCAGTTGCACGGCATCGAATACAAAGTTATTTTCCCGAGCGATTTCGAGCATTCGCAAATGAACAATCGGGTCTTTGTGTCCAGTGAAACCGACGAAGCGCACCTTTCCGGCTTTTTTCGCTTCGGTCAACGCTTCCGCCGCGCCGCCCGGCACAAAAATGCGGTCGGGGTCTTCGAGACGGATGATTTCGTGGAATTGCAGCAAATCAACGCGGTCGGTTTGCAGGCGAAGCAGCGATTGGTCAATCTGCCGAGCGGCGGTTTTTTTGTCGCGCCCGTCAAACTTCGTCATCACGAAGGCTTTCCGGCGGTAGCCGTCTTTCAAGGCTTTTCCCATCCGCATCTCGCTCTCGCCGTTGTGATAATCCCAACTGTTATCCATAAAAGTCAGCCCGCGATCAATCGCCGCGCGAATCAGGCGAATGCTTTCCCGCTCGTCCTTGATTTTTCCGATGTGAAAGCCGCCCAAACCGACGGCGGAAACTTTCTCGCCCGTTTTCCCCAAAGTGCGGTAAATCATTTCGCCTTCTTTCTTTTGTCCCGCTTCGCCGTTTTTCATTTCCGATACTCCCGTTTGTTCGCCTTCCGAGCCGAAAGCCGGAAGAACATTGTGTGCCGCCGCTAATCCGGCGGCGATCGTCGCTCGATTCAAAAAGTCTCTTCTGTTCATTATACCTCTTCTCTATGCTTTTTCTTTTCGCCGAATGACCAACTTTACAAGTAGCGATAGTGCGTTAAAATCCACTCGGATTGTCATTTTCATTTACCGCGAATTCTTCGCCTTTTAACTTTCACGTTAAACCAATCGCGTCGGCTCTTTCGATTTCGGGTCGCCGGCTGGCGGCGGATTATCCGGTTCGCGCACCGGCGCGGGCGGTGGCGTCGAGTCGTCCGGCGGCACCGGAATCGGTTCTGATTCGGACGGGTCAAACGGGTCGCGCGGCTCATCCGGCGTGCCGGATTCATCGCCCGGCTCATACGGTTGCGGCGGGTCGGTGTTCGGGTTGCGTGGATTCATTTATAAACTCCTTTTTTTCAACTTTGGTCTTTTTTATTTTTCAAGATTTTTTTATTCGCGCCGATTCTAAAAACAAACACGGATTTTATCTGTGAATACCAGTTGAATCCGTGTTCATCTGTGGTAAAAATCCTGATTGAAACTCATAATTGTTGATTTTCTAAACAAGCTCTAAGCGATTCGGGTTTGTGCGCCGCTTGTTCGCCTTCGTCAGTTTCGACGACGTATTTCGGCTCATCTTTCGAGGCTTTATATTCAAAATCTTTAATTTTGCCGTCGGTTGTCGCTTTTCTGACGACTTTGCCCGTCGCCTCGCCGCCCGAACTCGACCACGTTACGCGGTCGCCTTTTTTGAAAGCGGTCTCGGTCGATTTTTTCTCCGCCATTTTCTTTCCTCACTGATTCGTTCTTTTAGCCTCTCTCTCGTTGATTTTATTGAATAAAACCGCCGCAGAATTATTACAAACCATTGGTGCTAGTGGGTCAATTGGCAATTAGATAGCCATTGTGTCCCTGTTGGCTCATAATCTTCACTGGAGGTCTAATTATGAGTCGCCGCCAGAAGGAACCGTTACGTGAATTCTCTGAGGAGGAACATCAATGGTTGAGACGAATCGCTCGTTCGACCAGTGAACCATCCGGACACGTCGTCCGCGCTAAGCAACTACTCGCCGTCAGCACCGGGGCAAGTTATACCGAAGCGGCGCGAGTGACGGGGCGTAAGTCCAATGATGCGGTGGCACAACTTGTTGCCCGCTTTAATCGGGAAGGCTTAAAAGCGGTTGAGTCGAAAAAAGGCAGCGGTGCGCCACCCACTTACGGAGCAGCCGAACGCGAACGGATTCTGCGGGAAGCGCGTCGCGCGCCAAAGCCGGAAACGGATGGAACGGCAAACTGGTCGCTGACAACTCTACGGCGTGCTTTGCGCCTGGCAGAGGACGGACTGCCGAAGGTCAGTACCTATACGATTGGCGCTGTTCTCAAAGAAGCCGGTTTCGGTTGGCGGCAAACGCGCTCCTGGTGCCAAACAGGTGTTTCGACTCGAAGGCGCAAAGACGGAGCGCGGGTCCAAGTAATTGATGTGGATGCAGAAGCAAAAAAAAGCTAATCGAGCGAGCTTACACTTTAGGGGCGCCAGTGAATTTGGCAGTCTGGACAGAAGACGAAGCCGGACCGTTTCAAACTGTTCCGATGCCGGGACAAAGCTGGCACGAGGGCGGTTCAGGGCAATGTCAGGAACACGAGTATGTGCGAAACGGAACGGCAAAGCTATTGACTCTGTTTTGCCCTGCGAGCGGTGAGGTCAGAGCCAAAGGCGTAACTAATTGTCCGAATACGGTGCTGAGAGCGTGGCTCAGATCCGAGTTGAGAGAAGTGCTGGTCGGGCTGGCGCCGGCAGCGGTGCTGGCGCCGGAAGTCAATCGTCAGCAGTGGGCGAGCTGGCAGGAGGGTTTGCAGGTGCGCATTACTTTACCAGCCGAGTTGCCGCCGCTCCGAATGCTGCTGGTGCTGGATAATCTGAGCGGACATAAAACACCGTCGTTTGTCTTATGGCTGTTTGCCAATGGAATAATGCCGCTGTATACGCCGCTTTCGGGGTCATGGCTGAATATGTGTGAATCGGTGCAGAGGATCATTAAACGGCGGGCGTTGGAATGTCAGCATCCGCAAAGTACTGGAGAAATTATCCGATTGCTTGAAGCGACGGTGACAGGCTGGAATCGAGAGCCGACAGCGTTTGAGTGGGGCGGCAAAAGAGCGGCAAGACGCGAACGAAGTCGGCGGCGGCGCCGCCATTGGTTAGGCGGTTCGGGAGCGGTTGCCAGAGGAACGATGAGGAATCGCCGAACATTAAGCGAACAATGGCTATCTAATTGTCAAATGACCCACTAGGATGCGGTTTTCAAAATTGAACGACTAAAAATTAAAGAGTAAGCTGATTTAATGTTGGCTTATTCACTAGATTTAAGAGAAAGAGTCGTTTCTGCTTATGAGAACGGCGAAGCAACAATTATAGAAATCGCCCGGCGCTTTTCCGTCGGCGAAACCTTTGTCAAGAAAATGCTCCGGCAGAAGCGCGAAACTGACTCTTTAGAAAGATTGCCGCACCGTGCCGGAGCTAAAAAGCGGTTATCGAAAGCAGACCGCCGCTGGCTCTCCAAGCAAATCAAAGAAACACCTGATTTAACTTTGCAAGAGTTATGGGAAAAGCTCGTCGCGGAAAGAAACAAACGGGTGAGCCTTGCAACCATCAGCCGCGAACTGAAGGATTTACGTTTGCCTCAGAAAAAAAATCATTCCAAGCAAGCGAGCGTAACAATCGCAAGCGAGCGTGGTTCTGGCGAAAACTAAAGAAAATAGTTCACAGCAAGTTAAAATTTATTGATGAAGCTGGTGTGACAACAGTTTTAACTCGGCTGCGCGGACGAGCCGCGCCGGGTGAGCGCGTCAGGGAACGGGTACCGAAGAATTACGGACAATCAACTTCAATCATCAGTTTGATGTCTTTGTCCGGCGTGGAAACGACACTGCTGGTCGAAGGAGCGGTTGACACGATTTGTTTCGATGTTTTTTGCCGGCAGATGTTGATGTTTTGTCTGAAAGCCGGAGATGTTGTTGTGCTGGATAATCTAGGCGCGCATCGTGCAAGCTGTATTGAAGAGATTGCGATTAGTTGCGGCGCACGAGTTCTCTGGCTGCCGCCGTATTCGCCGGACTTTTCGCCGATTGAACAAATGTGGTCGAAATTAAAGACGCATTTAAGAAAAATGAAGGCGCGGACAAGAGAAGAACTCGACCGCGCCGTGGCAGAAGGTTTGAAACTGATAACCGGGTCCGATTGTCGAAGCTGGTTCAAGCATTGCGGTTATCAAGTCGCTTAATTCTGAAAACCGCTATAGTTGCTCACGCAACGCGCTAATTATAA
>CADCUR010000006.1 GCA_902805935.1 uncultured Pyrinomonadaceae bacterium
GAGAGAAAGATTTGTCGAAGAAGGGCGCGATCCGGACGATGAGGACGAATTGAAATCGGCGATTTTCCGCGAGAAGAAAATGTGGATTCGGGAACGCACGACCGAGCTCGGTTCGGAACGCGCCGAATACTGGGGCTGGACGAATATTTACACTTATTCGAAATCGCTCGCCGAACAGATTATCGCCAAACAGGACGACATCGTGAAAATTTTGGTGCGTCCGTCGGTCGTCGAATCGGCGCAAATTTACCCGTTTGCCGGTTGGAACGAAGGTTTTACGACGACCGCGCCGCTGCTTTTAATCGCTTTGCGCGGGCAGCCGATTTTTCCCGTCAACGAAAAATTGGTTCTGGATATTATTCCGGTTGATATGGTCGCGGGCGCGATTCTTGGCGCGGCGATGAACGCGCTAATTGACGACCGCCCGCCGCTCGTTTTTCAAGCCGCTTCGGGCGACGAGAATCCGAACGATATGAAGCGGATGGTCGGGCTGGTCGGGCTTTACAAACGCGAGTATTACAAAGAAAAAGAGACGGGAAATAAATTAATCAATAATCTTTCGGCGGTGATTGAGGCGACGCCGGTTTCGCAGAAAACTTACGAATTAATGAGCGCGCCGATGTTCAATCGATTGGCGAAACGCGCTAACGATTTGCTGGAAAAAGCGAAACCGCGCTGGGCGGGCGGGCGCTTGGGAAATATCGTTTCGGATTTGAAAAAATCGGTCGAGTCGTTCGAGACGACGACGCAGGAGACGATGGACGCTTTTGCGATGTTCAAGCCGTTCACGATCGACAACGAATACGTTTATCGCGCCGACAATGTGCGGGCTTTAATGTCGCTCATCGAAGACGAAGAAAAAAATCTTCTGCCGTGGTATCCCGAACGATTGGATTGGTATGACTACTGGCTGAAAGTGCATTTTCCCGGTATGCGGAAATGGGTTTTGCCGCAGATGGAAGAAGATTTGAAAATCGCCGAACGCCGCGCTTACACCTACAAAGATTTGCTGGATTTGTTCGACACTTCGACGAAAAGATTTTCGACGCGCGTGGCGATGCGAATTGAGCGGAACGGGAAAAAAGAGCAATACACGTTTGATGATGTTCGGGAACTGACTTTGCGCGCCGCCGGATTCTTAGCCGAAAAGGGAATCAAACAAAACGACCGCGTGATTTTGTTTTCCAACAATATGCCCGAATGGGGCTTGACGTATTTCGGCATTTTGAAAACGGGCGCGACGGCGATTCCGATTGACCCGGCGAGTTCGATTGACGAGATTCTAAATTACGCGCGAGCGGGCGAAGCGTCGGCAATCATCATCAGCCCGAAACTTTTTGAGGAAAATCCAGAATTAGGGGAAAGATTAAATGAACGCCTGACGGAACGCCAGCATCTTGCTGGCAAAAACCGCGGCAACCGTTCAAAGAAAGATGCAAACGGCGAGTCAGCAAACGCCAAAAGCCAGCAGGATGCTGGCGTTCCGTCAATCCCGATTTACACATTCGACGAAGTTTTCGAGATGCACAGCGAAACCGAAGAAGCGAAACGCATCGCATTATTGCCGAATAAAATTTTATCGAATTCTGCCGCGTCTTTGATTTTCACATCCGGCACGACCGGCACGCCGAAAGCCGTGATGCTGTCGCACAAAAATTTCGTCAATATGATTTCGATGTTGTCGAGCGTTTTGGATATGGACATCAGCGACGGCGTTTTGAGCGTGCTGCCGATGCATCACACGTTTGAATTTTCAGCCGGTTTTCTGACGCCGTTTTCCAACGGAACGCAGATTACATACCTCGACGAATTATCATCTGAAGAACTCGCCCGCGCCATCGAAAACAACCACGTTACCGGAATGGTCGGCGTTCCGGCGCTTTGGGAAATGCTGCACCGGCGAATTAAAACGCGCTTGAGAGAACGCGGCGATTGGTTCGCGGATTTAGCCGACAGCGTGATTGATTTTAACGCCTGGCTGCGCGATAACACGCCGTTTAATTTGGGTCCGGTCGTCTTTTTCCCGATTCATTCCGGTATGGGCGGGCGAATGCGTTATTTAATTAGCGGCGGCTCGGCGCTTTCGGAAAAAGTCCAAAAGGATTTGCACGGTTTAGGTTTCACGGTATTGGAAGGCTACGGTTTGACCGAATCTTCGCCCGTCTTAACCGTCGCGCGCCCCGGCAATAAATTATTGCGCGGAAGCGTCGGCAAGCCTTTGCCCGGTGTCGAAGTGAAAATTGATAACCCGGACGAAAACGGCGTCGGCGAAGTTCTGGCTCGCGGGCAAAACGTGATGCTCGGTTATTACAACAACGAAGAGGCGACGAATCAGGTTTTACAAGACCGTTGGCTGAAAACGGGCGACTTGGGGAAACTCGACGAAGACGGAAATTTGTTTATCGTCGGGCGCTCGAAAGATGTCATTATTGATTCAAACGGCAAAAATATTTACCCGGACGAAATCGAAGATTTATACGGCAACTCGGCTTTGATAAAAGAATTATCCGTTGTCGGTTTGCCCGACGCAGACGGCGGCGAGAAAATTTCCGCGCTCGTCGTGCCGGATTACGAACACGATATTTCTTTGAATCGCGCTGAAGTCAATAAGAAGGTTGAAGAACATTTCCGCGAAGTTTCCGCGTCTTTGCCTTTCTTCAAGCGAGTGAAAGTTCTGCATCTGACGCCGTTTGAATTGCCGCGCACGGCGACGCGCAAAGTCAAGCGTCTCGAAGTTATCGAAATGATTCAGACGCTTGAACGTAAATCGAAAGATAAATCAAAAACAATCGTCGAAACCAAAACCGACGACACGGCTTTGTGGATTCGCAAAATCGTCGCGTCCGTTTCCAACCGCGCTACATCGGAAATCGCTCTCGAAGACAAATTGGTTGATTTGGGCTTTGATTCTTTGATGTTCGTCGAACTGCAGGCGGCTGTCGAGGACGCGGGCGGGCGAATCATCTCGCCCGACACTTTGAACGAAGTCGAATCCGTCCGCGAGCTTTTGACGGCGATTCAAAGAATTGACAAACGCAAGCGAATCGAAGAACCGAAGGCAGAAGAAAAAAAGGAAGACGAGATTTTCGTGCCTTCGATTTTGCGCACCGTCGGCAATCGCATCGTTGACTACGCGCAGGAAACGCTTTACGAAAACGTCCTCGACACGAAAATCGAAGGCGAAGCGAATGTGCCGCAGCACACGAATTTCATCGTCGCCTCAAACCACACATCGCATCTCGACATGGGCTTGGTCAAACGCACTCTCGGCAAAAACGTGGCGGAACAAACCGTTGCCGTTGCCGCGGCTGATTACTGGTTCGACACGAAATACAAACGCGCCTATATGAACAATTTCACGACGCTCATTCCAATCGAGCGCACGGGAAGTTTGCGCCAGTCTTTGCGCCACGTCACCGAAATTCTGAAAGAAGGCTATAACACACTGATTTTTCCCGAAGGCGGACGGCAAACGTCAGGCGAAATTGCCGAATTCAAACCGATAATCGGTTATTTGGCTTTGAATAATCGTGTCGGCGTTCTGCCCGTTTACGTTTGGGGAACTTACGAAGCCTTTCCGAAAGGAATGACAATTCCGAAAACCACGAGCGTCGGCGCGCGTGTTGGCGCAAAAGTCGGCAGATTTTTGGAATACGACGAACTTCTCGAAATGACAAAAGGTGTTCCGAACACCGAAGCCTATCGCCTCGTCGCCACCCGCGTCCAATTTGAAATCGAAAATATGCGCGACGATAAGCGTGATAAATTTGATGTTGCAGCGGTTCGCAAAAAATGGCGAGCGGAAAGAAGAAAGACGCGTAAGCAAGAGCCGATTATTGATGAGTAAGATTATGAATGAATCGCAAGAAGAGTTGGAAAAAGTATACGTTGACTTGCCGAATCATTGGGCGGTTGGCGGCGAATCAATGTGGGCTAAATCGCTTGGAAACAATCTTTTTGAAATTTGCAACGCGCCTTTTTATGCTTATGGCTTAAATTGGGGAGATGTCGTTAGAGCGGAATCAGCGGAATCAAATTTGAAGCCGGAGGTTTTAGAGGTCGTAAAGCCGAGCGGAAACAAAACTCTGCGAATATATTTTGCTGAAAAAGCAGATGAAAATTCACAAACAGAGTATTTAAAAACTTTGAAACAATTCAAAGTAAGTTACGAAAGAGCGAACGACAATCTTGTTGCTTTAGATATTGAGCCAGATGCGGATTACGACGCACTTTGCGATAAACTCTGGAAATTAGAACAAGAAGGAATTTTAGAATATGAAACTTGTGAATCTCGCGTTCAAAACAAATTTGATGACGAACCGGAAGAAGATTAAGAAAAGATAGTTTGTAGTAAAAATTGAAAATTGTTCGTAATAAAACCAATTACGAATATTCGCATCTTAACTTTGAAAGCGTTGCTTTTAATAAATTCTGCCCTAAAATAATTATGAAAATCGCAACATCTTTTTTGCTTGTTTTGACATTGCTTTTGTTTCCTTTAATTTCCGTTTCGGCTCAGAAAACGAATGGAAAACCGTCGTTTAAGGTCGAATATGAAAAATTCACTTTGCCGAACGGTTTGGATGTGATTTTTCACGTTGACCGCAGCGATCCGGTGGTTGCCGTTAATTTGACGGCGCACGTCGGTTCGGCGCGCGAGAAGGTCGGACGGACGGGATTCGCGCATCTTTTCGAGCATCTGTTGTTTCTCGAATCGGAAAATTTGGGCAAAGGCGGGCTTGATAAAATGACGGCGCGCATCGGCGGTTCGGGCGCCAACGGTTCGACTTCGCGCGACCGAACGAATTATCTGCAAACCGTGCCGAAAGACGCGCTTGAAAAAATGATTTGGGCGGAAGCAGATAAACTCGGCTGGTTTATCAATACCGTGACCGATCCGGTTCTGGCGAAGGAAAAACAGGTCGTCAAAAACGAGAAACGGCAATCTTACGACAACAATCCGTATGGGCATACTTCCTACGTGATTGATAAAAATCTTTACCCGGCAGACCATCCTTACAACTGGCAAGTGATCGGCTCGCTCGAAGATTTGCAGAACGCTACTTTAGAAGACGTGAAGGAATTTTTCCGCCGCTGGTATGTGCCGAACAATGTAACGCTCGTCGTGACCGGCGATTTCGATAAGGCGCAGGCGCGCAAATGGGTGGAAAAATATTTCAGCGAAATCAAACGCGGCGAAGACGTGAAGCCTTTGGCGAAGCGTCCGGGAATGGTTAAAGAAACCGTTAGATTTTATCACGAAGACAATTTTGCGAGATTACCGGAACTGACGATGGCATGGACGGCGGTCGAACAGTTTCACCCGGATTCTTACGCGCTCGACGTTTTGGCGCAATATTTGTCGGAGGGAAAAAAAGCCCCTTTTTACCAGGTTCTAGTTGAAGATAAAAAGCTCGCGCCGAATGTGAGAATGTCGAACGACGCGCAGGAACTCGCCGGTCAGTTTGAATTATCGGTGCGCGCTTTTGATGGCAAAGACCTCGACGAAGTGGCGGGCGCGATTAACGAAGCGTTCGCCAAATTTGAACGGGAAGGCATTTCCGAAAAAGATTTGAACCGCATTAAAGCCGGGCAGGAAACGCAGTTTTACAATTCGCTTTCGAGCGTTTTGGGCAAAGGCGCTCAGCTCGCGCAATACAATTATTTAACCGGCGATCCGGGTTACGTCGAAAAAGATATTAAAAACGTTCTCGCCGTGACTACTGCGGACGTTGTGCGCGTTTACGAAAAATACATCAAGAATAAAAATTACGTGGCGACGAGTTTCGTGCCGAAAGGCAAAATGACGCTCGCGCTCGAAAATTCCAAAAAAGCGGAAGTCGTCGAAGAAAAAATCGTCGCGGGAGCAGAAGCGGAAGTTGACCCGAATATAACGGCGACTTACGAACGAACGCCTTCGAGTTTTGACCGCAGCAAAGAGCCGCCTTACGGCGCGGCGCCGGAAATCAAGATTCCAGCGATTTGGGAAAACAAACTCGCCAACGGTTTGCGCGTTTACGGCATTGAAAATAGGGAAGTTCCGCTCGTGCAGTTTGAAATCGTCGCGGACGGCGGGCTGCTTTTGGAAGACATCAACAAAGTCGGCGTTTCCAATCTGATGGCGCGGTTGATGACTCAAGGGACGGCGAGGAAAACGCCGCAGGAACTCGAAGAAGCGATTCAGCAATTGGGCGCTTCGATTAACGTTTTCGCCGGAACCGAAGACGTTCGCATCGTCGTCAACACGCTGGCGAGAAATTATGAGCCGACGCTTGCGCTGGTCGAAGAAATTTTATTGGAGCCGCGCTGGGACGCGAAAGAATTCGAGTTGGTCAAACAAAGCACGATCAGCCAGATTCGTCAGCAGGAAGCGAACCCGAACTCTATTGCGCAGAACAATTACAACACGCTGATTTACGGCAGAGACAACATTCGTTCGCGCAATATCCTGGGAACGGTCGAAACGGTGAACGCGATCACGCTCGACGATTTGAAGACTTTTTACGGTAAAAACATCTCGCCGTCAATCGCCAGAATGCACGTCGTCGGCGCTTTGGACAAAACGGCGATTACGAAACCTTTGAACAGTTTGAATAAAAACTGGGCGAGCAAAACGGTCGTGATTCCCGAATACAAAACGCCACAAGCGCCCGCGAAAGCGCAGATTTACTTCTACGACGTGCCGGACGCGAAACAGTCGGTCATCCGGTTCGGCTATCCGGCTCTGGCGCAAACCGACAAAGATTTTTACGCGGCGACTGTGATGAATTACATTTTGGGCGGCGGCGGTTTCGCTTCGCAACTCACGCAGCAATTGCGCGAAGGCAAAGGCTATACTTACGGCATCAATTCCAATTTTTCCGGCACGAAATCGCCGGGCGCGTTTACGATTGGGAGCAGCGTCAGAACCAACGTTACTCTGGAATCGGCGCAGTTGATTAAAGAGATTTTGCAAAATTACGGCAAAAATTATTCGGCAAACGACCTCGAAACCACGAAGAGCTTTCTGATCAAAAGCAACGCCCGCGCGTTCGAGACTGCCGGAGCGAAGCTGAATATGCTGGAAAACATCAGCAAATACGGTTGGAAATACGATTACGTCAAAGACCGCGAAAACATCGTCAAGGCGATGACGGTCGAGCAAATCAGAGATTTGTCCGCGAGATATCTGAACGCCGACAAAATGATCTGGTTTATTGCCGGAGACGCCAAAACTCAGTTGCCGCGTTTGAAAGAACTCGGATTCGGCGAGCCGATACTGATTCAAAAGCAGAACGTCGAAAAGTAAAGTTTCGGGCGCGCAAGCAAAAGCCGGTGATTAACGAACAAAATGGCATCGAAAACGACTGAAAAAACAAAGAAAACAAAAGCATTGGCGCAAACGAGCCGGAAAATTTTAATCACCGGCGGCACGGGTTTTCTCGGCACGCACATCGTTCGTCAATTCCTCGGCGCAGGCGAAAAGAATTTGCGCGTGATGGCTTCCAGCGTTCCGGTCTGGATGCGGGACGCGGGCGTTGACGCGGCGGAAGGTTCGGTTACGAATCGGGAAGATGTCGCAAACGCGGTGAAAAATGTTTCGGCGATTTTTCATCTGGCGGGACGAGTTTCGCGCGACAACGAAGACGCCGCCGCAATGAATAAAATTCACGTCGAAGGCACGAGAATTTTGTGCGAAGCGGCGAAGGAGGCGGGCGTGAAAACACTCATTCTCGCGTCTTCGAGCGGCACGATTGCCTGCTCGGAAACCGAAAAAATTTTTGACGAAACTTATCCGACGCCTTTGGAGACAATTTCGCGCTGGGCTTATTACGTTTCAAAGCATTATCAGGAGAAAACCGCGCTCGAAAACTTCCAGGGCGAAGGTCTGAAACTCGTCGTTTTGAATCCGTCTTTACTTTTGGGAACGGAAGATGAACGGCTCAGTTCGACGAAACCTGTTTTAGATTTTCTCGCCCGCAAAATTCCATACACGCCGTCGGGCGGTTTGAATTTCGTTGACGCGAGAGACGCGGCGGCGGCTTTTATCAACGCTTTGGAGCGCGGAAGACATCGGGAAAAATATCTTTTGGGAGCGGCGAATATGACTTTCGCGGAATTTTTCGGACGGCTCGAAAGATTGTCGAAAGTTTCCGCGCCGATGATTCGCGTGCCGAAACAACTGGCGATGACCGGCGCGAGTTTGATTAATTCGATTTATAAAAACTGGAACAAACCGTCGCCGATTCAGCCGAAGGAAGTCGAGCAAGCCGAATATTTTTGGTATTTTGATTCGGCAAAAGCGGAAGATGAATTAAATTTTACGCCGCGCGAGCCGAACGAGACTTTGCAGGATACGATTGCTTATTTGCGCGAGAATTTTTTGGGCGACGGCGTTTTCAAGTAAGAATTTTTCAGCGCGTAGACGCATAAGAAAATATAAAGCAGGATTTTTAAAGACTTTATAAAAAATCTCTGCGTCTCCACGTCTTTGCGTTTAATTTATTGATAAGTAGTTAAGAGCTTTGGTATTCGTCGCGCATTCGTCGTCTGCTCGAAAGCGTAGGCGATTTTTATCAAAGTCGGCTCGCTGAAGGCGCGTCCGAAAAATGAAATGCCAATCGGCAGCTCTTTTGCAAATCCCGCCGGAACGGTGATGTTCGGGTAACCGGCAACCGCCGCCAAACTCGAACTCGAAACGTAACCGCTGCCGCAGTCGCCGTTGATTAAATCGGTCGTCCAGACGGGCGCGTTCGACGGCGCGGCAATCGCGTCGAGTTTATTATTCGTCATCGCCGCATCAATGCCTTGCGCCTGCGTCAGCGTTTTTGATTTTTGTAGCGCCAAGCGGTAAGCGCGCGTTTGCAGATTGCCTTTTTTCGCCGCCATCTCGAAAATTTCCTGTTTGAAATACGGCATTTCTTTTTCCGCATTTTCCTCGTTGAATTTTATTAAATCAGCCAGCGTTTTATACGGCGCGTTTCTCTCTAAAAGATATTTTTCCAAATCGGTTTTGAATTCGTAAAGCAGAACTTCAAACTCGGCGTCGCCGAATTTTTGGATCGTCGGGAATTTCACATCAACTAACGTCGCGCCCGCATTTTTTATTGCGTCGAGCGCGTCGTTCATCAATTTGTCAACATCAGCGTTCTTGCTCCAATAGTCGCGCGCCACGCCGACGCGCATTTTTTGCAGACCGTCTTTTTGCAGAAAGCGCGTGTAATCTTTCGCCGCTCGGTTTGATTGCGCGGTCGCCGAATCGTTTCGGTCGAAACCGACTAGCGCGCCGAGCAGAATCGCTGCGTCCGCGACGGTGCGCGTCATCGGTCCCGCCGTGTCTTGGCTGTGGGCAATCGGAATGACGCCGCTTCTGGAAACCAAGCCGAGCGTCGGTTTGAGTCCGACGATTCCGCAGACCGAAGCGGGACAGACAATCGAGCCGTCGGTTTCAGTGCCGATGCCGACTGCCGCCAAATTCGCCGCAATCGCCACGGCTGAGCCGGTCGAAGAACCGCACGCATTGCGGTCTGTAATATACGGGTTGCGCGTTTGTCCGCCGCGCCCCGACCAGCCGCTCGAAGATTTTGTCGAGCGAAAGTTCGCCCATTCGGACAAATTGGTTTTGCCTAAAATCACCGCGCCGGATCGTCGCAATTGTTCGACGAGAAACGCATCTCGTTTCGGCGTCGGCGCGTCGAGCAAAGCCAGGCTTCCGGCGGTGGTTTTCATTCGGTCGGCAGTATCAATGTTGTCTTTCAAAAGAACGGGAATGCCGTGCAGCGCGCCGCGTATTTTCCCCGCTTTTCGTTCTTTATCCAATTCTTCGGCGAGTCGTTCGGCATCGGGATTTATCTCGACGACTGAACGAATTTTCGGGTCAATCTCGCGGATTCTGGCAATGTATCGTTCGACAAGTTTTTCGGCGGACATTTCGCCTGCTTTCATACGGTTCTGCAACTCGGCGACGGTCATTTCTTCGAGTTCAAATTTTTCTTTTGAAGAATTCTCCATCGCTTTTGCGCCGTTCGTCACAAAGCTCAATACGCCGATTCCACTCGCCGCGGACGCCTTTAAAAACTCTCTGCGTTTCATATTTTTCATAAAAATCATCTCATCGCTCTTTCCAGATTACTTCGCGCCGGGGCGAAATTCGGATTTATCTGTAGCGCTCTTTGAAATTGCGCAATTGCTTCCTGCCGCCGATTTTGCTCGGCGTAAATCAAGCCCAAAGTGTTATGCGCTTCGGGAAAGTTCGGATTTTGCCGGGTGATGTCTTCGAGCATCTTTATTGCTTCGGCAGACTTGCCTTGGAAGTTTAAAGCCGAAGCCAGATTGCGGCGAAAGTCTAAATTGTTCGGCGCGATTTCAAGTGCTTTTTTGAAGAATTCTTCTGCCGCGGCGAAGCGCTTTTGCCGCATTGCGGCGACGGCGATGCTCGAATACGCATCCGCGAGGCGAGCCGAATCGAAAAAATTATTTTTATCGGCGGCAATCGCTTTTGATAAATTCTGCCGCGCCGCGTCAATGTCGCCCTGATTCGTAGCGAGGACGACGAGATTAGCCCCAGCCAGCGTGTAAGTTGGGTCGAGTTCAAGAGTTTTTTCAAAATTGCGCCGCGCTTCCGCCAATTTGTTTTGTTTCATCAAAACCGTTCCGTAAGTATTGTAAGCGACGGCGAGCGTCGGTTCGTTTGCAATCGCCGCCTGACATTGCGCGGCGGCTTCGCCGAGGCGATTTTTTTTCTCCAGATAGTTGCAGAAATTATTTTCGACAAAGTAATTCTTTTCGGTGACGGCGAGCGTTCTGGTGAAAAGCGTTTCGCTGTTGCGCCAATACGAGGTTTGGCGAAAAGCGGCGATTGAAAGAACGAACAAAGCGATTCCGCAGATTGCGGCGATTGCCTTTTGATTTAATTTGAATCGCTCGAAAATTTCGGCGAACAGCCACACGACGGCGATTGTCAAACCGATATACGGAACGTATGTGTAGCGGTCGGCGAGCGCTTGCCTGCCGACTTGCAAAATGCCGATCACCGGAACGAGCGTGCCGAGAAACCAAAACCAGCCGACGAATAAATACTTTCTCGTTTTGATTTGCCGCATACAAACGGCGGTAATCGCAATCAATAAAAGAAGCGAAGCGGCGACTTGAATCGAATTGAAATTGTTGTCGAACGGATACCAGATGCCGAGATTCGTCGGGTAAACGAGCATCAAGACGTATTTGGCATAAGCGAGAACGGCGTTTTGCAGACGGTCGCCGACGGAAATTACTTCGGTTGATTGAATAGCGCCGCTCGTGCCTTGCGCCCAAATCGTGATGATGACGGACGCGATTGTTAAAGCGAAAAATGGAATTTTTTCTTTAACAAGCGACAGTAAATTCTGAAAATTCCATTTATCGAATCTCTCTAGCGCCCAATAATCAAGCAGAATTAAAGTGAACGGCAATGTAACGAGCATCGGTTTTGCCGCCAGACCGAGCGCAAAGAGCAGAAGCGCGAGCCAATAGGAATTTGTTTCTTTTGTGTTTCGCGCGTAACGAATATAAAACCAGGTCGCCCCGAGCCAGAGCAGTGTCGAGAGAACGTCTTTGCGTTCGGCAACCCAGGCGACCGATTCGACGTGCGCCGGATGAACGGCGAAAACGGCGGCGACAATCGCGCTTTTCCAAAACGCGCCGGTTAGTTTTTTTACTAAAAAGAAAAGCAGAATCGAATTTAAAGCGTGAAAAATTACATTGACGACGTGATGTCCGCCCGCGTTCAAGCCGAAAAAGCTCGCGTCTAATTGGTGCGACAGCCACGTCAGCGGATGCCAGTTCGAGGCGTGAAAAGCCGTTAAAGCCCATTTGAAATTCGTGAAATTCAACCCGCGCGAGACGAACGGATTTTCGACGATATAAATGTCGTCGTCAATATTGATAAAATCAAACGCAACGACCTGCGCGTAAATCGTCAAAATTGCGACCGCCAGGGCGAGCGAGATGATGAGATTTTTATTTGTCTCGTAAAAAGATTTTTCAGTTTCCGGCATTCGATTATTTTACTGGCGATAAATGTATTAAACTTAGTGAAAAAATCTGCATCTTAATAATCAAAAATCAAGAGGAGCAATCGAAAATGTTACACAAAATTTCGGCGTTATTTTTAATCGGTTTTTTTCTGTTTCAAAACGGAATCGTTTACTCAAATGTTACAAAAGAAACCGCCGACAAGCAATTTGAAGCGCTGGCGAATAAATATTTAACGGAACTTTTGCGGATGAGTCCCGAACGCGCGACCGGTTTGGGCGAACATCAATACGACCATCTTTTGAACGATTACAGTTTGGCGGGCGTGAAAAAATCGCGCGATTTTAACGAATCTTATTTGAATCAACTGAAAGCGATTCCGTTCGACAAATTAAGCCGAGTCAATAATGTTGACGCGCGGATTATGCGCGAACGGCTGGAGGCGAACATTTTCGGCATTGACGTTTTGCGCGAATACGAATGGAATCCTAATTCGTATAATGTCGGCGGCGCGATAAACGCTTTAATTTCGCGTGATTTCGCGCCTTTGAAAGAAAGATTGACGAGCGCGAAAGGTCGGCTCGAAGCGATTCCGGCAGTCGTCGCGGCGGCGAAAGCTAATTTGAAAAATCCGCCGCGCGTTTATACCGAAACGGCAATCGCGCAAAACAAAGGCGTGATAAATTTAATCCGCGGCGATTTGCAGCGGTTCATTGACCAAGCCGGAATGAAGGCAGAACTCGCGCCCGCACAAGAGGCAGCGATTGCCGCTTTGACCGATTACGGCAAATGGCTGGAAACAGATTTGTTGCCGCACTCGACGGGCGAATTTCGTTTGGGCGAAGAAAAATATCGTCAGAAATTGAAATACGCGCTTTCGTCGGATTTATCGAAAGAAGATTTGCTCAAACGCGCCGAAACGGATCTGAAAGCGACGCAGGATAAAATGGCGGAAGTTGCTGAAGTTCTTTATGAAAAGCGATTCCAAAAAAGGTATTTTGCTCTTGTTCTATCCGGTCTTAAACCTTCTGAAATTAAAAAATCCCTTATCAAAACGGTTCTCGACAAACTCGCCGAAAAGCGTCCGAACAATGAAACAATCGTTGCGCAAGCCAATCAGGATTTAAAGGAAACTACCGAATTCGTTCGCGCCAAAAATCTCGTCACCGTGCCGACCGAGCCGGTCAAAGTTATCGAGATGCCCGAATTCGCTCGCGGCAGCGCGGTCGCTTATTTCGATTCGGCGGGACCGCTAGAGAAACGGAACGAAACTTTTTTCACCATTTCGCCGACTCCGAAAGATTGGTCGGACGCGCGGAAAGAATCTTTTTACAAAGAATACAACGATTATATGCTGGAGAATCTGACCGTCCACGAAGCGATGCCCGGACATTATTTGCAGATTATGCACTCGAATAAATTCAAAGCCCCAACGATGATTCGCGCCATTTTCCGCAGCGGCACATTCACTGAAGGCTGGGCGGTTTACGCCGAGCAAATGATGGCGGAAAAAGGTTACGGCGGCGCGGAAGTTCAGATGCAGCAATTGAAAATGAAACTGCGCGTCATCATCAACGCCATCATTGACCAGAAGATTCATACGGCGGGGATGACGGAAAAGGAAGCCGTTGATTTTATGATGAACGAAGGCTTTCAGGAAGAAGGCGAAGCCGTCGGCAAATGGAAACGCGCCCAGCTTTCCTCGACGCAGCTTTCCACATATTACGTCGGCTCGGTCGAAGTCAACGATTTGCGCCGGGCGTATGAGGCGAAAAACAAAGGCGTAGTTGATATGAAACAGATGCACGACGCTATGTTATCGTTCGGCTCGCCGCCTGCGAAATATGTTAAGGAAATGCTTGGTTTGTAGGATTAGAGTGAGGTGTAAAATTAAGGGGTTG
>CADCUR010000007.1 GCA_902805935.1 uncultured Pyrinomonadaceae bacterium
GTAAGTCTTGACTGTCTGCAAATTCTTTTAACTTATCGTGAATATCAAATGAAACTGGTTCACCTGTTGAAAAAACATCAAGGATAGCTGGCTTTGCAATTCTAGCGAATCCTAATTCTTTGATAGATTGATTTATGGTTTGTGTTAATTCATTTTTAGTCATTGTTTCTCTCCTAAATTGCTACTAAAAGCAATTGTCTGCAATTTTGAAAGATATTTTATCATAATGTTAAAAAGATATTTATATAGACAATATATGCAGAGGATTTACCAATAACACCAAATCTAAACAAATAGGGAGAAGTTCAAGAACGCCGTTCGGATTTGATATATTTAGATTATGGAAAATCTCATTCGTGAGAACCTGTCGGAAGTTAAAGGAACAATCCAGCGGGCGGCGCAAAAAAGCGGGCGACGCGCCGATGAAATAAAACTCGTCGCCGTCAGCAAAACGCATCCGCCAGAAGT
Organism: uncultured Pyrinomonadaceae bacterium; assembly: GCA_902805935.1. Classification (GTDB taxonomy): domain Bacteria; phylum Acidobacteriota; class Blastocatellia; order Pyrinomonadales; family Pyrinomonadaceae. Next base: position 469 of record CADCUR010000007.1, read on the forward strand.
TTTGCGCCAATCGCTGGCGGCAGGCGCGCGCATCTTCGGCGAAAATAAAGTGCAGGAAGCCGACCGAAAAATTTCGGAAATCGGGCGCGATAAAGCCGCCTGGCATCTCATCGGACATCTGCAAACGAACAAAGCCAGACGAGCCGTAAAACTTTTTGATGTGATTCACACGCTCGATTCGGTCGAACTCGCCGAACGATTGGAACGTATCTGCATTGAAGAAGAACGCTCGCAACTTTCGGTTCTGGTGCAAATTGATTTGGCGGGCGAAGCGACGAAAAACGGCGTCAAAGAAAACGATTTGCCGAATCTGGCTGCATTTTTGCAAACTTGCGAGCGTTTAAAGTTCGACGGCTTGATGATTATTCCGCCGTTTTACGAAGATGCCGAACAGGTTCGCCCCTTTTTCAAAAGACTGCGCGAACTCCGCGACGAAATTATACCGAACGGGGAACTTTCGATGGGAATGAGCCACGATTTTGAAACGGCGATTGAAGAAGGCGCGACGTTCGTTCGAGTCGGAACGGCGATTTTCGGACAACGACACACTCAATAAGTCCAAAGTCCAAAGTTGAAAACAGATTGACTTTGGACTTCAGACTTGAGACTTTGGGCTTTGGACTTTAAACTTAAATTATATGCTTTCGACGATTTACCCGGTAATTCAAACGGTTGTTATTTACGCGATGCTCGTTTTTGTCATCGCTTTGATTCTGCGTCTGATTTTTAATTATTCGGACCCGAATCCATTCGGCGCGGTCGGGAGATTTTCCTACAATCTGAAAAAGGCGACCGACCGTTTTGTTTATCCGGCGGCGCGGCTGCTGGCGACTTTTCGCGTTGACACGCGGCTGGCGCCGCTCGTGACGATTTTTTTATCAATCGTGCTGGCTTATTTCACCCTGCAAATCATCGGCAATACGTTTTTTATCATTGACGGCTTGACCGACGCGATTTTGAGAAACAATGCCAAAGCGTTAATCGGTTTCGTGCTTTACGCCCTGGTCAGCGTTTATATTTTGTTTATTTTCATTCGTTTTCTCGCCTCGTGGTTCGTTTTCACGCGCAACACTTTTCTCGGTTTTGTCCGGCGCGTAACCGACCCGGTTTTGCTTCCCGTGCAGCGCCTGATTCCGCCGATTGGAATGTTCGATATTTCCCCGATGCTCGTTCTGCTGCTGCTCGGATTTTTGCAGACGATAATTTTGCGCGCATTTGTTTATTAGTGATTGAATTCACCGAAAAAGACGGCGCGTTTGTTTTTGCGGTGCGCGTCATCCCGAAGTCGTCGAAAAGCGAGATTGTCGGCGAAATGGACGGCGCGCTGAAAGTTAAAATAAACGCGCCGCCCATTGACGGCGCGGCAAACGCGGAATTGATAAAAATTTTAGCGAAGCACTTCGGCGTCGCAAAAAGCGCGATCGAAATTCTCAAAGGTCAAACTTCTAAAACCAAACAAATAAAAATCGTCGGCGCGCGGGCGGCAAAGTTGCCCGGCGTAAAAACGGCGTGATATTCTTTCCCTTTCAATAAATCTTAGAAAATCCAAAAATCAGGAACGATTAACAAATGTCTGGACATTCCAAGTGGCATACCATCAAACACAAAAAAGGCGCGCTTGACGCCAAACGCGGCAAAATTTTCACCAAACTGATTAAAGAAATCACCGTTGCAGCCAGAACGGGCGGCAGCGGCGACGTCGAAGCGAATGCGCGTTTGAGAAAAGCCGTGAACGATGCCAAAGCGCAGAATATGCCGAACGACACGATTGAGCGCGCAATAAAACGCGGCACGGGCGAACTTGAAGGCGTGAATTACGAAGAAATCACTTACGAAGGTTACGGCATCGGCGGCGTAGCGGTTTTAATCGAAACGATGACCGACAACCGCAACCGCACGGTCGCCGAACTGCGGCATCTGTTTTCAAAAAACGGCGGCAACCTCGGCGAATCCGGTTCAGTCGCTTGGATGTTCGACAAAAAAGGTTTGATTATCGTTGACAAAACCGCGAAACCCGAAGACGAACTGTTCGAAATCGCCATCGAAGCCGGCGCGGACGACGTTTCCGACGAAGGCGACGTTTATGAAATATACACCGCGCCGGAAAATTACGAAGCCGTCAGCGAAGCCGTTAAAGCGGCGGGCATCGAACCGCAGGCGGCGGAAGTTTCGATGATTCCGCAAAACTACATCAAGCTGACGGGCGACGATGCGAAACGGATGCTCAAGCTCTACGAAGCGGTTGACGACAACGACGACGTGCAGAACATTTACGCCAATTTCGACATTGACGAATCGGAAATGATGTAAGCTCAAAAAATCAATCTTGTATTCCTTTCTCCCGCGAGGTAAACAAAAATGTCTTTAGATACCGGAAAGAGTTTTATTTTTCTTTCCTTAATAATTTTGTGGGCGATTTATTCGCCGACCGTATCAGCCCAAAACGAAACGCGCGAACAAATTTCTCCCGCCGAATCGCAGTCGAAAACTCTGGAAACGCAAATTGACGCAGTTTCGGAAAAATCGCGCCTTGACGAAACGGCTGATGCGCCGAACGCGCTTCAATTCAACGACCGTCACGGAACGAAGATCTTTGTAAATAAAGGCGAAGTTGCCGAAGAAAGAAGCAAACGGTTAGACGCAAATCTGCCAATGGAAAACGATGGTTTCGCCTATCATTTTCCTGCCACCGTCGGACGACAAAGACAGATTGACTTTAGAGTTTCCGCAACTGCACGCGCCGCCGAATTTTCGCCACGTTCGTCGGCGAATGCCCGTTCGTTTGACAACGCCAAAAATGCCGCCTCACCCGACGACGCGCAAGATGTCCGAGCGGAAAATTTTCGCTGGCGGTCGGCGATTGGTCAAACGATGATGTTTCTTGCCATCCAGCACGGTTACGCCTTCACGCAGCCAAAAACGCGCGAAGCCATCAAAGGAAAATTTTGGAAAGATTACGTTAAATCGGTCAAATCTTTGCACGGCTGGGCGGACGGCGGCAGATTTTTTACCAATTATATCGCGCATCCGATGCAGGGTTCGTTTCTTGGATTCATCCAGGTTCAAAATGACCCGAAAGGTTTGAAACAACAGTTCGGCGCGTCGGGCGATTATTGGCGCAGCCGTCTGAAAGCGATGGCGTGGTCGGCGGCGTGGTCAACGCAGTTTGAAATCGGACCCCTCAGCCAGGCGTCAATCGGCAACGTCGGTTTAAAGGGCAAGCAAACTTACATTGACATTGTGGTCACGCCGACCGTCGGCACGGCTTGGCTCATCGCCGAAGACGCGATTGACCGTTTTCTTATAAAGCGCATCGAAAGCGCCACCGATAATTTTTACGTTAAGATGTTCAGTCGCGGGCTGCTCAACCCGACGCGCACCATCGCTAACCTTTTTCGCTTCAAAGTGCCGTGGCATCGTGACCGCCCGCCAGCGCGTTAGTCGGAAGATTTTTCTATTTCACGCTTTCGGGTGCGCCCGGTCGTAAACTTCAATCAATTTCTCCATCGAAACGTGCGTGTAAATTTGCGTCGTCGAAAGGCGCGCGTGTCCGAGCAGTTCCTGAATGTCGCGTAAGTCCGCGCCCGAATCTAATAAGTGAGTGGCGAACGAATGCCGCAAAGAATGCGGCGAAATGTCACGGTTAATTTCGGCGCAGATTTTGATGTATTTATCAACCATTCGCCCGACGCTCCGAGTCGTAATTCGCGTTCCCTGATAATTCAAAAACACGGCGTTGTCGTCTCGCTCGGCGGGCGGACAATTGGCGAGAAAATCGGCGCGGGCTTCGTTTAAGTAAAACATCAACGCCTGCAAGGAAGGCTCGCCGAAGGGAAGTATGCGCTGCTTTTTTCTTTTTCCCGTCACGCGCACTAACCGTTCGCGGAAATCAATATCTTTCAAATTCAGATTGACAAGCTCGCCGACGCGCATTCCGGTCGCGTAAAGAAATTCTAAAATCGCTCTGTCTCGCTTGCCCAAATCCGTTTCCAAATCCGGCGTTTCGATAAAGCGCACGGCGTCTTCCATCGAAAGATGCGTCGGGAGTTTCCTTTCAACGCGCGGCGTGGCGACGAGTTTCGCTGGATTGTTATCCAGCACGCCTTCGCGGATGAGAAATTGAAAGAATGTGCGAAGGGAAGCGAGTTTGCGGGCAATCGAAGTTTTCTTTTTATTCTCGCCGTGCAGATTCGCCATCCATTCTCGAATCGTTAAATGGTCAATGTCTTTGACAGCGATTTGTTGGCGCGTGCCGTCGGGTTTCGGCGGCGCGATTGCGGAGTGAAACTGTTCGAGGTCGCTCGAATAATTTCGCAAAGTGTGCTGGCTGACGTTGCGCTCGTAGCGCAGATGTTCGAGAAATTGACGCAGGTATTCTTCAAGCATAATTTCGTCAATAGTAAATCGTGAATCGTGAATAGTAAAATCCGGCTGCCGTTAATCTATTCATCGTTTCAGATTTATTATCTACGATTTATTTTTTGAAATGTAATAACCTTTGCGCGTTCTGACCGTCAAGTTTTCGCGCTTTTTTATCTTCAGTGAAATCGCGCGGAATTCGTTCGATTTGCCCGCCTCTTCGGGATAATAATTTAAAACGTATTGTTGCGAGAGTTCGGCGGAGATTTGATTAAATGCTTGGTCGAGTTCGCGTTCGTCAATCGGCGAATAAACCGCGCCGCCGGTTTGCAGTGCGAGTTCCTGCATCCGGCGTTCGGCTGAAAGAGCGCGAATGTTAGCGTTGCCGCCGCGCCCGCCGGTGCGTTTGAAATTCTCAAAGTCGGTCGTCTTGACTACATAAACCTGACAATTTGCCGCAGATGCGGCGCGGACGGCTTGCTCGAAGGTCGAATCGGAAATCGTATCGTCGCCGTCGGAAACAATCACAATGACGCGCCGACCTTCGACTTCCTTTAAATGATCGGCGGCTTTAATTATGCCGTCGAGCAAAGCGGTTGCGCCCTGCGGCAGCGGAAAGTTTTCGATTGCCTGCGCGAGTTGATTGTAGTTTTTGGTTAATGGCTGTTCGAGCCGCGTTGCGGTCGAAACGGAAAACAGCGCCGCCAAATCTTTTTCGGGACGTAAGACTCGTTTGAAAAATCTGGTTGCCGCTTCTTTCTCAAACTCGCGGGCGGCGATGACGCTCGAACTATTGTCGAACAACATCGCCAGACGAACGGGCGTCTCCGAGCGGAAAATGTCGCTGATTTCCGCCGCTTTGCCGTTAATCGAAAGCTCGAAATCTTCGAGCCGCAGATTGGTAATCGCTTTGCCAGTCGAATCTATAACGGAAACGGGAATCGGCACGAGCGCGGACTCGACGCGAATTATATCATCTCCGTCTTCCTCAACTTTCGGCGTCGGCGTGATTTGCGGTTTCGGGAGCGGCGAATCGGTTTCGAGCGTTGGCAGATAAACAACGCGCGGGCGCGGCGTCGTAGTCGGAGTTTCCGGCGGCTTATTGCGTCCCGATTGCGCGAAGGCATTAAAAGCCGCCGCGAAGATACAGCAGATGAAAATGAGCTTTTTCCCGAAACGGATTTGCATAAAAGCTACCGCCAACACGATGGATTATTAAATTGCGAAAAATTCTGTTTCTCGAAAAGCGGTTTGACCGAATCGCGCAGCAAAACGATGATTGTAAAAATGCCGAGAACCGTGCCGAGCGGCGCAAACATACAATTAATTACCGCAATGACGAAGCAGAATGTATATTTCGTTTGCTGCTTTAAATATTTTCCCGCCAGAAAATTGCAAACCGCCAGCGCAAATCCTGAGACGATAAAAACCGAAGCCATTCCGATAAACAACCAACCGAAAAACGGCGGCGGATCTGTTGCTTCATTAAATTTGCCCGAAACCATAGCGATTCCGATGAACAAATGAATAAAAGGAATGCAGGCAAATAATGCGGTCAATCCCGCATAAACGTAAAAGCTGACGGAAAGCCAGCGCAAATGTTCTAAGTCTTTATTCATAAATTTACGATTCAAAAAATTCTAATGAAAATAACGCAGCTATTAGAAAGTTAGAATCGAGAAAAATTACCAACGAAGGACTGAAACAAAACGGCGGCGCGATATTGACTGGCGTAAAACTTTATTTTTTCGGTTCGGGCTTTACAAAACTCACCGCTTTTTTTTCCGGCTCGCAGGCTTCGATTGTTTGGCTCGTGGTTTTGTCCGTTTTCTTTTCTTCGGCGGGCAAGCCTAATTTTTCGCGTACGAACTTTTCGGTTTCGGCTTCAATCAATTCGCCGTTGACGACGAAAGTTTTTTCAAGCAAAACGTCGCCTTTTTTCGTCAGCTTCGTCGGTTCGAGAAAGATATTCCAAGGCGAACCCCAGCTGCGCGCGTCGCCGACGGCTTTGCGGTATTCGTAATGCGGAGTTTTCTGTTTCGCGCTTTGCGTGTCCGATTCATAGACGGCGGGAAACGTAATTTTGAATTGGTCGAGATTCGTTTTCATCGCCGCTACCGTGTCATATTCGCCGACGCCGACGACATCAAAACCGCTCGCTTTATATTTCTCGTAGAGTTTCTGCGCGAACGGCGCTTCGTGTTTCCAGTTCGGACACCACGGCGCGAAATAAACGACCATCACGAGTTTTTTATTGCCGGCAAACTCGCGCAGATTTATCGGTTTATCATCGCGCACTGATTTATACGTCCAATCTTTATACTTTATTTCCTTTTCTAGAATCGGAGCTTGCTCGGTCTGCGCCGACGCGAACGTCAAACCGAGTAACATAATTGCTAAAGCTAAAAGCGTTTTCATATGTTTTTCCTTTTAGTGAAAGACTAACTTTTCAGATGCAGATTAACAAGAAAAAATTGCCCTAAGCAGAACTGGAGTTTATTTTCAATACAATGCTTTTGTAAACAGTCAGATGTTATCGTTGAATAAAAATAATTACCAGGAGCGTGCTATTCCCAGAACGCTCTTGTCGGTTTATTTCTCTTACTTCCGAACCAATGAATGCAATTCAAGTAAATTCCGGTTGCGGCGGACAAACACGCCAATAAGGAAAAGACGATTAAAAGCGTCGTCTGCCACGCGCCCGCGAAATAATAAAAATGCGCCTGCCGGAAAAAGCGCGTGGCGAGTTTCGGTTCGGGCGTGATTAAAACTTCGCCCGTTTCCGCGTCAATTAAAATCGAATCCATTCCCATTCCGCCGACCGCTTGATAAAACGGCTTGCCGTCGCGCATCAGCAAAGTCAAAGCGGTCGTCGGTAGTGTTTTTCCCGCTAATTCGTGCGCCTTATTTATCGCGTCAACCGGCGCGATTTTCACTCTCGACTGGTCAATCACGTCAATCTTGTTGCCTTCGACCGTGTTCGGCAAAGCGTACAAAAAACCGCTCAACGCCCACGCCAAGACGGGAATCGAGACGAGCAAGCCGAGCCATAGATGCAGTTGGTAAACAAATTTTCGCATAAAAGTTTAACCGCGGGTAATCACAGATTAGCATAAATAATTTAGAAAAATTACCGGCGAATCAATTTTTATCCGCGCCCGTCTGTGCTAATCTGTAGTTGATTTTTCGTTACATTTTAAGGAGATTTTATTTTAATAAAATGGCACAAGCAACCGTATCAGATATTTTTCGCCGCGCTCTGGAAATGAGGCGAGCGAATCCGAATGCGTCATACGCGGACGTGAAATCGCAAATCGTCAGCGAATTTTCCGGCACACCGTTTCCCGCGCCCGCCTTTTTGACGATTCCCGAATACGACAACATCGCGCCGGAAGAAGATTGGACAGCCGGGCTGCCGATTGTTCTGCGCGGCATTCAAACCGAAGATTGGGCGGAAATCGCGCACGGCATTATCATAAGCCTCGAACAAGTCGAAAATTTTCCGAAAGAATCAGGGCGCGAGGACGCGCCGGAGAAAGAATGGCGCAACCGGCACCGCGGCATCGCCGAAGCCGAAGAGAAAAATCTGAACAAATGGATGCCCGAAGATTTGATGAATCTGGCACGGCGCAGCAGCAAAAATAAAATATGAGTTCCGGCACAATCGTCGTTCTAACGACCGCTCCGAACACGGGAGAAGCCGAAACTCTAGCGTGCCGAATCGTCGAGGCGAAACTCGCCGCCTGCGTTCAGGTTTTGCCCGCGATGCGTTCGTTTTACTTTTGGGAAAACCAAATTCAGACGGACGCCGAGCATCTGCTTTTAATCAAAACTCTCGCGGAAAAGTTTGACGAACTCGAAAAGTTTATTCAAAACAATCATAGCTACGACGTGCCGGAAATAGTTGCGCTCGCGGCGCAGCGAGTTTCGGAAAGTTATCTCGGCTGGATTGAAAATTACGTGAGAAATGAAAACTGAAAACTTTTATTGAAAAGTAAAGGTTTTGGTCTTTTACTTCTCATCTTTCAGTTTTCACCTTTTACTTCTTATCAAACCCGCAGCATTTAGTAATAAAATCAACCGCGTCTTTCGGCGAATCGGTCAGGTGCATCAATCCCAAGTCTTCGGGACTGATATTTTTTTCGTTCAGCATCGTCGAAGTCAGCCACGCCAGTAATCCCTTCCAGTAACTTGAACCGAACAGGACGACCGGGAAATTGCGAATTTTTCTGGTTTGAATTAACGTCAACGCTTCAAAAACTTCGTCCATTGTGCCGAAGCCGCCCGGAAAAATCACGTAGGCATTCGAGTATTTAATGAACATCGTCTTGCGGACGAAAAAGTATTTGAACGTCAGAGATTTTGTCTGATACAGATTTGCCGATTGCTCAAACGGCAGTTCGATATTGCAGCCGACCGAAACTTTTCCCGCCTCGAACGCGCCGCGGTTCGCCGCTTCCATAATTCCGGGTCCGCCGCCGGTAATCACCTCGAAACCGGCTTCGGCTAACAATCTGCCCGTCTCGCGCGCCGCCTGGTAATGCTCGTTGTCTTCGGTGGTGCGCGCCGAACCGAAAATCGAAACGCCATGCGTAATCGTTGCTAAACTGTCAAAACCGTTGACGAATTCTCCGAGAATCCGAAACACGCGCCACGAATCCGAGCTTTTAAAGATGTCGTCTGGCTCCGGCGAGCGCAACAAAACTTCGTCTTCGGTCGTCAGCCAGTAAGGATTCTTTTCCAGTTCTTTGGCTTCGGCGACGGTTTCCGGTTCTTGCGGCTGTTCGGTTGCCGGCGGTTTGGTTTTTGGTTTGGTCTGTATTTTCTTTTTCGTTGTCATTGATAAATTGTTGAGTTTGTATTTTATAGAAAACAAATAGTTACCAGAAGGCACAAAATTCACAAAAACTTTTTTGAGCCTTCTGTGCTTTTTCGCGGCTATTTTTATTTAGGTTTCGTCAAAGTGGCGCTGGATGCCGATGATGTTAAAGCCGCAGTCAACGTAAATCGTCTCGCCGGTGATCGCCGACGACAAATCGCTGACTAAAAATAAAGCGGTGTTGCCGACTTCGCGCGCCTCGACGTTGCGGCGCATCGGCGCATTGGCGGCGATGTGTTTGAGCATCGCGCCCATTCCTTTAACGCCGCGCGCCGACAAGGTATTGAGCGGTCCGGCGCTGATGGCGTTGACGCGGATGTTGTGTTTGCCCAAATCTTCCGCTAGATAACGGGTCGAACTTTCAAGCGCGGCTTTTGCCACGCCCATCACGTTGTAATTCGGCACGACTTTTTCCGCGCCGTAATAACTCATTGAAACGATGCTCCCGCCGTCCGTCATCAGCGGCAAGGCGGCGAGCGCAAGCTGCGTCAGCGAAAACGCGCTGATATCGAGCGCCGTCTGAAACGCTTCGCGCGTCGTCATCACGAATTCACCTTCGAGCGCTTCTTTCGGCGCAAAGGCGATTGAGTGAATCAGAAAATCGAGCTTGCCGAATTCTTTTCCGACCGACTGAAAAGCGGCGTCAACATCCGCCTGATTCGTCACGTCGCACGGCACGACGAGCGAGCCGTCCAAATTGGCAGTCAATTTCTCAACGTTCTCTTTTAGGCGTTCGCCTTGATACGTGAAAGCCAATCTCGCGCCTCGTTCGGCGCACGCCTGAGCGCAAGCCCACGCGATTGAACGCTGGTTGGCGACGCCGAAAATCATTCCCGTTTTGTTTTCGAGCATAGGTTTTGAATTGTATCAAAAATCGAGGAAATTCAAACAGGATGGACAGAATATTCAGGATGGAAAACAAAATCCTGTAAATCCTCTCCGTCCTGTTCAAAACCGTTTCGACTTATGCGGAAGTCGCGCGTTCAAACGGAATTTCTTCAAAATGCGTCAGTTTTTTGAATTGGCGAAAACGCTCGTTGATTTCCTCTTGCGTCAAGCGGTCAACTCTTTCGGTGCCGAATTCCTCGACGTTGAATGAAGCCATCACCGTTCCGTAAACCATCGCGCGGCGCAGTGTGTCTTCGGTGATTTCGATCTGCGAAGCGAGGTAACCCATAAAGCCGCCGGCGAATGTATCGCCTGCGCCGGTCGGGTCGAAAACCGATTCGAGCGGAAAGGCGGGAATCGCAAAATAATTTTCTTTCGTGAAAAGCGCCGCGCCGTATTCGCCGCGTTTGATCACGAGCGCGCGCAAACCGCCGAGTTCCATAATCTTTTTCGCAGCTTTGTGAATGTTCGGCTCGTCGGCGAGTTGACGCGCCTCGGCGTCGTTGATGATAACGCAATCCACGACCTTAATCGTTTCGATAACCGCGTCTTTCATCGAATCAATCCAAAAATTCATCGTGTCCATCGCCACGAATTCGGCATCGGCGCATTGTTCGCGCACTTCTTTTTGCAGCATCGGCAAGATGTTCGCCAAAAATAAAAGCCGCGAATCTTTCGATTTTTCCGACAATTTCGGTTGAAAGGTTTCAAAGACATTCAATTGAGTTTCGAGCGTGTGCGCCGTGTTCAAATCGTAATCGTAACGCCCGCGCCAGAAAAACGTTTTGCCGTCCGCGACGACTTCGATGTCATCGGTATTTATATTATGCCGCCGGAAAACCGCCCACTCTTCGTCGGTGAAATCATTGCCGACGACACCGATGACGCGCACGTCCGTAAAAAAACTCGACGATAAAGCGAAGTGCGTTCCCGCGCCGCCAAGCAATTTATCGCGCTTGCCGAACGGCGTTTCCAGAGCGTCGAACGCCACCGAACCTACAACTGTTAAAGACATTTATTATTTTATTCTCCTAAATTTAATGTTTAATAATTTGGAACTTTTTCGCCGAAAGGTGCAACTAAATCATCTTCCGTCCCGGATTGTCCGTCTGCTCCGTTTGACCAGACAATTATTTCGTGTCTGTTTGTCAGTTTTCTTAAAGCTATATTCACTCTGTTGTCCCAAAGGTCTAAGGTTTGATTATCAAATCCGCCGCAGTCATAACCTTGAACATGCGTTAATAAAAGGGTTGATTCTTCATCGCTTAAAATTCGCCATTCTTCATTTTTAGTGGCTAAGTTTTTGGTTGCGTCCAGCTTCCAAGCTTCGCTTGCGATTGAAGCGAGACAAGAAAGATAAGCTGACTCTTTCATAGTTTTCCACGAGGAATAAAACAAGAAAGTTGTAAAGGAAACCACTAAAGCTACGAGTAGGATTGTTACAATCTTTGTTTCTTTAGACATTGTTATTTTACACGCCACGGCGGATTTTGGCGATTTTCGCCCGCGTAGAAAAGACAGATTCGGTTGCCGCTTGGGTCTTTGAGACGGCTTTCGCGCCAAAGCCAGGTTTGGTTCGTCGGTTCAGATTCGAATTGCAATCCGAGTTGTTTTAACGATTCGACTCGCGCGTCCAAATCTTCGCATTCAAAATAAACGACGGTTTCAGACGCGACGGGTTTTTCGGTGTGATGAACGGAAAAAGTTGCGCCGCCGTCAGGACACTCAAAACGCACGTAGCGCGGCGCGGAATCAACAATCAATTTCAAGCCGAGTTTTCGGTAAAATTCAACCGACGCGCTGACATCGCCTGAAAAAACGGTGACTTGATTTAAGTTCATTTCTTCGCTTCGAGCGTTTTCAAAGCTTTTTCGGCTTCGGTTTTATAATGGCTTTGCGGATATTTTTCGACGAGTTGCGCTAAATAAGCCGTCGCGTCCTCGCGTAATTTTTCGGGCGCGAATCGTTTCTTTTCGTCTTCGGATTTCGTGTCAATTTTTTGCTTGCCTTTGTTTTCCGAAAGATAAAAACTGCTCATTCCCGCCAGATATAAAAATTCGTCCATTTTGGAAAAATCGGGATAGGCGGCGAACGTTTCCTCAAAGCGCATCAGCACGGCTTTGTAGGCTTTCTTGGTTTTGAAATACTGGTTAGCGACTTCCAGATTATGGCTCGCGTCGGCTTCTAGAATCGGGTCGCGCTGAATCTGCGGTTCGATTTGTTTTTGCGCAAAGACGGAATTGCCGGAAATTGAAAAACCGAAAATTATAATAGCTAAGATTAACAAATTTCTTTTCATAACGATTGTAAAGATGTTTTGAGGCGGCGAAAAGTTTTCCCCAGCGAACTATTTCGCCGCGTATTTTCCGATAATCGCTTCAAGACTTTTCGCCGTCTCCGCGTTCCAATCGGCGGGTTGGGTGAAAATAGCATTTTTGGTTGCCCCTGCAAACGGATTCGGCGTGTTCTTAGCTGCCACACGTTTGACGGCTTCCTTCAAAACGAGCTGCGCGTTGCGCACGTTTTTGTGCAGGTATTCGATCACCATTTCGACCGACACCGAATCGTGCGCTTCGTGCCAGCAATCGTAATCGGTGACTAGAGCCAAAGTCGCGTAGGCGATTTCGGCTTCGCGGGCGAGCTTGGCTTCCTGCAAATTCGTCATTCCGATAATGTCCATTCCCCAACTTCTGTAAACATTCGATTCGGCTTTGGTCGAAAACGCCGGACCCTCCATACACAGATAAGTTCCGCCGCGATGCACTTTTAATCCGTCAATTGTTTTGCAACTTTCCTCCAAAATCGCGCCGAGTTCCGCGCAGACCGGATGCGAAAAAGTAATGTGTCCGACGATGCCGTTGCCGAAAAACGTTGATTCTTCGGCTCTGGCTCTCGTTCTATCAAAAAACTGGTCGGGAATCACCATGTCGGTCGGCGCGTATTGTTCCTGCAAAGAGCCAACCGCCGACACCGATAAAATATAGTCCACGCCCAAAAGTTTCATCGCGTAGATATTGGCGCGAAAGGGAAGTTCCGTCGGCGTTAATTTATGTCCGCGCCCGTGTCTTGGCAAAAACGCGACTTTGATGTTTTCCAATTCGCCGACGATAAAAGCGTCCGACGGTTTGCCGAACGGCGTGTCAACTTCGATTTCTCTGACGTTCTTCAATTCCGGCATCTGGTATAAACCGCTGCCGCCGATGATTCCGATATTTACTTGTTCCATTTTGTTTGTTTTATAATTAATGATTTTTGGTGTTCGAGAACAAATGACAGATTGTAG
>CADCUR010000008.1:0-7477 GCA_902805935.1 uncultured Pyrinomonadaceae bacterium
AAACAACGCCGAAAAGATGGCGCAGGGCAAGGATTTGGCGAAAACCGTTTTATCGCAGTTCTTCGACCGTCCGCTCAACGAAATTGAGTTCACGAATGATGGCGTTCAATTTCAATAAATAACGCTAAACAAGTCAAGAGCGTAAGCGCAAAACACCGACTTTGTTATTAACCTTGTCAGTTAAATTTAACGTTGTCGTTAGGGGTTCCGTGCCATGTCATCTCCGCCGTCAGGCTCTAATGATATGAGATAAAAATTGCGGCTCGGAATGGTCGAAAACTGCGTCGAGTTCGCGTTCGACGCTGCCGTGTCCGGTGGGAATTTGTTTGACTAGCGGCGCGAAGTTTTTAAAGTCGAAAAGCTCGTTGTCGAGCAGATGCGACCCCGTTACATTGGTCAGAGCCGTCATAATTGACGAGCGGACGTGCGGAATTTCCTTTTCCAATTCATTAATCAGCTTTTTGACGCGGGCGCGTTTGAGATTCGGCTGCGAGCCGCACAGATTACACGGAATTATCGGAAATTCTTTTTCAGCCGCGAATCGAGCGATGTCTTTTTCCTGACAGTAGGCGAGCGGGCGAATCACAGTATTGCGACGGTCGTCCGAACGCAGAATCGGCGGCATCGCTTTTAATTGTCCAACAAAGAAAAGATTCAGCAGAAAAGTATTGATTACGTCGTCAGCGTGATGTCCGAGCGCGATTTTCGTGCAGTTTTCTTTGACGGCGGTCGTGTATAAAATTCCGCGCCTCAATCTTGAGCAAACCGAGCAGAAGGTTTTGCCTTCTGGAACGAGGCGCGTCACGATTGAATAAGTATCTTCTTCGACGATTCGGTAATCAACGCTGAGGCTCTTCAGATATTCGGGCAGAATATGTTCGGGGAATCCGGGCTGTTTCTGGTCGAGATTGACGGCGAGAATCTCGAATTTGACGGGAGCGCGCTTCTGCACGTCGAGCAGCAAATCGAGCATCGTATAGCTGTCTTTTCCGCCCGACAAACAGACCATCACTTTATCACCGTCTTCAATCATCGAAAAATCGCGGATGGCTTCGCCCATTTTCTTGAGCAGTTTTGTTTTTATTTTACTTTCGACAAACAATTCTTTAAATCCTCTTCTCTATAAACAATCGCACGGAAAAAGCGAAATTTGCAACTTTACTAGAAACGCTCGGAAAAATCCTAGACACCGCGCGCCGAAATTATCTATCATAAAAGCCTGGCTAAAAGATTCGCCGGTTTCTCCTGGTTTTAAGTAAAATTTTGAAGTATTTTTCGCTGCCTAGGTTTAGTTAGATGTAGTCTAAATAAACGCGGACAGATAAAATTTAATCGGAGGGCAAATAAATTATGATTAGAATGGGCAGAAGTTCCAAAGCGGAGCCGGTTAATGAGACGGCTGCCGCGCCGACGCGAACCGTTGATTCGAGTTCGCTCTATCCGGCGGCTAACACAATCTCGCCGTCGAGCCGCGCCGTTTCCGAGAGCGAATCAATGGCGCGCGACATCAAGGAAGGTCGTCTGAGCGGCTTTATCGGCAGCGGAACTGTTCTGACGGGCGAAACCGCGTTTCAAGCGATGCTGCGCGTTGACGGGCATCTGACGGGCAGCGTCTCGTCCGAGGACGGAACGCTGATTGTCGGCTCGACCGGTAGAGTTGACGCGAACATTTTGGTTGCGGCGGCGATGATTAATGGCACGGTCAACGGCGATATTATCGCGTCCGAGCGTTTGGAACTCGGACGCACGGCGCGCATTGTCGGCAACATTCAAGCGCCGCGATTGATAATCGAAGACGGCGCGATTCTCGAAGGTACCTGCTCGATGATAAACGCGAAAGAAAGTTTGGAAAAACGCCTCGCCGAAGCCAACGCGCCCAGACACAGCGTTGAGCCTGTGCCATTTGAAGAAAGCGAAACGTCTGTTTATTTTGAAGTTGGCGATCAAGAAAGAGCCGAAATTATAACGAATTAGGCGGCACCCGTAATTTTTATAAAAATTTTTTCGTCTCAGCTTTCTTGTCGCGCCGACAGCGTTGCGAACAAAACTTTACCTCTTCCCATTTCCTCTCCCGGCGCTTGCGCCAAGCGAACGGGCGATTGCACGCCGCGCAGATTTTTGTCGGCAAGGTGGATTTCGTAAATTTTTCACGGTTTATGCTCAAAGATTTCCCGCTCTTTATCAATGAAGAATTTTACGCCGCGCAAGTTTCCCCGCCGCAATTAGACCGGCTTCTCGCCGACGGCTGGCGGCATTTCGGCGAGCATTTTTTTCGTTATAATACCGGTTTTCACGAAAACGAGTTGCGCCGCGTGCTGCCGCTTCGCATTCGTCTGAAAGATTTTACGCGGTCCAAAAGCCAACGCCGAATTTTAAAGAAAAATCAGGATGCGCGAACGGTCATTCGCCCGATTGAAATCACGGCGGAGAAAGAGATTTTATTTGAAACGCACAAAAAGCGTTTCAAACACAGCGTTCCCGATTCAATCTACGATTTTCTTTCGTTCGTGCCTGCCGAAGTGCCGTGCGGAGCGTTGGAAGTTTGCGTTTATCAAAAGGAAACGCTGCTCGCCGCTTCGTTTTTCGATGTCGGCGAAGCAGCGGTTTCGGCGATTTACGCAATGTTCGATCCGCAAGAATTCTCGCGCAGTTTAGGAATTTTCACAATGCTGCTGACCATCGAATACGCGCTGAAAAACGACAAAATCTTTTATTATCCGGGCTACGCTTACGAAGGAAATTCCTTTTATGATTACAAAAAACGCTTTTCGGCATTGGAGACTTTTGATTGGAACGGAAATTGGGAAAATTTTGAGTCCGATTATGAAATTGCAAAATTGCGCCTCGGATAAAAGCCGATTTATTTTCCTGACTTTTTGCGTTCTCTGCATTTTTTGCGCCGGAAAATCTTTCGCCCAGGATTTCAAAACGCTGCAGGACGGCATCGAATACGCCGAAATAAAACGCGGCACGGAAGCCGAACCCGTCAAAATAAATCTCCTGCGTCTCGATTTAACGAAAGTCCGGCTCGATGTCGTTCACGCGATGGACGCGGCAATCGGCACGGAAACAACTTCTTCGATTGCAGCACGGCACGGCGCGATTGCGGCGATTAACGCAGGATTTTTCAGATTAGACAGAAGCATTTTCGCGGGCGACGCAGTTGGCGTTTTGCAGGTTGACAAAAAACTTTTAAGCGAGAGTTATGGAAATAGAATCGCACTGGGAATTATTAACGGAAAGGACAAAACAGAAGTTGGTTTTGGGCACTTAAAGTCAAATAGCAGAGTAGGATTTGGAGTTGATAGTAAATTTGCCTTTTCGGGTGTTAATCGGGAAAGAAAGCCTGATGAAATTATTTTATACACACCTCATTTCAATCGCACAACACTTACGGATTTTAACGGAACGGAGATAATTTTGAGCGATTGTTCAATAAATAATGTTTCAAAAAGGTGCTATAAAGTTGAAGTTGTCGAAGGAAAAGGAAGTTCAGTTATTCCGCCTGACGGTTATGTGATTTCCATTGGTAATAAGGCTTTCGAGAAATCCAACAATATTCTTTATTTTGCAAAAAAACAGTCGTCGGAACCCAAACATTTTGAATACATATTAAGGCTTGTAAATGAGATCGAAGCGCTTGAGTCTTTAAAGCAAACATTTTTCGCCAAAATGGAAGATATCGTGACTGGCGTTCCGCAACTCGTCAAAAACGGTGTAATCGAAATCACTTGGGAACAGGAAAAATCTTCAAAACCATTCGTCGAAACGCGCCATCCGCGGACGGCGGTTGCCAAACTCAAAGACGGGAAATTTTTAATGATAACGGTTGACGGGCGGCAAAAGGAAAGCGTGGGAATGAATTTAAACGAACTCGCCGCGCTGCTCGTCGAACTCGGCGCGACGGACGCGATGAATTTAGACGGCGGCGGTTCGACGACGATGTTTTTGAACGGGAAAATCGTCAACAAGCCGTCGGACAAAGAAGGCGAGCGAAAAGTAAGCGACGCGATTTTGGTTTTTCCGCGAAAGAAAAATCAATCACGATAAGATACGAAGCAGCACGAAACAACAGAATGTTTTACAACAATCCAAAGAATTCTTGATTGTTTCAGATTATTAGGCGGCTAAAATTTGTATTAGAACTTTCCTTTCCCTCGCGCCGTCAAATTCGCACAAAAAAATTCCCTGCCATCTGCCCAAAAGCAGTTTGCCGTTTTCAAACGGCACGGTCACGCTCGCGCCAAAAAACGTAGATTTGATATGCGCATCGGAGTTGTGTTCATAATGCTTAAAGCCGTCGTAAAATTGCGGAATCGTATTTTTCAAAAACAAAATCATATCGCTTTTTACGTCCGGGTCGGCGTTTTCGTTTATCGTCAATCCGCACGTCGTATGCTGCGCGAACAAAACGCATACGCCCGTCGCCGCGCCCGATTCACTCAAGGCATTTTTAACTTCCGAAGTGATTTCAATCATCTCTTCGCGTTTGGTTGATTTGATTTTTATCGTTTGCATAAAAAATCCATACTATTAGGACAAAGAAAAAATTAACCGCAGATGAACGCAGACAGGCGCGCAGATATACCGTTTTTTATCTGTGTTCATCTGCGGTTAATTCGCTCCGGCATTATTTCTGCGCTGAACTCGCATCGCCGAGGTATTTCTCGAACCAATCGAGATTCGACTGCATTGCGGCGAGCTGCATCTTCGGCTCGTTCGGACCGTGCGGCTGGCGCGGCAGAACAATCATTCGCACCGGCACGTTTTGCGCCTTCAAAGCGTTGTAAAATTCGTAGCCTTGCGAAATCGGAACGCGAACGTCGGCTTCGCCGTGCTGAATCAGCGTCGGTGTGGTAACGCCTTTAACATTGAACATCGGCGAGTGTTTTTGATAAATTTCCGTATTCTCCCACGCCTGCCCGCCGAAATAATCGGGGACGAACGACGGAATATCAGCCGTGCCGTTAAAGCTCATCAGATTAGTCACCGGCGCGCCAGCCGACGCTGCTTTGAACCGCTTTGTTTGGGTGACAATCCACGAAGTCATAAAACCGCCGTAGCTCCAGCCCATCACGCCCAAACGTTCTGGGTCGGCGACTCCCATTTCGATAACCCGATCGACGCCCGTCATCAAATCTTCGTAATCGCCCATTCCCCAACCTTTGATGTTGGCGCGGCGAAACTCCGTGCCGTAACCGCTTGAACCGCGCGGATTCGGGCGCAGAATCGCGTAGCCGCGCGATGCAAAAACGGCAATCGGGTAACTACCGCGTCCGCCGATGTATGTTTGCTGGAAAACTCCGGCGGGTCCGCCGTGAATGTTCAGAAGCAGCGGAACTCGGCGTCCGGTTTGGTAACCGACCGGATAAGTTAAAAGCCCTTCGATTTCTCGTCCGTCTTTGCTTTTCCAACGAACGACTTCGGTTTTGCCAATCGGCATTTTCGGCGCTTCCGTGTTGGCGCGGCTGATTTGAACGGGCGCGAATTTACCAACGTTCGATACGAAAACTTCGGGCGGCGTTTCGGAATTTTGTTTGACGAAAGCCATTATCGTTCCCGCACGATTGATGCTCGTGCTGCCTATAACTTCGTCGGTTTCGTTGATTTCGTTGATTTTGTTGGCGGCGACATCAACCGTATAAATACGCGTTCCCGTTCCTTTTGCTTCGCTAAAATAAATT
Source organism: uncultured Pyrinomonadaceae bacterium (assembly GCA_902805935.1). Lineage (GTDB taxonomy): Bacteria > Acidobacteriota > Blastocatellia > Pyrinomonadales > Pyrinomonadaceae. The sequence goes on from CADCUR010000008.1 coordinate 5,685, forward strand.
CGTTTTCCGTCCGGCGACCAGCCTGCGACGTTCGGCTGTCCGTCGTATGAGGCGGCGAGAATTTTCGGCGCGCCGCCCGTGACCGAGAAAATATTCAGCAGACCGCTTTGCGCCCAGCGCGGCGGATTGTCGCTCACCAGAACGGCGATTGATTTTCCGTCCGGCGAAAAACGCGGGCTGTTTTCGGCAGCGAGCGTTTTAACGAACGGCGTCACTTGTCCGGCGGTGACATCAACCATTGAAACGTCCGAAGTCGTCCAATCGTTGGCGACCGGCGAGCGCGAATGACTGAAAACAATCGTTTTCCCATCGGGCGACCAATCGAAATCGCCGCCGACGTTATAATTTTCCGCCGTTAATCGGCGCGGCTCGCGTTTTCCCTGCGCGTCTTTGGTCACCGATACGACGTAAAGGCGCGACATTTTCACGTTTTCATCAACCCATCGGAAATCGTTTTTGCCTTTATCATTCTTTTCTTCTTCATCGGTTTTCAAATCGCTCGTCGTGTAGGCAATCTGTTTGCCGTCGGGCGACCAATCGAAATTGGCGACGTTTCCCTTTAAATCCGTGAGCGGCTCGGCTTCGCCGCCGTTGAGACGCAGCAGATAAAGATTATTTTTGTTGTCCTTGCGATTTGAAGTGAAAGCCAGCCAATTGCCGTCGGGCGACCACTTTGGAGTAGTCGAAGATTTTTCGCCGTGTGTGATTTGAAAATTGCTGCTGCCGTCGCCGTTCGCCAGCCAAATCTGCGTCACAAACTCAGATTTGTCGGCGGTCATTACGGCTTCATTCACGGTATATGCGACGCGCTTGCCGTCCGGCGAAATTTGCGGCGCGCCGACCGTTTTGGTTTTCACCTGCATCTGCGGCATCCAAGTTTGTTGCGCTTGAACAGCGACGAACGACAGCGCGATTGATAGAAAAACAAACGTTTTTGAAACGAAAAATTTCATATTTCGATTTTCTCCTGTGATTAATTTTTGAAAGATTTTTTGTGAATTGTAACTTATTGCATTTTGCAGAACAATGAAAAAATGAAAAAGCGGCGTTTGGCAATCAAACGCCGCTTTTAATAATGTGTGCCGAACAGCTACACAAACTATTTTACAGTTTCTTTTCAGTATGCACTTCCACCGTTCTTTCCACTTTAACTTTTGGCGCTGCTTCAGCAGCAGGAGATTTGTGATGTGAATTAAGCGAGATATGTGGAGCAATAATTAATGCGACAATACTCATCAGCTTAATTAAGATATTCATCGAAGGTCCTGACGTATCTTTGAACGGATCGCCGACAGTATCGCCCGTTACGCTCGCTTTATGAGCTTCGCTGCCTTTATACTGCATTTGCCCGTTAATCATTACGCCCGCTTCAAACGATTTTTTTGCGTTGTCCCAAGCGCCGCCGGCGTTGTTTTGGAACATTCCCATCAGCACGCCCGAAACGGTGACGCCCGCCAATAAACCGCCGAGAACTTCCGGTCCGAAGACGAATCCGACGATAACCGGAGTAACTAAAGCAATCGCGCCCGGAAGCATCATCTCTTTCAGGGATGCTTTAGTCGAGATAGCGACGCATTTCTCATATTCCGGTCTGGCTTTATACTCCATAATTCCAGGAATTTCTCTAAATTGTCGTCTAACCTCTTGAACCATTGCCATCGCCGCTCGACCGACTGCCGCAATACAAAGAGAAGAAAAGATAAAAGGAATCATTCCGCCGACGAATAACCCGGCGAGAACGTCCGCTTTATAAATATCAATCGAGCTAATTCCCGCAAGACCGACATATGCGG
>CADCUR010000008.1:7487-13511 GCA_902805935.1 uncultured Pyrinomonadaceae bacterium
AAATAATGCCAGAGCCGTCAGAGCCGCCGATGCAATGGCAAAACCTTTACCCGTCGCGGCTGTAGTATTTCCGACAGCATCTAAAATATCCGTTCTTTGCCTGACTTCTTTCGGAAGTCTGCTCATCTCGGCAATACCACCAGCGTTATCGGCAATCGGTCCGAAAGCGTCAATTGCAAGTTGCATAGCCGTCGTCGCCATCATTCCCGCCGCCGCAATAGCAACGCCGTATAAACCGGCAAAGTAGTGAGATAAATAAATGCCGGAAGCCAGAATAAGTGTCGGAACTAAAGTTGACTCCATCCCGACTGAGAGACCGCCGATAATATTTGTGGCAGCGCCCGTATCGGATTGTTGAACGATTGAATTCACCGGACGTTTCCCAATCGCTGTGTAGAATTCAGTCACGATGCTCATCAGAGCGCCGACAATCGAGCCGACTAAGATTGCCAGAAAAACTCCCGTATTTGTGAAGTTCGTGCCTCTGAGAGACATATTGGCGGGCATCATCCACATCACAATAAAGTAACAGGCAATCGTCGTGATAATAATTGAAGTCCAGTTTCCAAGATTCAGCGCTTTTTGAACGTTGCCTTTATCATCGGAAATTCTCACGAGTGAAAAACCGATGATAGAAAATATAATTCCAACACCGGCAATAACCATCGGAAGCAGAATCGGAGAAAGACCGCCGAATTGATCGCTGACGACAATCTCGCGTCCTAAAACCATTGTCGCCAGAATTGTCGCCACATACGAGCCGAAAAGGTCGGCTCCCATTCCGGCAACGTCGCCGACGTTATCGCCGACGTTATCCGCGATAGTCGCCGGGTTTCTCACGTCGTCTTCAGGAATTCCCGCTTCGACTTTACCAACTAAATCCGCCCCAACGTCAGCTGCTTTCGTATAAATACCGCCGCCGACTCTGGCGAAAAGGGCAATTGATTCGGCGCCCAGAGAAAAACCTGCCAGAACCTCAATTGCTTTTTCCATCGCCGCACCGTTCACCGAGCTGCCCGTGTTCACAACATAAAGATTGTAAAAAAGAATAAAAAGCGAACCGATCCCTAAAACAGCGAGTCCGGCAACTCCGAGTCCCATCACAGTTCCGCCGGTAAAGGCTACTTTAAGCGCATCTTTCAGACTCGTTCTCGCGGCTTGTGTTGTTCTGACATTTGCCTTTGTCGCAATATTCATCCCGAAGTATCCGGCAGTCGCGCTAAATACGGCGCCGATCAGAAACGAAAGCGCGATCACAGGAGAAGAAGTTTCAACCAATGTTCCAGACCACCCGAGAAGAAATGCCGCCACGATTGCAAAATAAGCTAAAATTATCCACTCGGCTTTCAAAAACGCCATCGCGCCGTTTGCAATATAAGTCGCCAGTTCAACCATATTTTCTTCACCGGCAGCTTGCTTGCTGACCCATGAAGATTTAAATGCCATAACGACTAATCCGAAAATCCCTAATGCCGGGATCAAATAAAGAATTGTAGATTCCATTAAAAAACCACCTATTTTTATGAGTAAGTTACTGTGTTAAAACAGTAATTTATCAACGATTTACTATAACCTGTGTCGAGGAACCGACTCCTCAAAGATGAATTATAAAAATAATGCACTGTATCTTCTTAAAAACATACTCTGTGCGTTAAAACCGAAAAGCCTCGCCTAGCCAAACTGCTGTTTATAAAAACTAATCAAAGTTTCACTTTTTATATTCCTCTCGGTTGTTAAAAAATTATGAAGTTTCAAAAAGGGCTATTATCGCTGATTTAACGGCAAACATTCAAATCAGCATTTTCGGATAAGAAATTTTTGGCGCGGGGAAAGGCTAATAGGCGGAGAAAATTAAAATTAACAATCTCCGCGTCTCGCGCGTCTACGGTTGTAATTTCTTAGCTCAAACTAAGGTTGACGGACTGTTTGGACTTTTTCATCATTTCAATAAATTTCTCGAAATGATAATGAGCGTCGTGCGGACCGGGCGCGGCTTCCGGGTGATATTGAACCGAGAAAATCGGCAAATTTTTATGTTTGATTCCGGCGATTGTATCGTCGTTGATATTGACGTGGGTTACTTCTAATTCGGCGGGCAGGTTCGTTGCGCTCACCGCAAAACCGTGATTGTGCGCGGCGATTTCAATTCGTCCGGTTTCCAAATCCATGATCGGCTGGTTGCCGCCGCGATGTCCGAATAATAATTTGTAAGTTTCGCCGCCGAAACTTTGCGATAAAATTTGATGTCCCAGACAGATGCCGAACATCGGCACGTTCGATTCGGCTAATCGCTTGATTTCTTCGACGACCGCGCGCATCGCCGACGGGTCGCCCGGACCGTTCGATAAAAAAATTCCGTCCGGTTTCAACCGCAAAACTTCTGCGGCGGAAGTGTCGCCCGGAACGATTGTCAGGCGGCAATCGAGCGCGGCAAACTCGCGCAAGCTGTTTGTTTTCACGCCGAAATCAAAACATACGACGTGAAAACGCGAGTCGTCGCCACGTTTATACTCAAACGATTCGCCAGTCGTGACCTGGCTGGCGAGCTCGCGGTTTTTCATCTCCGGCGAGCTTAAAACCTTGTCCAAAAGGTTTTTTTCATCCGCGTCAATCGAAGAAATCGCGGCTCGCATCGCGCCTCGGCTGCGGATGTGGCGGACGAGTGCGCGCGTGTCAATTTTTTCGATGCCGACGATTCGGTGCCGCTTCAAATACGAATCGAGCGTCTCGGTCGAACGCCAGTTCGAAGCGATTTTGCTCGCTTCGCGCACGACGAAACCTTCAACCCAAGGGCGGCGCGATTCGCTGTCTTCCTCGTTTACGCCGTAGTTTCCGATGAGCGGATACGTCATACAAACGATTTGTCCGGCGTAACTCGGGTCGGTCAAAATCTCCTGATAGCCCGACATTGACGTATTAAAAACCATTTCGCCGAACGCTTCGCCCGCTGCGCCGAACGACGCACCGCGAAATGTGCGTCCGTCTTCAAGAACCAAAATCGCTTTTTTCGATTCGTTCATTTTTATAATTTAATGACGGCGCCCGTTTCATCGGATTTTCGCGCCGCGTCCAAAAGAAGTTGAATTTTATAGCCGTCTTCAAATGTCGCTGCGTTTTCGACAACGGTTTCGCCGTTCCGCAACGCCTTTATGATTTCTCTGGCAAATGCTAAAAAGCCGTTGTTCCAACCGGTCGGGCGCGCGCCTTCCACCGCCTCGTTCAAATCAACTTCGACTTTCCGCCACTCGTCTTCGCCCGCTTTGCCGATGAAAAATTCGCCGTCGTATTCAACACGGACAGCGCCTTTCGTCCCGAAAAATTCGACGCGGTTTTGGTAAATCGGATACTCGACCATCGAAACGGAAACGTTCGCCGTCGCATCTTCGGTTAATTGGCTGTCGGCAAATCTTAAAATTAAATTTAATTCGTCGTCGGTCGAAACAAGTCGCATCGCGCCGGATTTTGCGTCGGGTCTTTTTTTGACGTGCGTTTGCAGCTGACAGAAAACCCCGGAAATTTCCGCGTTTGTGAACCAGCGCAAAGAATCGAAAACGTGCGAGCCGATGGCGCCGAGCGCGCCGCCGCCCGCCGCCGCATTGCTCCACCAATTCCACGGCGAATCTTCGCTGCCGCGATGCGGAGCGCGAAAATTATATTTCGCGTGGCGAATGCACCCGATCTCGCCGCGTTCAATCGTCCGGCGCGCCGCTTGTCTGCCGTTTAAAAACCTGAGTTCGTGGTCAACGAGCGCGAGCAGGTTTTTCTCGCGTGATTTTCCGAGCATTTCCAGCGCTTCGGCGGCGTTCATCGCCATCGGTTTTTCGCACAAAACGTGCTTTTCGTTTTCGAGCGCGAGCAGCGTCATTTCACGGTGGAAAATCGGCGGCGCGGCGATGGAAATTAAATCAACCGCTTCGTTTCGCACGGTTTCGCGCCAATCATCCGTGTAGTGCGCGATATTAAATTCACGCGCCGTTCGTTCGGCGTTCTCAAGATGCGCGCTCGAAACCGAAACGATTTCCGCGCCTTCGCATTTGCAAAACGCCGGAATCTGCACTGTTCTGGCGAAACCCGTCCCGATAATCCCGATGCGAATTTTTTCCTTCATCGTAAAAATTAAAACACGAAACGGTCAAAGAAAAAAGCGCGAAAATTTTTATCTTCTCACGCTTTCTATTTCGCCTAAAATTTTCTTGATTCCAAAAAAATCCGCAATCCTAAATCCTTTATCTTTCCTCGGTTCGGAGTTTCAAACTTCCCGTGTTTCCCTTGCGGTCGCCGTAACGCAAAAAATGATTGTATGCTTCGCGGTTTTCGGCAGTTATTTCCTCGATGCTCGCGCCGACTAAATAACGCGCCGTCGAGATATGTTCGCCGACCTGTTCGTATCTTCGCCCGACGACTTTCATCGAAACCTTCACGCCCGCCAAATCGAGCTCGGCGTTCAGCACGCGGTTTTCGCCGACCAGATAAATTTCCTTGATGCGGATTGACGGCACGATAAACGCTATCCCCGAATGGCTTAAATCCGCCGTTTCGCCCGACACATAAAGAATTTTCGGCGGCGCGTCGGATCCTCCAGTTCTTGTGTTGGGTTCAAACGACAATTTAATCGGCACTTCCCGCTTATGACGAACGGCAACGACACGTTCAGCCATTGACCTGTTAAATTTTGCGATTAACTTTCTTATCATTTCTGTTGTCTTTAATACTGCTGCGTCGGAATCAACAAAAATTCGGAGGGCTAAGAGATTTATAAACTTATTTTCGGTAAATTACAACCAGTTTTTTGCCGGTTTACCACTCGCTTACATTTTTAATGCCTGACCTTTGCCGTCCTTATTCTTTAGAGTTGAGGTTTTACTGCCGTCTGCTTCAAACCAAAAAGACAATTTTCCCGTTTTGCCGTAAACGGCGGGCGTCGCGGCTGCAAGATACTTTTTCCGGTCGGGAGAAATCTGGATTTGGTAATTATAGCCGGTCGTCTCCGCCGTCAGAAAATCTTTCGGCAGAAAGCCTTTGTCAATTAAAGTCGAAGCATCGGCGTAAAGCCCGCCGTTCTGCGTCGCGTAAACCATCTGCGCTTTGTTGACGCGCTCAAGCATCGCTTTGGCTTCTTCGTGATGCGTTTTGATGCGCAGGGCGGTGAAATAATTTTTGCCTTCTTTTTTCACGTCCGCCTCCGCCTGCTCGTCAACCGTCAGAATTACCCAGACGCCGTTTTCGCGGCGGAGCTTTATTTCCTGCAATTTAATTTCGTCCGTGTCGTTGTCGGGCAATTTGGCGGTCACGGTCGCTTTGTCTTTGGAAATTATCTCGCCGTTAATTTCGATGTCGGGCGGAACCTGCGCGGCGAGCGGCTCGAAATCAACGTGCAGTTCTTTGAGTTCCGCGTCGGTCAAACCTTCGATGGCGGGGCGCAGATTCGTTAAAAACATCGCTTCGCGGAATTTCCTCTCGCGCAGATGCGCGTAGAAAACTCGAACCGTGTCGGCAGGCGAATTCGATTCGATTTTTATGGTAGATTTCGATCCTGGATTTTTCGGCTCGGTCGGAATCGAGGTTTTTGAAAATTCGCTTTTTCTTTTGGTTGCGGAATTTTCCTTTGCGGCTTCGGCTGTGCAGCCGCTCAAGAGGGCGGCTGAAAAAATTAGGACGGAAAGAAAATTCTTAATTTGAAAAAATAGGCTGAACATTGATTTTACTCCAAGATTTATTGGCGGATAAAAAGAATTTTGTTAAAGCGAACAGCGCCAGGGAAGAGGCAAAGAAAAACGCGCCAGTAGGATTATAGCGCGTTTGGTTAAAAAAGGTAAAATGTTTTTTTTCAAGTTTATTTCGGCGCGGTCAAAGAAACTTTTTCGGTTTCATTAGCTTGACCGTAATTTTTACAGCATCTTTAATTGCCTCGTCAATGCAGCGGTCTAGCTCATCGTTTTGTGAAAAACTCATTTGAAATAAAAAAAGTAAAAAACCGTTTCGCCAAGTATATGGCGAAACGGTTTTCCATTCTATGATTTTTTC
>CADCUR010000009.1:0-8088 GCA_902805935.1 uncultured Pyrinomonadaceae bacterium
TAGCCGAACGATTTTTAGGAAAACTAGATGATTGCGATTGGGCAGCGAAGTCCAAAAGAAGAAGTCATCTCCGAAATTAAAAGAGCTTCGGAAGAATTAATTTAAGCAAAAGAAGTTTAGAAATCAATGTTTCAATCAATACATTTCAACGCCAAGCCGCGCGCCGTAACGAATGCTTCAAAGCCGGAAGTTTTAGGAAAGTTAGAACAAATAGTCGGCGCGGCGAATATTTTAATCGAGCCGGAAAAAGTCGAGCCTTACGGCGCGGATGCCGTTAAGGAAAAGTTTCCGCCCGAAGCCGTTGTGTTTCCCGAAACGACCGCGCAAGTTTCGCAGATTTTAAAACTCGCTAACGAATTCACATTTCCCGTGACGGCGCGCGGCGGCGGCGTCGGCTACACGGGCGGCGCGGTTCCGGTTGACGGCGGCATCGTCGTCGGCACAGACAGGATGAATCGCATCGTCGAAATCAGCCCTGATGATTTGTATGTCGTTTGCCAGCCGGGATTGACGACTTACGCGTTGCAGCAGGCGGTTGAAAAATACGGATTGCTTTTTCCGCCCGATCCGGCGAGTTACAAAGATTCTTATATAGGCGGCAACATCGCCGAAAACGCGGGCGGAATGCGAACGCCGAAATACGGCGTGACGAAACATTCGGTTTTGGGTTTGGAAGTCGTCACGGCGACCGGCGAAATTATTCGCACGGGCGGCAAGACCGTAAAAAACGTCGTCGGTTTCGATCTTGTCGGATTGATCTGCGGCTCCGAAGGAATGTTGGGAATTATCACCGAAGCGACTTTGAAATTGCTGCCGATGCCCGAAGCGACCGCGACCGTTCGCGCTTCATTCAAAACGATGAAGGCGGCTTGCGAGGTTTTAACGAAATTTACGCCCGAAGGTTTGCTGCCGATGGCGATGGAAGTGATTGACAAAAACTGCGTCGGCGCAATCGAGCAGAATTACGCTTTCGGTTTATCACCCGACGCGGGCGCGATTCTCCTTGTCGCGGTTGACGGCGCGAAGGCGCAAGTCGAAACGGACGCCCGGCTTATCGAACAAATCTTAAAAGAAAACGGCGGCTTCGACGTTTTGCGTTCCGCCTCCAAAGCGGATGAAGACAAACTCTGGGACGTGCGCCGCGCCATCTCGCCGAGCTTGATGAAATACGGCACGCTAAAAATCAACGAAGATGTCGTCGTGCCGCGCTCGCGCGTTCCCGAACTGATTTCCAAAGTCGAAGAAATCGGACGCCGACACGATACGTTCGTCGCCAACTTCGGACACGCGGGCGACGGCAACATTCACGTCAATTTTTTGTGCGACCGAGACAACGCCGATTCGATTGCGCGGGCGCGGCAGTGCGTCAAGGAAACTTTCGCTTTATCCGTCGAACTCGGCGGCTCGATTTCCGGCGAACACGGCATCGGTTATGTAAAAGCCGCTTATCTTGATATGGCGATTGACCAGCCAACGCTCGAAGTGATGAAAGGAATCAAACGAGTTTTCGATCCGAACGGCATTTTGAATCCGGGCAAGATGTTTGTTTGAAGAATCCATTTCAATAAAGCGGGCGGCAGAGAAAATGTAAAAATACTTTTCTCTGCCGCCCGCTTTTGAATAAATTTTATTTGAAAACAAACCCGATGCCGAAGCGAACGTTGTTGTTCCATCGGTTGTTAATGCGAATCGGGTTGTAGTCAACCTGGATGGCGCGGAAATCAACGCGGTCGCTGATTCTGATGTCGAGACCGCCGCCTAAAACCGTGCTGAAACCGGTGTCGGAGAAAGTGAAATCGGACGTGACGATTGATGAGCAGGCGCTGCCCGTGCAGGTGATGTCTTTCGTTGTAAAGCGGGAATGTGCGACACCGGCGAGGGCGTGGGCGAACGGTTTGAAGCGGGCTTCGGTCGCATTGTCTTTGACTTGCACGCCGCCCAGAAAATTATAAAGCGATCGGTTGTTTTCTCCTCGAATGGTGCCGGGCGAAGTGCCGATGCCGGCAAGTATGGGAGCGGAAAAATCGTCGCGGCGGTAGGCGGCAGAAAAATCGCCTTTGATGCCGACGTAACGGCGAATGTTGCGGACGTAAGCCGCCTCGAAACCGTTGAATGTTTCGTGGTCAAAATTATCAACTTGCTGGTTTGAATAGCCGCCGTAAAACTCGTTTCGTCGGTATTCGTCTGTGGTGTTTTGAGCGACAATGCAGACGCTCAAAAGTATCGTCAGGCAAAACGCCTTTATTAGTTTATGCATAATTTCTTATTTCTCCTCGATGTAAAAATAATCTAAATTTCAGACACAAAAATAGCCTTGCAGGAAAGTTTAACTGCTTTATTCTACAAGGCTTTTAACGCTTCTTGAGCGTTCAAACAACTAGATGAGGCATCGCCGGAAATGAGTTGCTTTCGGGCGAATGTTTTTTCAGCTCCGGCGAATCTTCGCCGAATTACGCGATACGGCTTGCCGTTAAAATGAAACTATCAAAACGACGGTTGCGTAAAATCTCCCCAAAACGGCATCTCGAATTTCATTCGATAAATTTTGATATAGATATGGTTGGAAACCAAGATAGTTTGACCGAATCCGGTAGTATGAAAATCATTTTTTCTTTTTTGTTGTGGGTGTTTTTGTTCGCGTTTGCCGGTGAAAACGTTTTTGCTCAACACGGAAAACTCACCGTTATTTTATTAAGGCACGCGGAAAAAGATTTGTCGGAAGGCGCCGATAATCCCAATCCCGAACTTTCGGCGGAGGGAAAACTGCGGGCGGAGAGATTAGTAAAAATCGTTAATAAATATCAGCCCGACGCAATTTATTCGACCGATTATATTCGCACCCGAGCGACCGTTCGACCGCTGGCGCGAAGCAAAAGAATGATGACGCAGATTTACGATCCTGGAAATTTGAAGCGGATGCGCGATTTGATTTTGTCGGGCAAGGTAAAACGCCTTGTCGTCGTCGGGCACAACAACACGACGCCGGGGCTGGCGAATTTGATAATCGGGCAGGAGAAATATAAAAAATTAGCGGAGAGCGAATACGATAAAATCTGGATTATCAAAATCAAAAAAAATAAAACCAAGACGCACAAAATAAAAGACAAAGTTATCGAATACTAATTATTCCTCTAATTTGCGGCTGTAATCTTTACGCCAAAATTTGCGGGCGTTCCATTCTGGCAAAATAGACAGCGACGAAAACCGCGACGAACATAATCGCCGCCGCCGTCCAGAACGTGCGTCGAATCGTCGCATCGTCAACCAAATTCACGGCGTTGTTGAGCAAAACGCCGCCTAGCGCCGGTCCGATTGCCCGCGCCAGACTCGCGCCCGATTGCAGCACGCCGAGCGACGAACCTTGTTCGTTTTCGCCGGAGACTTTCGAGGCGAGACTGGAGATGGCGGGCGAAGCCATCGAATTGCCAATGGTTAAAAAGCTGATGACGAAAAGCAATCCGGTTAGACCGCCGAAATCTCTTGTCACAAACGGAACGACGAAAAAGCTCACCGCCATCATCAGACAGCCGGCAGTCATCAAAGAATTTTCGCCGAATTTATCAACCAATCGGTTAAACAAAACGCCTTGAAAAATCACCGCCGTAATTCCGATAAACGCGAAAATATAGCCGTTCTGCTCGGCGTTGTAGCCGAAGCGAAAAATCGTGAACAGAACGAAGGCGTAAGTCATAATCGAGAACGACGTGACGAGAAAAAAATAAACGGCGTTCAAGGTTCCGAATCTGGCGTCGCGCAAAGACTCGACGATTTGCGCGAAACGATTTTTGCGAGCGGCATTCGCGCCCGATGAATCCGGTTTGACGGATTCGGGCAGAATAAAATAAAGCAGCACGGCGTTAAGAAGCGACAGCGCGGCGGCGAAAAGAAACGGCACATGAATTCCGTAGCGGCTCAAAATTCCGCCGATTGCCGGACCGAAAACGAATCCTAAACCGAACATCGCGCCGAAAATTCCCATTCCTTTAGCGCGATTTTCCTTTGTCGTCACGTCGGCGATGTAGGCTTGCGCGGTAGAGATATTACCGCCCGTAATTCCGGAGACGATGCGCCCGACGAAAACCATCCAGAGCGCGAAGGCGAAACCGATAAAAAAATAGCCGACCGCCGAACCCAAAATAGAGAAAAACAAAACCGGACGGCGACCGTATTTATCCGAGAGGCTGCCCAAGATTGGCGAGAAGATGAACTGCATCAAACTGTATGAGGCGAACAGCAAGCCGATTTCAAACGGCGTGGCGCGAAAAGCATCGCTTTCGACATAAAAGGGAAGCGACGGAATGACGATGCCGAAACCGACTAAATCAATGAAAACCGTGAGGTAAATGATTAAAAGCGGTCGGGTGTAAAATTTTTCGTCTTCGCCGCCGGTGATTTTTTCGGCGATAGGTTCTCGGTTCATCTCGCATCTAAATTCGAGCCGTCAACGCTCGAAATTTCAATTTATAGTAAAATAGCAAAAATAAACGATAGCATTTTGATGGACTTTGCCAAAATGATTAAAAAAATACTAAATACAAAACTCCTGCTGATTTATACCGCCACGGCGCTGATTTTTCCTATGTATCAAGAAACGCCCGCTCAACGAAACAAAACAAGAACCAAAAAAACGGTTGCGGCGGCTGTGCCGAAACCAGTCGCGCCGACTATCGGTTATACAATTTCGATGTCGAAGCCCTGGACGCATCTGCTCGAAGTCGAGATGCGTTTTAATTATGGTAGAACAAAATCTCTCGTATCATTGCCGAACGAGTCTGGCGAATATATAGAATTGAAGATGCCGGTCTGGACGCCGGGCAGTTACCTGATTCGTGAATACGCCCGCCACGTCGAAAGTTTTTCGGCGAAAGACGCAAGCGGCACGGATTTGACGTGGCGAAAAACTAATAAGAACACCTGGCAGATTGACACGAAAGGCGCGAAAGAAATCGTCGCCCGTTACAATGTTTACGCCAACGAATTGACGGTTCGCACGAGCGAACTCAACGACGAACACGCCTTTATTTCTCCGGCGGCTCTTTTGCTGTTTCCGAAAGACCAGTTGAATGCGCCGTCGACCGTTAAGGTCGTCCCGTTCGGCAATTGGAAAGTGGCGACCGGATTGCCGAAAGTCGAAAATCAAACGAATACGTTCCGCGCCGAGAACTACGACGTGCTTTACGATTCGCCGTTTGAGGTCAGCGATTTCAAAGAGATTTCTTTCGACGTGCAGAGCAAGCCGCATCGCTTTGTCGTAACCGGCGAAGGCAATTACGATTTGCCGAAGATTGCGCGCGACACGGCGAAAATCATCGAAGCAGCCTACAAAATTTTCGGCGATTTGCCCTACGACGATTATCTTTTTATTTTGAACACGCGCGGCGGCGGCGGGCTTGAGCATTTGAATTCGACCGCTTTGCAGTTCAATCGTTTTAACTTTACGACGCGCTACAAGGATTTTTTGAATCTCGTCGCGCACGAATTTTTTCATCTCTGGAATGTCAAACGCATCAAGCCGGACGCGCTCGGTCCGTTCGATTACGAAAACGAAAATTACACGCGCCTGCTCTGGTTTGCCGAAGGCGGCACGGCTTATTACGAAAGCGTTTTGCTGCGCCGCGCTGATTTGATTACCGCCGACGAATTTACCACCGCCAGAGAAACGCAAATGCTCGCTCTGCAAAATCGTCCGGGCAGGTTTGAGACGAGTCTGGAAGACGCGAGTTTCGATGCGTGGATTAAGTATTACCGACCTGACGATAACGCGATTAACAATCAAATTTCCTATTATGACAAAGGCGAACTGGTCAACTTTTTGCTCGATGTCGAAATCCGCAAAGCGTCGAACGGCGCGAAGAGTCTCGACGATGTAATGCGTCATCTTTATACAGAGTTCGCCAAGAAAAACAAAAATTATTCGCCCGAAGATTTGCAAAAAGCCTGCGAGTTGATGGCGGGAAAATCTTTGAATGATTTTTTTGAAAAATATGTGCGCGGAACAGTCGAGATTGATTACAACGCGATTTTAAGCGGCATCGGCTTGCGATTTTCCACCGGCGAGACGGAAAATAAATCGGCTTATTTGGGCGCGAATCTGCGGCAGGACGGCGACAAATTAATCGTCGCCTCCTTGCCGAAAGAAACGCCCGCTTATGAACAGGGTTTGAACTCAGGCGATCAAATCGTCGCCGTTGACGGCAACCGCGCGAGCCAGACTTTTCTTTCGAGTTATTTGAGCGAAAAACGTCCGGCAGATCGAATAAAACTGACCGTTTTCCGCTTTGACGCGTTGCGCGAAATCGAAGTAACTTTAGGGGGACGCGCCAAACAGGATTTTCAAATCACGGCGATTGAGAATCCTTCGGAAGACAATCGGCGTTTGTATCGGGAATTTCTCGGCGCGGAATTGAAATAGAAAAATGAAACCACAGATGAACACCGATAAACACAGATTGGAATTAAAACAATTGAGTTCTGTTGCTAAGTTTCTTTTTCTCGCCAGCCTTTTAGTTTTCTTTGGCGGCTGTCAGCGCAACATCTTTCAGCCGCCGCCTAATAATGCGCCGACGACACTGCGCGACGTTCCGGCTCTGCGGCTTAATTTTCGATTTGAAACCGATGTTCCCGCGCCGACCGTCAACCAACCGGCGCAGACCGAAGAAAGAAATGCCGCCGTGCAGACGGATTTCGACCAGAACCGGACGCCGGAAATTCTGGAGAAAACTTTGACTTCGCCCGACAAGCAGCGAGTTTTGGCGATTTACCGTCAGGCGCAGGATTCGCCTTCGGAGTATCGCCTGGATATGTATTCGCCGGACGGAAAACTCATTCGCAAAATTACCTATGACGGAATGGCGGTGCATTTCGCCGACACGATTGTCTGGTCGCCCGATTCGAGCGCGGTCGCCTTCGTCGCAATGATTCGCGGCAATCAATCAAATGCTGCGGCGCCCGCTCCGTCGCCGACGACCGACAATCAAGCGAATACGAATTCGGAAATTGACGCGAACGTAAACGCGGACGCGGACGCAAACATAAATGCGAACGTCGAAAATACCAATGCCGACGCGAACGCCGATGCCAACGTTATCGCGCCGCAACAAACGCCCGTTGCTGAATCGCCGAAACCCGTTTTGACTTTTCGCACCGAGCAGCTTTACATTTGCAACCGCGAAGGCGCGGATTTAAAGCCGGTCACGCAAAACGAAGGCTTGATTTATTTTTATTTCGTTTGGTCGCCCGACAGTTCCGCGCTCGCCGCGCTCGCCGCCGTCGGTCAGGAATGGAGTTACTTGCAGTATCAAGCCGAACTGAAAGGCGAGCAGTTCACGCCGCAGGGCAGACCGCGCCTGGTCGAGAAAAACGGGCGCGAGCGACGGCTCGACGATAATTTGACAACGGTGCGTCCCGTCTGGTCGCCCGATTCGGCGAAAGTCGCCGCCGCGTTTGATAAACAGGTGCGAATTTACGACGCCATCGGCAACCAGCCGACTCAAGCCGCGATTCCGCTTCGCAATCAGCTTCTTATTTCATCGAAGGCGTTTGATGAAAATTTGCAGCGCCAACTCGAAGGCGCGAACGGCAATCCGCCAAACGCGAATCAGACGACCGCGACTTTGCCCGACGAAAATTCGCTCGTCTCTTTTAATCCCATCGTCAGTCTCGAATGGACGGCGGACGATTTGCTTTACTTGCAGACCGGCTACATCAAACAGATGAAAAACGAAACCGACAGCGCGCGCAGCTATCTGCGCTGGCATCGCCTCGTTTTCAGCCCGCAAGCAAGCGCGATCGGAATCAACCAGTAAATCAAGGGCTCTGCTTGGTATTGTGCCAAACGCAATCAAGATTTAAGGTGTAAATTATGAACAACTCAACAGTTTATCTTCTCATTTTGATTGTCGCAGTCATCGCTAGCCGAATTGTGAGCGAAAGAGCGTTGAAGCAACTCAGCAACGACGAAAAAGGAAGACTGCTTGATTCTTTTTCAAGTTACAGACTTTACAGTACGATTGTAATTTTGGGTTTGGTTGTTGCATATTTTGCGGCGACAAATTATTTTCCGCAGAGTTTTTCAACGCTGACGCTAAT
>CADCUR010000009.1:8098-13205 GCA_902805935.1 uncultured Pyrinomonadaceae bacterium
TAATGCTTTCCACGCCGCCGGTATTTGTATTAATAAAGCCGCTCCGAAAAAAGCGTCAGGTGTAAAGCGAAATAGCGATTTCTTTAAAGGGTGATTTGAAAATTATGGATAACCAAACGATCGGCGACATCTATGTCAACAACGATAAACTGGGTGAAAAAACCAAACAACTCGTCGCGGCTTTAAGCGACGAACAAACCGCCGCTTTACCCGAAGGCGAGAAATGGACGATTGCCGAAATCGTCGAACACATCGCTATTGTGCAGGGCGGAATGGCGAAAATTTCCGCGAAACTTTTGCGAGAGGCGCAGGGAGCCGGAAAAGCGTCGGACGGGGTGGCGCGCCTCTCGGAGAATTTTAAGACGAAGGCGGCAGAAGCGGCGACTTTGAAACTAGAAGCGCCCGACCGCGTACGTCCGACCGGCAATCAAACCGTCGAAGAATCTTTGCGGAAGATGGACGCGGCGCGTGAGGAATTGGAAAAACTGCGCCCGCTTTTCGAATCGGTCGAATGTTCGGATTTCAAATTTCCGCATCCGTTTATGGGCGATTTGACCGCGCACGAATGGCTCGCTCTGGTCGGCGGACACGAGGCGCGGCATCTCCGGCAAATCGAAAACCGACTTGCGAAGGCGGAAGGCTAAAACATTTTCCATTTTTTTGTGCGGAAGCCCGCGTCAAGTAAGGGTGCGAAGTTAATCGCCCTTACTTGACGCGGGCTTCCGCATTAACCGCGCAATCTTGATAAATAGAAAATGAATTTACAAAAAAGCCCCGAACGCGGAGGGATGTGCGTTCGGGGCTGACATTCAAGCAATACTTCCGAAACTATGATAAATGCGAAAAAATTCGGAAGCATTACTTGGATGGCTGGTTTATAAAATTGCGTTGCTTTGTAAATCAATCTGCAAAAACCGAAACTGTTCGGAATTTTTGCTGTTCGACAGCGCGCTTGAACGACCCTGCATAATCACATCGTGCGGTTTTCTTTTGATGTCGGGAACTCGCGCACCCGCCGCCGGTTTGTGTTTTCGTAAAATTCGGCGGCGCGTTTTATTTGTTCCGGCTTCTCGAAGCGGCGAAAATCGAGCGGCGTAATTTCGGCTCTGAAATGCTTTCTGCCATCTTAAAATTCTATCCATTAATCGTAAATTCCGCGACGACCGGCGTATGATCTGACGGTCGCTCGGCGCCGCGCGGTTCTCTGTCAATCCAGCAGCCGACGCATTTTTCCGCCAAACTTTTCGATGTCCAAATATGGTCAATCCGCAAACCCTGATCTTTAAAGAACGCGCCCTCGCGGTAATTCCACCACGAAAATTTTTTCTCGTTGCCGTTTATTTGGCGAAAGACATCAGTAAAACCCCATTGCTTGACGTGGTGAATCGCGGCGCGTTCGGGCTTGGAAAAATGCAGTTTGCCTTCCCACAGTCGTGCGTCCCAAACGTCGCGTTCATCAGGCGCGACGTTGAAATCGCCGCATAATAAAACATCGGAATCGGTCGGGCAAGTCGTGTCGAAAAATTTTCTGAGGCGCTGCAGCCAATCTAATTTGAAAGTGAATTTATCCGTCCAAAGCTCCGTGCCGTTTGGAATGTAAGTGTTGATGATGCGGATGTTTTCGACGGTTGCGGCAATCAACCGTTTCGGCGCGTCAGCTTCGTCGTCGGGGAAATTTTTCTGCACGTCGCTGATTTCGCGATTCGCCAAAATCGCCACGCCGTTGTAGGATTTCTGTCCGATAAACGTGACGTTGTAACCGGCGTTGTTTATCGTCTCAAGCGGAAATTTCTCGTCAACGCATTTTGTTTCCTGCAAACATAAAACGTCCGTTTGTGTGTTTTTGAGCCAGCTTAAAACCTGTTCGAGTCGAATGGCGATTGAGTTGACGTTCCATGTAGCGATTTTCATTATTTTCTGTTTTGTGTGTTTCGCTCCCAAAAAACTCCGTCAGAGAAACCTTGAATCGTGCAGTCGGTCTCAGCTAAATCCAATCGCTTTTCCGTCAGTAAACAATAATTTTCGTCGCGCTCAATGCCGACGTATCCGCGATTCAATTTTTTGGCGGCGACGGCGGTCGTGCCGCTGCCCGCGAACGGGTCGAGAATCAAGTCGTTTTCCCTAGTCGAGGCGAGAATTATTTTCGCCAGCAGCTTTTCCGGTTTTTGCGTCGGATGCGCCGTGTTTTCCGGCATAGACCAAAACGGCACGGTCAAATCCGTCCATAAATTCGACGGCGAGGTGAGTCGAAAATTTCCGTTGGCGGATTTTTCCCAATCCTTCGGCGCGCCGTTTTCGTCGGTGTAAGGCGCGATGACTCGGCGTTTGATTTTCACCGCTTCGGCATCGAAAAAATAATCATCCGTGACGGTGAAAAACCAAACGTCTTCCGAACTGTTTTTCCAATTCTTATTCGCGCCGCGTCCTTTCTCGCGTTCCCACGTGATGCGGTTTTGAAGCCGAAAATGCTCGATTCCGACGCGCTGAATCGCCGAAGACGAACGCCAGTCGCCGCAGATATAAATCGAAGCCGTCGGCTTTAAAAGCCTGACGGTTTCCTTGAGCCACGAGTCGAGCCATGTTTCGTATTGGCTCAAAGACGTTTGCCGGAAGGAATTTTCACCGAAGTTTTTCGTCAGATTATACGGCGGGTCGGCGAACAGCAAATCGAAAGTTTTTTCGGGCAATTTTTTCAGCCATTCAAACGCGTCGCCGCAAATTATTTTGTTCCGGTAATCAGTCGAATCATCATTAGAATAAATTAAACGGCTTCGGTAAATTTCGGTTTCGCGCTCGGCGAGTTTAATCGTGCGATTGCGCGGGGCGCGTTCTTTTTTATTCGCTTGAGCGATCATAACTCAATTATCCAGAATCAGACGCGCTAGTAAAGCGCCGCGTTTCGGCACGTCGCTGACAAAAACGAATTCTTCGAGCGTGTGCGCTCCGCCGCCTGCCACGCCCAAACCGTCGAGGACGGGAACGCCCAGCGCGCCGACAAAATTTCCGTCCGACGCGCCGCCGACCTGCGTTTCCCTTAACTCATAACCGAATTCTGTAGCGATTTGTCGGGCTTTTTCGTAAAGCTCGATTACCGCCGCGGTTCGCTCCATCGGCGGGCGATTCGTTCCGCCTGTGATTTCCAATAAAACCCTTTCATCAATAGATTTTAAGTTTTTTATTTCCTTTTCTATTCTTTCAGCTTCGTTCATTGACGTGAAGCGAACGTCAACCGAACAAGCCGCGTTTTCGGGAATGACATTCGTCGTCGTGCCGCCGGAGATGAGGCAGACGTTCGCCGTCGTGCCTTTTTCCGAATCGTTGAGTCGGTGAATTCGTTCGATTTGCCTAGCGATTTCCAGAATCGCCGACGCGCCGCGTTCCGGCTCTAATCCGGCGTGCGCAGGAATGCCGCGCGCTTTTATTTGAAACATTCCCGTGCCTTTGCGTCCGGTTTTGGCCGCGCCGTCCGCCGACGGCTCGCACACCAGGCAAAATTTCGCCGCGCGCGCTTCACGTTCGACCAGAGCGCGTCCGGTCGGGCTGCCGATTTCTTCGTCGCACGTGAGCAGAATCGTAACCGGTCGCCTCGGTTTGAGATTTAATTCGTCGAAGGCGCGCAAAGTCTCCAGCATTAAAACGCAGTTCGCCTTCATATCGAAAATGCCGCCGCCGAAAAATTTGTCCGCCTCGATGCGCGTCGGATTTTTGCTTTTCGCCCCGGTCGGGTGAACCGTGTCGGTGTGTCCGAGCAGCAGAATCGGTTTTTCATCTGAACTGTAGGCGCGGATAATCAAATGTTCGCCGTAACCTTCAACCGCGATTCGTTCGATTTCCAAACTGGTTGAAATCTTTTCGGCTTCTCGAACGAGCCAATCAACGACCGCGCGGTTAGCTGCCGCATCGCGCGACGGCGATTCGATTTCGACGATTTGACGAATCGAATCTAAGATGTTTGCCAGTCGGCTTTGAAAATAATCGGGCAGCGTTTTCATAGTGGCGCGGAGCGGAAAAAATTGCGTGAGAAGAATGCGAACGAAAAAATCGAATTTCCGCGATCTCTGCATTCGCTGATTTTCGAAACCTCGATTTTACTTCCGAAGCGATTAAAACTACCGCGTTTACCAGCATAAATTAAAACACGGCAAATCAAACTTTCCAAAATTTAGCACTCTTTCAAGCCGTAGCGCAATCGCGCGAGCGGCTTTAGCTGACAAAGAATCAGGCACAAGACAAACGGCTTGAGCCGAGTTTCAACCTTAAATTTTCCGCATCGCTTTAGCACGAGTCGGGCTATTGCAATGAGAGAAACTTAATTATTGAAATTCGGCTCAAGCTATTACCGTCGGTTTAATAAGCTGGCTGATTGTTTATAACCTTTACGCGAGTAATCAAAAACAATAGTTTACCGGTTAGCCATAAAATTCAGATTGAATTCTTCGTAATTTACCGAATAAATTTGCGGCGCGAAAATGTAGTTTTTGTGTGTGACGTTGAAAGTATAAGTGTTGCCGACCATTACGTTATTAAAATTGTAGAAACCGAATTTGTTTGTCAAAGCATATCTGACGTTGCCGTTCGATTCGGTAAAGGTAACGATTGCGCCGTCTATTCCTCGACCGTTGGGGTTCAGCACCCAACCGCCCGCCACAACGTTTGCCGCCGCGACGCACTCTTTTGTCGAGGCGTTAAAATATAAGGTTTTTCTTGTTCCGTCCGCCAGCCGTATGTCCCAGATATTGTGTATTTTTTCGCCGTTTGAAGATTGCGTCATGAAATTTCTTTCTTTTTTCCAACCTTCATTTTCCTTTCCGCACTGGTAATTTATAAACCAAGATTCGGCGCTAATCCTTTTTTCGACGTTGCTGCTGGAAAATTTAATCGCGGTCTCTTGGGTCGCGCCGTCGCCGTAAATCACTTTGACTACTTCTCTCGAAGACTTTTTCTCTTCCCAACCGTCGCTGAAAATCTCTTCAAACTTATTTTCCAGCGCCGTCTCTCCGCTGCCTTCCCAATCGGTCAGCAACTGTTTGAAATTCTGTTTGCCGAAATTGTTAAATGGAGGCTGAAATTGAGTTAGTTTGAAAGTATTCAATCTTTTAGACATCAG
>CADCUR010000010.1 GCA_902805935.1 uncultured Pyrinomonadaceae bacterium
CTCGATTGAAGTAAACGGGTGGGAATATCAATCGCCGGGCATTTTGTCCGTTTAATTTCAATAAAAATCATTTTGCCGCGGATTTGAGGGAAACCAAAAATGAATGAAACAATCAAACCGGTTTTGGACGTAACGCCCGAACAATCGGCGAATCTCGGCGGCGCGAGCGCGTTTGAAAAAGCCGTTACAACGACGGTTGACGACCGCGTTACAACCCGCTTCGGGCATCAGCGATGGATAATCTGCGGGCTTTTGTTTTTCGCTTCGGCGATTAATTATATTGACCGGCAGGTCATCGCCATCTTAAAACCGACGCTGCAAGCCGAATTCGGCTGGACGGACATCAATTACGGCTGGATTGTTTTCGCTTTTACGACCGCTTACGCCCTCGGATTCGTTTTTGTCGGCAGATTGATGGACAAAATCGGAACGAGAAAGGGATTTTCGCTTTCGATTACGCTGTGGAGTTTGGGCGCGCTGATGCACGCCTGGGCTGTGCCGATTGGAGTTTTCGCGGTTGGCTTAACGGCTTCGGTCGCGGGAATTTTCGGTTATCAGGCTTCGGTCGCGGCGCTGTCGGTTTCGGTCGTCGGTTTCATCATCGCCCGTTTCGTTCTCGGATTGGGCGAATCGGGCAATTTTCCCGCCGCCATTAAAACAACCGCCGAATGGTTTCCGAAAAAAGAGCGCGCGCTGGCGACCGGAATTTTCAACTCCGGGACAAACGTCGGCGCGCTTTTAACGCCTTTGACCGTGCCGATTATCGTCCACGTTTGGGGCTGGTATGAAGCGTTTATCATTACCGGCGCGCTCGGATTCGTCTGGCTCGTATTCTGGCTGATTTTTTATCGCCGCCCGGAAGAACATCCTCGCGTTTCCGAAACCGAACTCGCTTATATTCAGAGCGACCCAGCGGACCCGGCGGTGAAAATACCGTGGAGAAAACTGCTCGGCTACCGGCAGACGTGGACGTTTGCGGTTGGGAAATTTCTGACCGACCCGATCTGGTGGGTTTATCTTTTCTGGCTGCCGGATTTTTTAAACAAAAAACACGGCTTGGACATTAAGACTTTCGGCATTCCGCTCGCCGTCATTTATATTATCGCTGATGTCGGTTCGGTCGGCGGCGGCTGGATTTCGTCGGCTTTGATTAAACGCGGCTGGTCAATCAATCGCGGGCGCAAAACCGCGATGCTCGTCTGCGCTCTGGCGGTCGTGCCGATTATTTTCGCCGCGCTCACGACAAATTTATGGATTGCCGTATTTTTAATCGGCATCGCGGCGGCGGCGCATCAGGGCTGGTCGGCAAATCTTTTCACCACGTCTTCGGATATGTTTCCGAAACAAGCGGTCGGCAGCGTGGTCGGAATCGGCGGAATGGCGGGCGCCGTCGGCGGAATGCTGATCGCGCCGCTGGTCGGAATTATTTTGGAAAAAACCGGCAGCTACGTTCCGATTTTCGCAATCGCGGCTTCGGCTTATCTGGTCGCCTTGCTCGTCATACATCTGCTCGCGCCGAATCTGGAACCGGCAAAAGTCGAGAGCGCGGCAAACTAAATTTACAAATGAAAAAATCCGACGCGATTCGACAAATCAAACAGTCCGGCGTAATTCCCGTCGTTCGCGCCGAATCCGGCGATGAAGCCCGGCGCGTCATCGAAGCGCTTGTGCGGGGCGGCATTTCGATTTTGGAAATTACAATGACGGTGCCGGACGCAATCGGTTTAATCGAAGAAACGGTGGCGCGTTTCGGCGAAAACATGTTAACCGGAGCGGGAACGGTTTTGGATGCGTGAACGGCGTCCGATTGCGTCAAAGCCGGTGCGAAATTCGTCACCAGCCCGACTTTGAATTTTGAAACAATCCGGTTTTGCCGCGAAAACGAGACAATCGTGATGCCCGGCGCGCTGACGCCGACGGAAATTTTGGCGGCGTGGGAAGCGGGCGCGGATTTCGTCAAAGTTTTCCCCGCCGGCGCGATGGGCGGTGCAAGCTATCTCAAATCTTTGAAAGCTCCGCTGCCGCAGATTGAACTCATTCCGACGGGCGGCGTTTCGCTCGAAACCGCCGCGGATTTTATTCGTTCGGGAGCGAGCGCCGTCGGCGTCGGAAGCGATTTGGTTGATTTGCGGGCGCTGCGCGACGGTCGTCAAGAAGCGATTGTCTGACGAGCGCGGCAGTATCTGAAAATCTTCAAAGGCGCGCGAAGAAATCTAGTTTCACCCCTTTTTGCCGCTTAAATCGGGCGTTTTAGAACTTGATCCGGAATTTCATTTCTTTGAAACGCCTTTGCCGGAAATCTTTTTGCCCGTTTCCGCCGCGAAATTATCCGCGACTTCCTCAGCCTGCGCTTTTTTAGCTTTGAGCAAATGCTCGCGCATCGCCTCCCGCGCAGTTTCAGGCTGACGTTCGCGGATGCGGCGATAAATTCGGCGTTGCGATTCCGCCGTTTCTTTCAGCTCTGCCGCGCTTGGGGTGGTGTTGAAGCGAGCTTCAAGCAGGATTTTCGCCACCATGTTCATCAAAGCCGTTAAAATGCGGTTGCCGGATGCGGCGGCAAGCATTTGATGAAATCGCATATCGTGAGTCAGAAATTGTTCGGGATCATCGAGCGAGGCGTACATTTCGGCGATTTCTTCCGCTAGAGTCGCAATCTGCTCGCTCGTCGCGCGTTCCGCGGCTAATCCAGCGATGCACGTTTCCAGACTCAGCCGCGTCTCGAACATTTCCGCCGACGTAAAGCCGTGCAGCGCCGCCATCATTTGCAGCGCGTTGCCGTCGAGCGTCGGCGATTCTTTAGATTCGACCAGAAAAGTTCCCGCGCCCTGCCTCGATTGCAGCATGCCGACAGCCGCCAGCGAACGAAGTCCGTTTCTCAAAGTCGGGCGTGAAACTCCCAATTGTTTGGCTAAATCTCGCTCCGGCGGCAGACGGTCGCCCGCGTTCAGTTCGCCGCGTTCGATCATCTCGCGCAATTTCAAAGCAACTTCATCGGAGGTCTTTCGCGGAAGGGTAGAATCTATTGTTTTGAGAATAGTCGGTTCGCTTACCTCGTTCTTTGTGATTGATTCGTTTTTTCGCCGCTCGCTTGTCTCCAAACGTCGTTTGAGGCTGCCGGTGACATTTGTTGATTTTAGGTTTTGCATATGATTGACGCGATAAAATGATTGACGCGATAAAAGTCGCCTGCCTCAAACAAGCCGCTTTAAGTTATCGTTCGGCTACGGTTTTTGCCGCGTAAAGCGGCAGCCGCGAGTGTGCGATTTTGAGAACTTCGGGAATTTGCGCGTCCCAGTAAGCCCAGTTGTGTCCGCCGGGAAGCTGGCGAAATTCGTGCGGGATTTTTCTTTCGAGGAGAAGCGCCGACAAATCGCGGTTGGTCGGGAGAAATCCGTCCTCGGTTCCGCAGTCGAAATAAAGAAACGGCAAGGAAGCGATTTTGTCCGCCGGAAGCTCGCGCACCAGGCGACGCAAATCGTTGGTGCGACGTGCTAGGCTGTCGGCGTCGCCGTAGGTTCGCATAATCGAAGGTCGCAGAAAATCCCAGGCAAAACCGGGCGCGGCGTCCGTTTGGGTTGCCGCGCCGAGCGCGCCGCTTAAGGATGCCGCGAAAACGAATTTGTCCGGGTATTTAACGGCGAATTTGAGCGCGCCGTAGCCGCCCATTGATAATCCGGCAACGGCTCGCCCGCGTCGGTCTTGAATGGTGCGAAAACGCGCGTCAACATCCGGGATTAGCTCGCGGACGATGTAGGATTCGTATTTTTCATTTGTCGCGGATGCGCTGTCCGTATACCAGCCGTCGTTGCCTTCGGGCGTGACGATGATGATGCGATATGCCGCCGCGTAATCCGCCAGATTGGTTTTTTGCAGCCAGTCCGAATAATGCCCGGTCAAGCCGTGCAGCAGGAAAACGACCGGATAACGGGTTGAAGTCGAATTATAATCGGCGGGCAGAACGACGCTGTAAGGCAAAGTCGCGCCGACAAGCGCGCTTTTGAATTGAACCGTTTCGACGGCGGTTTTTCGATTTCCCTGCGCCGTCACAGTGAATGAAAAAGCGAGCGCGAGAACGATTAAAATTGTAAAGCGTAAAAGTTGAAAATGTTTCGTCATAATTAACCTGTTTGAAAAAGCCGCCGTGGGAAAAACTGTTTGAAAGTCGTTCGAGCGGAAAACGAACGAAAAAAAACTCGCGCTTTTTCTATTCGCGTTCGAGTCCGAGTTCCTCTTCGCGCCGTTCGGTTCGCAAACCTTCGGGCGATTCGGCGGTCGGGTGAACGCCTTCGCCCTCTCCTTTAGCCGTCGCTCGCCTGCCCAAAACGATCATCACGATTCCGAATAAAAGCATTGTTAAACCCCACCAGAGATTGACGTTGACGCCGAGCGAGCGCGTGTAAATCCGCCCATCGTTCGCCGTCAATAAACCGAAGGCGAGCAGCAGAGCGCCGATGATGGCGAACATTAAACCGATTGGAAGCCGAATATCTAAACCCATAAAATTAATGTCTCCAGCAACTTTTAAAAGAAAATAAAATTAAGCGCGACGGTTGCGGCAAGGACAATCACCGCGAGCAGCACCGGACGCTTATACCAACTTCGCTCGTCGTCCTGTTCGATTTTGGTGAGCGAATAAACCAAGCCTTTTAATTCTTCGTCCGGGCGCGGTCTGGTCAGCAAACTGATTAGAATCGTCACGATAAAACAGGTGACGAAAGCGGCAATCGCCGTCCAGAAGGTTTGTCCAAGCTCGCTGCGGTAACTGAAAATCGTGCCGAAAAAACCGCCTTTGATGCCGACGCTGCCGCCCTGCGCGAGCGAAAGTCCGTGATGGATTAAAGCGGCGAGCGTTCCGGCGATTAAGCCACAGAACGCGCCGTGTCCGGTCGTTCGGCGCCAGAACATTCCGAGCGCGAACGTCGCAAACAAGGGCGCGTTGGCGAAGGCGAAGACGAGCTGGAGCAAATCCATAATGTTGTTGAACGAGGCGGCGACATAAGCGGCGGCGATTGACAGTAAAATGCCGAAAACCGTCGCGGCGCGACCCATCCAGAGATAATGCTCGTCCGAGCCGCCCTTCTTGATGTAAGACTGATAAATGTCGTATGTCCAAACCGTGTTAAAAGCCGTCACATTGCCCGCCATACCCGACATAAACGAGGCGAGCAGCGCCGTCAGACCCAAGCCGAGCAGCCCGGCGGGAAAGTAATTTAAGAGCATCATCGGCGTCGCCAGATCGTAATCGAAAACCGGCTTGCCCTGGCTGTCGCGCTGGATTTCGCCGGTCGCTTCGTTTCGTTTCGCGGGGATAATTCCGCGCTTTTCATCGTTCGGCGCGGCGGAAGTCGAAACGAAATTTTGCACCTGATTTTGCGCGGTGGCGTTTGCGTTTTGGGTCGGCGAAGTCGCCTGCGAACCGACGGTTAAGGCAATCATTCCGGGCAAAATTACCAGAATCGGAAACAGCATTTTCGGAAACGCGGCGATAATCGGCGTGCGTCGGGCAGCCGACATTGAATCAGCCGCCATCGCCCGCTGCACGACGAGAAAATCGGTACACCAGTAACCGAAACTCAGAACGAAACCGAGTCCCATCGCCAGCCCGAACCATTCGACGCCAATCGGATTTTGGTCAGCCGCGCCCATATGCGCCCAGCTTTGCGTGTAAGCAGTCGCGGCATAGCCGTTTTCGGTCGCAACCGTGGCGAGCCTCGCTTTGAGTCCGTCCCAGCCGCCGACATCTCTTAGCCCCAGAAAAACGAGCGGGATGAAACCGAAGACGATCATAAAAAACTGCAAAACTTCGTTGTAAATCGCCGACGTTAAACCGCCCATAAAAACGTAAGCCAGCACAATCACGGCGGCAATCGCCATACTGAAGTTGAAATCCCAGCCCAAAAGCAGTTGACAAAGTTTGCCCATCGCGTAGAGCGAGACGCCCGAAGAAAAAATCGTCATCAGGGCGAATGTAATGGCGTTAAGCCCGCGCGTTTTTTCGTCAAACCTGAGTTTCAGATATTCGGGAACGCTGCGGGCGCGCGAGCCGTAGTAAAACGGCATCATAAACAGCCCGACGAAAACCATCGCCGGAATCGCTCCGATCCAGTAAAAATGCGAAGTCGCAATGCCGTATTTCGCGCCCGACGCGCCCATTCCGATAACTTCCTGCGCTCCCAAGTTAGCCGACAAAAACGCCAGACCCGCCACCCAAGCCGGAATCGAGCGCCCCGACAAAAAGAAGTCGGTCGAAGTCTGCATATAACGCTTGAGCGCGAAGCCGATGCCGATGACAAAGGCAAAGTAAACGAGCATCACCGCGTAATCTATCCAAATCAAAGTTGTTTCAGGCATAAATTTGTATAAAAAAAAAGCTCGGATTAAACCGCCATAAAACTTTCCGGGCGAAAAAGAAGACTCGAAACACTCAGCCGATTTCCTCGGCTTTGTTTTATTTTTATGAAAATCGAGAAGCCTTTAACTTCCCTCTTTCCATTTTCAAAGCGGCGTTTTGATTACTCCGCCCAAGCGGTTACGCCCGCCGGTTCGATTTCTCTCGAACCAAACAAAATGCGCGCGTTCGGCGAAATCGGCGCGGTTTGTTTTTTCGACGTAAAGTTCGTCGCCACCCAGAAACCGTCGCGCCAATCAACAATCAAACCGGCGTCGAAGTTTTCCGTTCGGACATTTGCCCGCTCGAAAACGCCGCGCAAAACGTCGCGCTCGAAATTTCCGTTGAGCGATTCCGCGCCGACATACGTTACCGTTCCGCTTCCTAACCGGCGCGTGACGGCGGCGGTTTGCCCGGCATAATACTGGTCGGCGTAAACGGCAAGCGCGGTCGTTCCCGCTCGCGGCTCAAGCGTTTCCGACCAAACGCCCCATTCGTATTGGGCGTCGTTCATCTTGATTTGTCCTTTGAGCGGTTCGGGCAGTAAATCGTAAGCCGCGATTTTCGCGCCGATTAAATCGTTGATCGGCGCTGCCCAAGCCGCTTCCCAGAGATGCCCGCGCCGGTCCTTTTGTCCGGTGCGCGTTGACAAAACGAGATGCCCGCCGCCTCTCGCATAATCGGTCAAACGTTTAACCAACCCGGCGTCAACAAGCTGGTAAGCGGGAACGATTAAAAACGGGTAGGCGGAAAAATCCTTGTCTTCGGTGATAACGTCAACCGGCGCGCCGAAACTTTTGAGCGGTTTGTAATATTTCAAAAGATGCTCCATCGTGTTCCACCGCGCGGTCTGCTTGTGATTGTCCATATCCCAGCGGTTTTCGACGTTGTAAAGCAGAGCGGCGCGGCGCGCCCGGTAAACAATCGGCATCGGCGCGTTCGCTTTGTAATTCTTCCGCAAAATCTCCATTTCACGCGCCGCCTGCGCGAATTCCCTTCCGCCCGGCGATGGCGTTACTCCGTCCGGCTCGACCAGACCTTTGTGATACAGTTCGCTGCCCGAAAGCGGCTGGCGGTAGCGATACGTGCAGAGCAGATTCGAGCCGCCCGCAAAGGCGCGCATAATCCACAAATGAACAGCGCCGGGCAGCGGCTGCGGGTTGACGCTGCCCCAATTAACCTGTCCGGGCTGCAATTCCATTATTCCGTGCGCGCCGTTGATCGGGCGCATAAAATCGTGAATAAACGACATCGAGCCGCCGTCGCCGAGCCGGAAACCGAGCGCGCCGTCGCTGTTCTGCCCGCCCGCGACCGGATAAAGCGTCCAAGTCACGATGTCCAAATCTTTGCCCGATGCGGGCGGCGAAACGGGACTGTAAAGCGGCATAAAGTTCGTCGTAATCCACTGATTGCGCGAATTTTGCCGCAGCAAATCGGCTTGAAAACGGATGTAATCGGCGGTTTCTTCGGCGAACCACCGATAGAAATCGAGAACGGCGTGCGGATTCGCTCGCTGCACCAGTTCGTCCGGGTTCGGGATGCGAATCTGCCCGAAATTTTGATACCGCTCAGACCAGAATGAAGTTCCCCAATCGCGGTTGAGCGCATCAACCGTTTTGTATTTGCGCTCCAGCCAGACGCGGAATTTCGTCTGACTCGCCGCACCGTAATCGTAATTTCTGCCGTAATGACTCGGCTCGTTGTCAATCTGCCAGCCCCAGACGTTTTTGTTATTGCCGTATCTGCGCGCAAGTTCAGTAACGACGCGCCCGACGTAGCGCCGGTAAACCTCGCTGCTCCAATCGCCGTGCGAGCGCGAGCCGTGTTCCATTCTACGCCCTCGCAAATCGGTCATCAGTACTTCCGGGTGTTTGCGAACGAGCCAGATTGGAGGCGCGGCGCTCGGCGTGCAGAGAATCACTTTCAAATTGTTTTTCGCCGCGAGCGCGACCGCTCTATCGAGCCACGCGAAATCGAATCGCCCTTCTTCCGGTTCCATAAACGTCCACGCGAATTCGCCCATATGAATGAATTCCATTCCGAGCTTTTTAATATTCGCAATGTCTCGCTCCCACTGTTCGGGCGACCACGCTTCCGGGTAATAATAAACGCCGATTTTCATCATCTCAGCTGGTTTGAAATAGTCCGACCGCTTCGCTTGCGGCAACGCGGCGGGCGCGGCGGAAAGTAAAACGACGGCTAACAAAAGAGCGCAGTTCAGACGTTGAACAATGCCGCGCGAAAAACGCGGATTTTCGATTCGGCTCGTTAAATTGTTCGGAAAAATAAATCTTCGCATTGTTAAGTATTTGCCTTTGTAACGCTCGCAATCTTCATTTCGCCAAAGGTTTAACCGTAAATTCGCCCTCGAAAGTATTGTTCGCGGCAAGCTGCCATTGCGGGCGTTCGGGACGCTTGAATTTCGTCGAACGTCCGACGACCGCAGAGAGTAGGCGAAAACGTCCGGCGGATTTGCCGTCCGACTCAAGACGCGCGAATGGGCTGCCGGTGATGGAAACGCCGCGACCGTTTTTGGCGTCGGTTAACTCGACTTGTTCAACGTCGGATTTCACGCCGAGAATTTCCGGCGTTCCGGCGCGCGCCTGCCAGACGCCGAACATCGCCGCCGCCCGCTCGTTCGGGTAAGCGTCCCAGATTCCCAAGCCGCGCCAGCGCATCGAATCGAGAGCGGGCGCGGTTTCCATCTCAACGCCGATTTCGGGCAGCCAGCCGGTAATTACCTGCGGCTTGATTTGGTAATTGACGCGGAGCGCGCCGTCGGGCAAAACGCGGTAATCGTAGCGGACTGAGAAACGATTGCGCCCGTCAATCGTGTAATCGGCTTCGGTTTCGAGCCTGGCTTCATTGCCGTTTTCGGTGATTCGCCAATTCCGCACTTTAACCGTGTATTTATCAAAATCCGGCGGGCGCGGCTGTTCGCGGTTCGCCGAGCGGTAAAGATTCGCTTCGCTGATGCTGAGCGGGCGCCACACGACCGGGCGCGAATTCGTTATCAACGCCTGATTATTTGCCGTAATGTTTGATAAGCCGCCGGTTTGTTTGTCGAATTGATACTTCGTATTTCCGACTGTGATAACCGCGCCGCTTGCGGTTTGGGAAATTTGCGGTTTGAGATTAGCGATTGCGGCAGATGCAGCCGGGCGCATTTTGTCAGTCGCGCCGGTTTTCAGCCGAACGCTTCGCGCGGCGAACTCGTCGCCGTTCGCGTGGTAAAAGAAAATCTGCGCGTAATAAGCAACGCCTTCTTTGATTTCTCCGATGTTTTTCAAAGGAATTTCGAGATTCGTCGTCTCGTGCGGCGCGGCGTCAATTTTCGTGTCGCCTGTTGCCAACTCGCGGTCGTCAGCCATCAATCGCCAGCGAATTTTAATCGCGAAGAGATTCGTAAAATCGAAATCGTTGCGAACGGGAACACTCAATCGGTCTCGGTTCGACGGCAATGAAAGTTCTTCCGTCAAAACGGAGACGGGAGCGTAAACGGCTTTTGTTTCCCAGTAATCTCTCTGCGGTGCGCGGTCGGGGTTGACGATTCCGTCCGCGCCGTAGATGCCGCGCGCGTCGTAGATTTCATCGTTTCCTAAATTGCTGTGCCGGATAAGCTCCGGCGCGCCGTCGTCGTAACGTCCGAGGGCGGCAATCGGGTCGAGAACCGTTCGCCCGCCAACTTTGCGCCGGATTCCCTGGTCAGCCCACATCCAAATCATTCCGCCTGCGCCCGCCGGATGTTTGGTCAGTGACTTCCAGCGGTCTTCGAGTCCGCCGAAATCCTGGTCGCCGAGCGCGTGCGCGTATTCGGTCGTGATAATCGGACGCTTGGCTTTCGCGGCGAGCTGGTCGTATTCTTCGCCGGTTTTGTAATGCGGCGCGAGAATGTCAACTTCTGGCGGCAGAGTTTCTTCGGTTCGCCACGGCAGCAGCACCGGGCGCGTCGAGTCGCTTCCTTTGATGAGCCGCACGGCAGCCAGATGCAGCGCGCCGAACGGGTCTTCGTTGCCGATTGACCAGACGATGACCGACGGACGGTTGCGGTCGCGGGCGATGGTTCCGTGCGCCCGCAAAAGAACCGCGCTCGCGTAAGCCGGGTCGTTCGCAAAATCTCCGCCGTAACCCATCGGTATCTCGTCCAGAACGTATAAACCGAGTTCGTCGCATAATTTGATAAAACCTTCGGCGGGCGGATAATGCGAAGTGCGGACGGCGTTGATGTTCGCCCGCTTCATCAATTCGATGTCTTTGAGCCAGTGTTCCGGGCGCGTCGCTCGTCCGGCTTCCGGGTCTTCGTCGTGACGATTGACGCCGCGCAGTTTAATCGGCTGACCGTTGACGCGCAGAACGCCGCCGAGGGTCGAAATCTCCCGAAAGCCGACGCGCTCGATGCGGGTGTGGACGATTTTATTTTCTACGAGCAATTCGACGCGCAAATCGTAGAGATTCGGCGTTTCCGCCGTCCATTGCGCCGGATTTGCGACGGGAATCCGCAAATTCACGTCCTGCCCGTTGTCGCCGCCGAGTTCGTTTCCGTCAAACGTCCGACTCGCCACTTCGCGTTTGCGGGCGTCGGTTAAAACGACGCGCAATTGATACGGGAAAACGATGTTGCGGTTGCCGCCGTGTTTGACGACGAGAACGCGCAGAAGAAGGTCTGCGTTGCGAAAAGATTCGTCGAAATCGGTCGCCGTCTCCAGTCGGTCGAGGTAAAGCTCGGCGGGCATAAATTCGAGAGAAACGTCGCGGTAAATTCCGGGCAGCGACCAGTCATCGTTCGTGTCGAAAAGCGTGTCTTTCGTGTTCTGGCGAACGCGCACCGCCAGAATATTTTCTGCGCCCGCTTTCAAAAAGCGCGTCGCGTCAAATGCGAAAGCCGTAAAGCCGCTGTCGTGGCGACCGAGGTAACGCCCGTTGAGCCAGACTTCGGCGGAAGCCCAGACGCCGCCGAAATGCAGCACGGCGCGCTTGTTGTTTTGCGCCGCCGGAACGCGAAAACTGTGAAGGTAAAAGCCTTCGGCGTCAGTCGGTCGTTTGTCGGGCGGCTCGTCGAAACGGTGTTCGTAAACCAGCTCTTCAAAGCCCTGCAAAGACCAGTTTGACGGAACCGGAATCGGACGAAACTGGCGGGCGTCGAACGCCGGTTCGTAAAAGCGCGAAAACTGCCGCTCCGCCTCGTCAGCCGTTTTCGCCAGCGCGAATCGCCAACTGCCGTTAAGCGAAAGATTGTCGCCGGAAACTTCAGCCGTTTTCGCTGAAGCTCGCCCCGGTTTAGCGGGAACGCCTGCCACTTGACCGTGCGCGGCATACAATCCGCCGAATCCGCCGACGACAAATAACAGCAAGCTCAAAAATAATGTGTGCGCTGCTTTTTCCAATTTCCGTTTCATCAATTTCTCTCTCAAATTTCCCGCTTAATACTTCATATAAACGGTTTTGATTTCCGTGTAAAAATCCGTCGCCACCGCGCCCTGTTCGCGCATTCCGAGCGAAGAGGCTTTCGAGCCGCCGAACGGAACTTGATATTCGACGCCCGCCGACGGCAGATTGACCATCACGAGTCCGGCTTCGACGCGGTTGGCGAACTCGAAAGCGCTCGTCAAAGATTTTGTGCAGATGGACGCCGACAATCCGAAACGGATGTCGTTGGCGATGCGCACCGCGTCGTCTATATCTCGCGCCGGAATGACGGCGAGAACCGGACCGAAAATCTCTTCCTGCGCGATTGCCATTTCCGCGTCAACACCGGCGACGACGGCGGGCGACGAGAAAAAACCTTTGGCGAAATTCCCTCCGCTCAAACGCTCGCCGCCCGCCAGGATTTTCGCGCCGCTCGCACGCGCCGTCTCGACGCTTTCCAGCACTTTTTCGAGCTGCTGTCCGGTGATCGAAGGTCCGATGTCAATGCCCGCTTCGAGACCGTTGCCGATTTTAAGTTCGCGCGTGCGCTCGACGAGCCGCGCCGAGAATTTTTCCGCTAAATTTTCTTCGACAATCACGCGCGAAGTCGCCGTGCATTTCTGACCGGTCGAGAAAAAAGCGGCGTTCATCACGATTCCGACGGCTTCCTCGACATCGGCGTCCGCCAGCACGACGGTCGGATTTTTGCCGCCCATTTCGAGCTGCAAACGGGCGCGTCTTTTCGCGCATTCGACCGCAATTTCGCCGCCGACCGCTTCCGAGCCGGTAAAGGAAATCGCCCGCACCGCCGGATTTACGACCAATTCGCGCCCGACTTTTCCCGTCCCTGTAACGAGGTTGAGCGCGCCTTTCGTGACACCGGCTTCGTCGAGAATTTCCACGAGTCGCAACGTGCAGAGCGGCGCGAGTTCCGAAGGTTTTATCACCGCCGCGTTTCCGGCGACGAGCGCGGGCGCGAGCTTCCACGCCGGGATAGCGATTGGAAAATTCCACGGCGTAATCAGCCCGACGACGCCGAGCGCGCTTTTAATCGTGTGGATGAAAACCCGCTCGCGTTCCGACGGAATGGCTTCGCCCGAAAGCCTCGCGCCTTCGCCCGCGAAATACCGCAGAATGTTGACGGTTCTGCCGACTTCGCCGCGCGATTCGGGCAGAGTTTTTCCTTCTTCGCGCGTCATCTCGCGGGCGACGGATTCGGCGCGGCTCTCCAAAATCTGCGCCGCCCTGAAAAGAATTTCGCCGCGTTTCGGCGCGGGAACATTCGCCC
>CADCUR010000011.1 GCA_902805935.1 uncultured Pyrinomonadaceae bacterium
GCGAAAAAAGGTTACATCCTCGTTTGTGATGACGAGGAAATAATGCGCGACGTTTTAGAAACGATTTTGACGGGCGCAGGTTATAAAGTTGATTTGGCGAAAACGGGCGAAGAAGCCATCGAAGCCTATGAGCAGAAAACTTACGATGTCGTTTTGATGGACGTTTCGATGCCGGGCGTCGGCGGTCTGACGGCGCTCGAAGAGATTATTAAGATGGACGCGGAAGCTGTCGTGTTGATGATTACGGCTTACGCGACGTTTGACACGGCGATTTCCGCTTGGGACAAAGGCGCGGAGGGCTGTATTCGCAAGCCTTTTCAGAACGAGCAGATTCTTGCGCTTGTTGCCCGCGGCATCAAAAAACGCCGCAAGGAAGAAGAGCGCGTTAGTTTGCGGCAAGCGATGACGCGCTCGGTTAAGCGCGATGCGATTATTGGACGTTCCGAACAGATGGAAAACGTCTTTCGCCTAGTGGAGCGGGTTGCGCCGGCGCGTTCCACGGTTTTAGTAACAGGCGAATCGGGGACGGGCAAGGAACTCGTCGCCAAGTCAATCCACGAATCGAGCTTAAGAGCCGACAAACCTTTCGTCGTCGTCAACTGTTCAAACATTCCGTCGGAACTCTTGGAATCGGAACTTTTCGGTCATACGAAGGGCGCATTTACGGGAGCTGTCGCCGCGAAAAAGGGTTTGTTTGAAGTCGCCGACACCGGCTCGATTTTTCTCGACGAAATCGGCGATTTGCGACCCGAAACACAAGTCCGCCTGCTGCGAGTTATTCAAGAGCGCGAATTTACGCCGATCGGCGAAACTGCGCCGGTCAAGGTTGACGTGCGAATTATCGCCGCGACGAACGTTGATTTGAAAGAGGCGGTCAAGAACGGCACGTTCCGCGAAGATTTGTATTATCGGCTGTCGGTCGTCCCGATTGAACTGCCGCCCTTGCGAACGCGCCGCGAAGATATTCTGCCGCTCGTCCAGCATTTTATCCGCAAATACAACGACGAAAACGTGCGCGAGGTTAGCGAAAATCTCTCGCCGGAAGTTTTGTCCTTGCTCGAAAATTATTACTATCCGGGCAATGTCCGCGAACTGGAAAACATTATCGAACGCGCCGTAGTTATCGCGCCGACCGACGAAATCACCGTCGAGTGTCTGCGCC
This sequence comes from uncultured Pyrinomonadaceae bacterium, assembly GCA_902805935.1. Classification (GTDB taxonomy): domain Bacteria; phylum Acidobacteriota; class Blastocatellia; order Pyrinomonadales; family Pyrinomonadaceae. Next base: position 1,163 of record CADCUR010000011.1, read on the forward strand.
CGGAAGTCCGCGACCCGAACTTTGCTTTGAATGTAATGCAGGACGGCGAAGGAATGTCCGAAGACATAGACATCTCGCGCGGCGTCAATTTTTACGACCAAGTGCGCCGCTTTGAAACCGATTTGATTCGCCGCGCTCTCGACCAAACCGGCGGACACCAATCGCGCGCCGCCCGGCTTTTAGGACTCAACGCGACGACGCTCAACTCGAAAATCAAAAGTTACAATATCCTGCCGCGTGTTTGAAAGACGAACGATTGATAAATAAACTTTTTATAAGTTGAAACAAAATTCTACGGCGCAAGGTATATCATTTTTGATAGTCGAGCTATCAAAAATGATATTTTTTTTATTGCGTAAAGTCTTTCGGGAAATTTTTCTGTTATATGAAAAAGACGGCAAAAAGTAAACCGAGATTATTGGCGTTAAATGGCGAAACAAAGCCGGAGCCAATTTTTCTGAATCTAAACGAAGGCGAATCCTTCGTCTTCGGGCGTCACGCGGTATGCGATTTGCCGGTCAAGGACATCGCCGTCTCCCGCCAACACTGCCGAATCGTTCGCCAAAGCGACGTGTTTAACCTCGAAGATTTAGGCAGCCGCAACGGAACTTTCCTCAACAATCTGCCGATTAAAGCCAGGCGGCTCGAACACGGCGATCAGATTCGCGTCGGAAATTTTTATTTTATGTTCCTGGTTGATGAAAACGATAATGCGCCGTTCGCGGGTGCCTCGTTTGATGACGGCACGCTCGTCACAAATTCGACGATTCGTTTGTTTCCGAACCACGAAGCGAACGAATTTCCGACTGATTTAAACGTTCTTATCAAACTCGGCAAAGCCATCAATGAAATCAAGGAAACCGAAGATTTGCAGTGCAAAATCCTGGAAATCATTTTGGAATTTATTCCGGCGCGGCGCAGCGCGATTCTGCTGACGGACGATAATTTAAGCGAACCGCAGGCAGTTTGCGTTTCGGCAAAAAGTTATTCGGACAGCGCGCCGATGCAAATCAGCCGGACGGTTTCCGAACAGGTTTTGCGCGAGCAGGTCGCGCTTCTGAGCAACGATCTGTCTGACAAAAATCTCGAAAAGGCAGAGAGTTTAATCGCCTCGCGGGTAACGTCTCTGCTGTGCGTGCCGCTGCACATCGGCAGTCAGAAAGGTTTGATTTACCTGGATTCGAGCGATCCGGGCGTTCGTTTTACGGAAAGTCATCTCGAACAAATGACCGCCGTATCCTTTCTCGTCTCCGCCGCTTTGGAAAACGTCGAATCAATCAAAAACCTGCGCCAAGAAAACGAGATTCTCAAAGACAATCTGCACATCGAGACGAATATGGTCGGCGAAAGTCCGCCGCTCAAAGAAGTTTTTCGTCTGATCAGCCGCGTCGCGCCCTCTGATTCGACCGTTTTGATTACGGGCGAATCGGGAACGGGCAAGGAACTCGTCGCGCAAGCCATACATCGCAACAGCCCGCGTCAAACCGCGCCGTTCGTCGCCATAAACTGCGCGGCGCTGAACGAAAATCTTTTGGAATCCGAGCTTTTCGGTCACGAAAAAGGCGCTTTCACCGGCGCGCTTTCGCAAAAAAAAGGCAAGCTCGAAATCGCCGACGGCGGCACGGTTTTTCTCGACGAAATCGGCGAGCTGGCGCCGATGATTCAAGTCAAGCTGCTGCGGGTTCTGCAGGAGCGCGAATTCGAGCGCGTCGGCGGCACGAAAACGATCAAAGTTAACGTGCGCGTGATTGCCGCAACGAATCGAAGTTTGGAAGACGAAGTGAAAAACGGTAAGTTTCGGAGCGATTTGTTTTTTCGCCTGAACGTCGTTCAGATAAAAGTTCCGCCGCTGCGCGAGCGAAAATCCGACATTTACCTGCTCGCCCAGCACTTCGTTCACAAATACAGCGAACGCTGCCACCGCAAAGTCGTCGGGTTGAGCGGCGAAGCCGGAAAAATACTGCTCGAAGGCGAATGGCAGGGCAACATCCGCGAACTCGAAAACGTCATCGAACGCGCCGTCGTTCTCGGCACGACCGATAAAATTCTGCCCGAAGATTTGCCGAACGAAATGGTCGAGCGGGCGGCGCCGAACGCCGATTTCAACGGCGACTTCTACGAACAAGTCAAACAAGCCAAACAAACGATTGTGCTGAGCGCCGTCCAAAACACCGGCGGAAATTTCACCGAAGCGGCGCGTCTGCTCGGCGTTCATCCGAACAATCTCCACCGCATCGTGCGCGAACTCGGCATCAAGGAAAAACTAAAGATTCAAAAATAGCGAATAGCCACCGAAGGCGAACTTTCGCAGGCGACGTAAATTCTGAAACGCCGCTTTGTTTTCCAACTTGCCGACTTTCTGCCTTAAAAATTTTCAATCAAAACCAAATCGTTGCCAAATTTGCCGCGGGCGTAAACGATGCGCTTGCCGTCCTTCGACCAATCGAACGAAAGAATTTTATCAGCCGCAAAGTCGGTTATTTTTTTCGGTTCGCCGCCGGTGACGGCTTGCGTCCAAATGTTTGAGATGTCGTTGATGTCGGCGACGTAGGAAAACTTTTGACCACCGGGTAGCCAGCGAATCGTCGCCGGCAAGCCGGGTGCGCTGACGACGCCCGGCGGTTTGAACGTTTTTACAATCGCTCCAGTTTGAAAATCAACGAGGGCAAGCAGCAGCGGCGATTCGAGCGTCGAGCCGCGCGTCAAGCAGGCGATAAATTTTCCGTCGGGCGAGATTGCCGAACCGCTGGTCTGCTCCCGCGTCAACTGCTCAGGCTCGCCGCCTGCTGCGGGAATTTTCCAAAGCACCGAGCGATTTTTCGCTCTCGAATAAACGACGTAGTTGCCATCGGGCGTAATGTCGGGCAAACTTTCGCCACCTTGGTCGGTTAATTGTTTCGATTCGCCGCCGTTCTGGTTCATTCGCCAAATGTGCGGCACGCCCGTGCGCGACGAGACGAAAACGATGTGTCCTCCGTCGTCGGAAATTGACGGGAAATCGTCTGCCGCCCGCTCGAAAGTCAGTTGTTGCGGATTGCCGTCGCCGTCCGCGTCGCGCGCCCAAATATCACGATTGCCGCTCTGCGCCGAAACATAAATTATTCGTCCGCCGTTCGTCCACAAGACGCCGCCGATGCCGTCGTAATTGCCGCCCGCCAGCAATTTGACGTTTGTCGGCTGCTCGCTCGAAGCGGTGTAAAGATTCGAGGTCTTATCGTAAGCCACGCTGAGCAGGCGGGTCGAATTCTCGTTCAAACTCAGGCTGTAGTAATCGTTCAGCTCTCCCGTTACGTTTTGCGCCAGTCCGCTTGAGCGAAAAATTTTGCGAATCTGAAACAATTCCGAGCCGAATTCCGCCGCCGTTATCAAAAGTTCGTCGGCATTTTTCGTCCATTGAATTCGTCCGACGCGGTGCCACTTGGCGTCGGTAACGATTCGCTGCTCGCCGGTTTCGACGTTGATTTCCGCGACGCTCATAAATTCGCCGTCCGGCGCGACTTGTCCGAGCGGAGACGCGATGTATTTTCCGTCGGGCGACCACGCCAAACTTTCACGCGTGCTGATTTTATAAAATTCCGGGCGTTTTTTTTCGCTCAGGACGCGCTCGCCGCTGCCGTCAGCGTTCGAGACGATGATTCGGTCAACGCCTTCTCCGGGATTGCTCCGAATAAAGGCGAAAGTTTTTCCGTCAGGCGCAAAGCAAATCGGCGAATCAACGTCTTTGGCGATTTCCTGCGGCGTGCCGCCGAGCAGCGGGATGCGGTTGAGTTTTCCTATTCCGTCTCTGTTGAAAACCGTGTAATAAATCCACGTTCCGGCGGAATTGAAAGTCAAACCGGCGTAACTTTCCGCGGTCGCCGAAATCAATTTTTGACCGGCGGTTTCATAAATTTGTCTGAGCCATAAACTTTGCCGCCCGTCGTTATTCCGCACGTAAACGACGAAATTTCCGTCAGGCGAGAGGGCGGCGTTAACGATGTCGCCCGTGGTGCTGAGACGCTGCGACTGTATTTGTTTAAGCGGCGGTTGCGGTTTGACCAGCGCCAGCGGTCGGTAGATGTAAAACCAGCCGGTAAAACCCGTCGCCAACATCAGCAAAAACGCAGACGCGGCGATTACCCGCCAATGCAGCTTTCTTCCGCCGATAAACACGCCCGAAAGATTGTCGGTGCTGACAGCAGTTTGATTGGCGTCCGTCAATAAAGTTTTTTGCGAATGAAACGAATCGGTCGGCGTTTTGCCGACGGCAAACGAATAGCTGCCGTTCGCCGAAATTGATTTGGCGTTTTTCAAATCCGAGACGAATGCGCGCACGGTCGGAAAACGATTTTCCTTGTTTTTTTCCAGAGCCTTGTTGACGATTGTTTCGATTTCCGGCGGGATGTCGGCATCGAGTTCGGAGATTTGCGGCAGAGCGCGTTCGAGGACGGCGGCGATCACATCGCTGACCGATTCGCCCGTAAACGGACGGCGGCGCGCCAGCATTTCAAACAAAACCACGCCCAGACTCCAGATGTCCGTCCGCTCGTCAATCGCTTTGCCGCGCAGTTGTTCGGGCGACATATAGTTGACCGTGCCGAGAATCATTCCCGCTTTCGTCTCGATCAGCGAAGCGGTCGGCAGATCAGAGTCCGGCGCAAAGTTTTTTTCCAAACCGATGAGTTTTGCCAAACCGAAGTCCAGAACCTTGACGTAGCCGTCCGGCAGAATCATTATGTTTTCCGGCTTGATGTCGCGGTGAACGATGCCGACGTGGTGCGCCGCCGCGAGCGCGTTTCCGATTTGGACGGCGATGTCGAGAATTTCGGCGAGCGTCAACTTTTCGTTTGTGATGACATCGCGCAAATTTTTGCCGACGACGAGTTCGGACACGATGAAATGATAATCCGCGTAATTGCCGACTTCATAAATCGTCAGAATATTCGGGTGATTCAGAGCGGAGACGGCTTTGGCTTCCTGCCGGAAACGCCTGAGTTTTTCCGCATCGTCCGATTGCTTGAGAAACTTGAGCGCGACGGAGCGTTCGAGCCGCGTGTCGAACGCCTCGTAAACCTCGCCCATACCGCCCGCGCCGAGCAGAGACCGAATCTCGTAGCGCTCGATGATTGTGCCGGGATTGATGCCCATCTGAAATATTTAAATACAGTTTTCGGATTTTTGGGAAAAACCAGCAAGCATTTTATATCAAAACGATTTTTTTCACTATCAATTTACTATCAATTTTGATATACCGTCGGAAGTTTCCCGGTGGAAATACCTGCTTCTTCGGCGCGGCATAACGGTTGCTCTGCTGAATTTACCGAAAACTGCTGCTGAAAATTTGCTTTCGGCGAAAGATTCGCGCAAAGTTTTAACACGCTTTAACTCCCGAACAAAAAAATAAGGAAGAATTAAAATTATGCCAGACGGACCGGAAAATGATTTTTTTGCAACGCAGTTCGCCACCTCGATTGTCAGTGAATCGGGCGGTAACCGAAACAGTTACTGGTTTGGAAGAATGCTGCGCTTTCTCGGCAGCAACGAATATGTTTTTCGCAACTTTTTCGGAACCGACTACACGGAAACCGAGTTTCGCGCCAAATACGAAAACGGCGATATAACGGTTGACCGTTTCGATATTTCAAACGTCAATTACGCGATTGACGCCGACGACCCGACTTTAGCCGTCGTAACGATGAACGTTTACATCGAGGCGAAAGTTGACGGCGTGTTTCGCAGCGGCAACCACACTTTGCGGCACCGAGTTAAACAGGGCTGGCAAGCCTACGAATCCGAGCTTTCATAGATTTAGCGCTTTCATAAATTTGCCGACTCGTCTGTGACGGCAAACTACATTTTCCATTTATCGTTCGACGTTTTTCATTTTCTGAAAACTGAATGATTTCTCTCCGGTGCAAAACTGACGAACGATAAATGGAAAATGTTTTCGTCCTGGCGACAGCGGCGGCGATTCGTCTCTTTCAAACGGTTGGCGATTTTATTTCAGAGAATGGAAATCAGCGATGAAAATAAAGATTCTCCTTGTCGTCGGTTTTATATTATTTTTCGTTAAATTTTTATTTTTCTCGGGCAAGCCCGCGCCGCCTGAAGTTGTTTCGTCCTGCCCGCCCGTGACCGCGCCGTTTCCGAGCTACGACGCGCAATTCGCGCCGACCGAGCGGTGGTGTCTTGAGAATCCGCACAGACAAGTTTTTCAGTTAAGCCAAAATTACGGCGAGGCGCGAAGGAAAACCGACGAACTATTAGCGTGGAAACAAATCGCGCGGACGCCGGAGGAATTGAAAACCAAATGGAAGGAATATCTATTCGCCGTTTTGCATTACGCTTACGAGGGAAATCTGGAAACGGATTGGACAGCGCAGGAAAACCGGCGGCGAAAATGGTTTCACGCGCCGTGGATGCATACGGGCGCAACCGGTAGAGAATTTCTGCGCGGCTTGACGGTCGAGCGACCTTCGTGCGCGAAAGAACTCATCGAAGGCAAAATCTGCGACGACGATAAGCTGCCGATTGAAAACTGGGCAGTCAGCGTTTACAACGAACCGGGAGCGTTTTATATCAATGAAATCTGGACCGAGATGCTCAAACAAAAACCGAATCCGAAAAATTTTCCGTCCGCCGGTTTTCCCGAAGGAACGGTGGCGATAAAACTTCTCTTCACGCAAGCCGAACCGGATTACCTGCGAAGCAGCATCAATTGGCAAGCGGACATCTATCGCGGCAAAATGCCGCCTCAAACCGTGCGGCTCCTTCAAATTGACGTTTCGGTGCGCGACGACGTTTCGCCGACCGGCTGGGTTTTCGGCACGTTCGTTTATCACGACGACGCGCCGATGATTTTTTATCCGGTCGAGCTTCCGATTGAGCGACAGGGCTGGCTGCGCGTCGTGCCGCTCGGCTTGATGTTCGGCAACGAACCGGCGCAGTCTGTTTTAAATTCCAAACCGCTCGTGCCGCAGCATTTCGGCTGCGGGGCGAGATTAAACGGTCCGGTTGATAATCCGAAATCTTCGTGTCTCGCCTGCCACGCGCAGGCGGAAGTTCCGCTGGATTTAAACTTTAATCGTTTGAATTCAACCTACCCGCCGATGTCGTGCGACGCGGAAACCGACCCGTTTTGGTTCAGAAACATCAATCCGCGCAGCGACAGAAAAGAAGAAAGAACGCTTTCCGCCACTGACAAACAAACCGTCTCGCTCGATTTTTCGCTGCAATTGCGCGAAGGCATTGAGCGATGCTGCGCGAAGAACGGTTGTCAATGTCGGCAGGAGAATAAAGAATGAATAAGAAAGCCAAAGGTCTTGTTCATCCTTCTTCCTTATCCTTCATTCCTTAAAAGTTGACCGCCGCCCGCCGTCGGTGCAATCATACAAAGTTAAGCGAGCGTTTTGCATCAAAGCGAACAAATTATTCGGCGAAAGCGTAATTTTTTCAAGAGAGGAAAAACAAATGGCGGATTACAAAGAGCGATTCGATAAATGGCAGCGCGAGGCGAAAGAGCGTTTTGAGGATTTCGACAAGCAGCTTAACTTGAAAGAAAAAATCGAAGAAGGCGCGAAAGTCGCCAAAGAAGCGGCGAAAAAAGGCGCGGAAACCTTAAAGGAAAGCGCGCAGAAAATCAAAGCCGAAGCCGAAAACTCGGAAGTCGGCAAACAAGCCGCGCGCGCTGCCGAGCAGACGGCGAAAAAGGCTTGGGACGCGAGCGAACCGCTTCGCAATATCGCCGAAGACGCGGGCGGAAAAGCCGCCGATATTGTCGCCGTTACTGCCGTCGAAGCCGAGAAAGTCATCAAAGAAGTCGGCAAACAAGCAGGCGCGGTTTTCAATGTCGCCGCCGACCGCGCGGGCGAAGTGTTTGAAGACGCGCGAGATTCTTTCGGCACGACCGCCGACCGCGTTTCACGCGCGTTTAATCTCGGCGCAAGCTGGACGCGGACGATTGATTCGGCGATAAAAACCGTGCAGAAAACTACCGATTGGATCCACGAAAAACCGCTCGAAGCCGCCACGACCGGCGTCTCGATGGCGGTCGGCGCGGGTTTGGGCGTAGTTTTTACCGGCATCAGTTCACACTGGCTTTTCAATTCGGCTTTGCCCGTGTGGTCGGTGCAGAAAGCGAGCGAGCAATTTCAAAATTATCTCAAAAGCCAGGACGAACTGATCAAAAACGGCGAGTTGACGCAAGCCGAAGCCGAACGCATTACCTTCGAGCGCGACATCGCAAAGCGCGTCGGCGCGCCGCTTTTGGGCGCGTTCAGTTTCGCCTCCGGCGCGGTTTTGATGACCAATGTCTTTAATCCGAAAACGCTCACCGGCTTTCCGATTGATTTGCTGCTCGGCGGAAATCCCCTGCTCGAAGGCGTTTGGTTTTTCGGCAACGGCTTGATTTGTTTCAAAACGAGCTACGACTTTTTTATGTTCGCCCTCGAAGACCACGAAGAAGTGCAGCGAATGGTTAGGGAAATAAAAGGTTTGCTGCCCGCGTAAAAAATTGCGCTGTAAATTTTCACAGAATTTTCTTTGTCTGAAAGGCTGTCAACCGCAATGTTCGACAGCCTTTTTGCCTTAGATTCGCTTTCGTTTACTGTTTTCACCAGTCGAAAAATTCTTCCGGCGTGACACAACAATCGAGCTTCACGTCGTATTCCCGCGCGTCGGAAATTTCCGCTACCGGCGCAAAATACGACAAACCGATTTTCAAACAATCCGACCGGCATTCGCTCAAGAATTTATCGTAAAAGCCTTTGCCGTAACCGACGCGAAAACCGCGCTCGTCGAAGCACAAAAGCGGAACTAAACAAGCGTCAAGTTTTTCAATCGCAATCGTTTCGCCCTCTGCCGGTTCGCGAATATGCCATTTGTTCGGGACGAGCTTCGTTTCTGGCGCAAACCGCAAATTTTCAAGCGTCATTGTTTGAAAATCAACGCGCGAAACGACAGTTGTAATTTCGGGGTAATCATTCCACAAGCGTTTAAAGATGAACGAAGTTTCGATTTCACGGTTTTTTTCGATTGCCAAAAAAACGTGCAGAAAGCGGATGCGTTCCAGACTGAAATTCTCGAAAAAGGCGTGGGCAATTTTTCGGCTTTTCTCGTCGCGTTCAGTATCCGAAAGCGACTTTTGTTTTGCCAGGTAATTTTTTCGGAGTTCGGATTTAGTCATCGTTCGGTCAAAATTTTTTCCCGCCGCGTCGGGATTATTAGCGGAACGAACATATTATTCGAGTTTGAGGATTTTTCCCAACGGCGAAATGCCTTGTAAAATCTCGGTCTCAAAACCGTTTTATTTTCGCAGAAATGCGTTCATTAGAAAGCGACGCGGATTTTGAGTTAAACTGTAAAGCGATGTCTTCGCCAAAAGTTTTCGTTCTAGTGCCATCTTATAATCACGCGCCGTTCGTCGAACGCTGTTTGCGGTCAATTTTCAGGCAGACTTTGCCGCCTGCCAAAATGCTTGTCATTGACGACGGCTCGCGCGACGATTCGGTAAAAATTATCAAACGGACTTTGGCGGACTGCCCGTTTCCGGCGCAGTTGCTGGCGCGGGAAAATCTGGGTCTCTGCCGCACTTTGAACGAGGGTTTCAGTCATAGCGCCGGTTACGAATATTTTGCTTACCTCGGTTCGGATGACGTTTGGCTGCCGCGTTTTTTGGAGCGGCGCGCCCGTCAGATGCAGTCTAATCCGCACGCGGTGATGGCTTACGGCAATGCTTTTTTGATTGACGAAACAGACCGCGTGACCGATACTTCGGCGGATTGGACAGCCTACAAATTGGGCGACGACCGAAAAATGCTTTTGTCCGGCATTGCCCCGGTCAGTTCGAGCGTCTTTTACCGGCGCTCGGCGCTGGAAAAGGTGCGCTGGAACGAAGACGCGCGCCTCGAAGATTACGAGCTTTATCTTAAACTTTCGGTTACTGGTGAATTTGTTTTCGACCCGGAAGTTCACGCCGCTTGGCGGCAGCACGGCTACAACACAAGCGGCGATATTCTGCTGATGCTGCGCGAAGTTCTCGAAGCGCTGCGGCGCAACGCGGCGATTTTGCGTCTGGACGCGGCGCAGATGAAGCGCGTCGAACAAAACGTCAATTTTCGTTACGCCGAAGACGTTGCGCGGCGCGGTTTGAAAAAAGAAGCCTGGCAATTGGCTTTAGAAAACTGGCGCGGAGCGGAAAAGCCTGCCGTGGCTTTAGGCGTTTTGTCAAGATTGCTGCTGCCGCACGCGGTTCTCCGATTTCGCCGCCGATTGTGGCAACAGCGAACCGCCGAGCGATTCGGCAGGCTTGAGGTTTAAGTCAACCCGAACATCAAACGCCTGAAAACAAAAACCGAACGCCGACGACTCAAATGAAAGTTTTGTATCTACTCGATTCGCTCAATCGCGGCGGCGCAGAACAATTGGTTTTAGATGTCTGCCGGAATGCGCAGGCAAACGACCTGGATTTGACTTTCGCGGCGATGGGCGGCGGCGCGTTCGAGGAAGATTTCAAAACTTCGGGCGTTGAATTCCTCAGGCTGCAGCGCCGTCTGCCGATAGATTTTCGCGTCGTCGGACAGCTTAGAAAAATCATTAAAGAACGGCGAATCGAAATCGTCCACGCGCATCAGGCTGTCGAAGCCGTTCACGCTTACCTCGCTCGTCAAGGATTGAGAACGAAAATTGTCCTGACGCATCATGGCTTCATCGCGGACGCGAAAAATCTGCTGACGCTAAAATTTCTGATTCCGCGCGTTTCAAAAAACGTCATCGTGAGCCGCGCGCTTGTTGCCTGGTATGAAACCGAAAACAAATTAAAGTTTCCTGAGCACCCGACAATTATTTACAACGGCGTTGACGAAAAACGTCTGCGCGGCGACAGCGGAAAATTAAAACGCGAACTCAATTTGGCGAACGACGATTTGCTCGTCGGAATGATCGCCAATTTTTACCGCGACCCGCGCAAAGACCAGATGACCGTCTGCCGGGCGCTGCCGGAGATTTTTTCAAAAATCGAAAACGCGCGCTGCGTTTTCGTCGGCGGTGTGGAGGCAGGCGCGGAAGCCAAGTTCGAGGCTTGCGTCGGTTTTTGCGAGGAACGCGGCATCGCCGAGCGCGTTCATTTTCTCGGCGCGCGCAGAGATGTTCCCGACGTTTTAGCCGCGCTCGATGTATTCGTGTTTTCTTCTTTGCAGGAAGGCTTGCCCGTCGCCGCCGCCGAAGCGATGCTCGCCCGAGTTCCGTTGCTCGTCTCAGACATCGAACCGCTGCTCGAAGCGTCGGCGGGCGGGCGATACGCGGAAGTTTTTCAAACGCAAAACGCCGCGCGCCTAGCGGAAAAAACCGTGGAGTTGCTGGCAGATAAAAACAGGCGCGAGGATTTGGCGAACCGCGCATTCGATTACGCGCGAGAAAATTTCAGCATCGAAGCGCATTTGAAAAATCTAAAAAACCTTTATGATTCGCTCTCAAAAAAGTGATATTATCTTGTCGGAGAATTTTATGGCACTGGCAAAAACAAAGCCCGTTTTCACGGTCGAAGATTATCTAAAAATTGACCGCACCGAAGACGAACGCTACGAATTTCTTGACGGCGAGATTTACGCGATGGCGGGCGAGAGCGGCGCGCACGGCGACATCTGCGCGAATCTGTCGGGAATAATTTACAACCAACTGATTGATTCGGATTGTCGCTACCGCGTCAAAGACACGAAA
>CADCUR010000012.1 GCA_902805935.1 uncultured Pyrinomonadaceae bacterium
ACTGCCGAAACACCTTCTCTCCTGAGAATCTCGATAAGTTACCTGATCAAGATTTCAGCAGTCAGAGAACGTCAAGAAATAATTAACTTCAAATATCATATCGCACGAGTCAACCCCGACGTCTTCATAACATCAAAATGAGCAGTTTTTTCTCTTCGATGGATTTTCTATTACGCGGCAGACGGTGCTGATAGCTCGCCGACGTACTTTATAAAGCGCGCCGCGACACCAATCCTGTCGAAAACGGACTTGATAATTAAAAACGAAGATGCGCCAGAAGACGCCCAAGTTTTTACCAAAAGCGGCGTAATCGGCGGTTAACGACGGTGGCAGATAAATTCGCACGCTGATCTAAGTGCTGTTATAATCTACTCGTTACATATTTTTAAGCGTCGTTCATTATTCTGTTTTGCAGAAGGATAGATAGGTGAGTAAAGTATGTTGATACGAAAACTTTATTTCCGCATTTCGATTTCTCAAGAATTACTCAAGGCGTCACCGATATCATTATAATCAGCAATAACTGGAACGAATTTTGCAAATGCTTTCAGCAAAAGTTTTAAAACATATTCCGCTTTTACATAAAAATTTTGTATTTATCACTAGATTTGCAACGGTTTTGTTATAAACTATTTCGATTGAAATTTATTTTTATATGGTTTTGAGAAATTACATCTGCCTTTTATTACTTTTCGCGCTTGGATTCAATACGATTCAAGCCGGCATTCTTGTATCGCAATCAAACGGTATAACTTTAACCGGCGCGGATGGTATAACTTTAACCGGCGCGGACGGGATAACCTTGACTGGCGCGGATAATTTTCTCACCTACAAATCTAACGGCATCACTTTAACAGGTGCGGACGGTATCACGCTGACCGGCGCCGACGGCATTACTTTGACCGGCGCGGACAGCTCAACTTATACGGGAACAAACGGAATAACATTAACCGGCGCGGACGGGATAACCTTGACCGGCGCCGACGGCATCACACTAACCGGTGCCGACGGCATCACACTAACCGGTGCCGACGGCGTAACGCGCCACGCGGATTCGGCAGTTGTTCGTCGCCCGAACGGTATCACGCTGACAGGCGCCGACGGAATTACGTTAACCGGCGCTGACGGTGTGCAGCGAGTTGGACAAGATGGAATAACGCTAACGGGCGCTGATGGAATTACATTGACTGGCGCGGACGGAATTACATTGACTGGCGCGGACGGAATTACATTGACTGGCGCGGACGGCGCAATCTCGACATTAACTTCGCCGACCGGAATAACATTAACCGGCGCCGACGGCATCACACTAACCGGCGCAGACGGAATTACGTTGACGGGCGCAGATGGAATAACTTTAACCGGCGCGGACGGACAGCAAATTTCTACAAACGGTTTGCAGAGCGTTGACCCGGAATTGGCGGTGCGTTTGAACGAACTCACTGACGACGGCAACGTTAATGCGGTTATCGCTTTTCACCGCTTTCCGACGGCGGCGGATTTCGCGCAATTGGAACAAATCGGAATCGCGGGCGGAACGAAGTTTCGCCGTTTGCCGCTGGTCGCCGTGACCACGACGCGCAGTAAACTGATTGCCGTCTCGCAGCTTTCGCATGTTCGTTCAATTTACGGCAATCGGACTTTAAATTTCAACGCCGACCCGTTTCTCGCTCAAACCGGTTTGAGCCGCGTGGCAATTGACCAGGATTTGCAAACGCACAATCAAGGAATACCGGTTTCCGGTCGAAACGTGACGGTGGCGGTTTTGGACACGGGCGTTAATTCTCTGCATGGCGATTTGTCCGGCAGAGTCGTTCAAAATGTCCGTCTCGTTGACACGCAAAGCGTCGCTCCCGGTTTCACGTATCCCGCGCCGATTGAAAACGTCCAGAACACCGATCCGGTCAGCGGACACGGGACTTTCGTTGCCGGCGTAGTCGCCGCCAGCGGCGCGGCTTCGGGCGGCAAATACAACGGCGCGGCGCCGGGCGCGAAGATTTTAGGATTAAGCGCGGGCGATATAAATTTGATTCACGTTCTTTCGGGTTTTGACTATTTGCTTGATAAGAGAGCGAATTACAATGTTCGCGTGGTTAACTGCAGTTTTTCGGCAGAAACGGTTTTCAATTACAACGACCCGGTGAACATCGCTACCAAACTTCTGACGCAAAACGGAATCAGCGTCGTCTTCTCGGCTGGCAATTCGGGCGCGAGCAACGGAACATTGAATCCGTATGCCGCCGCGCCGTGGGTCATCGGCGTGGGCGCGACCGATGAAAAAGGAAGGTTAGCCGGTTTTTCATCGCGCGGCGTTTTCGGCAACGCGCAGTTCAGTCCGACGCTGGTCGCACCAGCCGTGAACATCGCCAGCCTGCGGGCTACGGCTTCGCAAACCGGAATTCTCGGCGTGGCGGCGGGCGTTGATGCGAGCCGTCTGACGCCAGGCGAACTTCCCTTTTACACGACTGCGAGCGGCACTTCGTTTTCCGCGCCGCAGGTTGCCGGAGCCATCGCGCTGATGCTCGAAGCCAATCCTTCGCTCAACCCGGCGCAAATCAAAGATATTTTGCAAAAAACGGCGACGCCGCTTCCGCCGTATTATCGTCACGAAGTCGGCGCGGGAATGTTGAATGTTCACGCGGCGGTTCTGCAATCGGCTTTTCCGGCGAGAAAAATAGGCATCTTCCGTTCGGTTCTCGAAAGAAACGCGGTTAGATACGTTTCGCAAGCGACGCAGACTTTCAGCGGAACGGTTCACTCGAATTCGGCGTTCACCGCCAACGTCAATTTTCCTGCCGACATCGTTCAATCGAGCGTTCACATTTCTTGGGGAAATATTTTCAGCACAAACGATTTGGGATTAAAACTCGTTGATGTGAACGGTAATGTGCGCGGCGCGTCGAATTACCTGAACTTGCCGGGCTTGACGGGAAAACGCGAGCAAATCACGATGGACGCGCCGCCCGCCGGAACTCTGCAAGCCCTCGTCAATCACACGGGCGGCATCGGCACATCGCAGGAATTCTTCGGCGCGGTGCAGTCCACACGGGCGCAATACGCCGCCTTCGAAGATGTGCAGGGTCTTTCGCCCGACAAAATATCGGCGATTAAAGAAAGTCTTCGCTTTTTTGTGATGCTTCCCGACGGCGCAAATCGTTTTCGCCCGACGAAAGTGGTTTCCCGCGCGGAATTGGCGGCGACGCTTCTGCGCGGCGCGCGTGTTCCGCAATACCTCGCGGCGACGCCGCTTTATTCGGATGTTTATGATTTTACGACGCGCAACTTTGTGGAAAGCGCGCAAAAATCGCCGAACGGAAAACTCTTTTACGACGCTGCCAACAGCGGCGCGTTTCGTCCTGACGAATCAGCCAATAAACTTGTCGCAGCAGTGGCTTTAGTTAAAGCGGCAAATTTGCAATCGCTCGCGCAGTCAACGGCATTGCCGGCAACGCTTGCCGATTACTCGCAAATTCCAGGAGAATTACGCGGGTATGTCGCCGTTGCCTTGCAAAAAGGTTTTCTCTCGCTAGACGAAGCAAACACCTTCGCTCCAAACAGAGCTTTGAAACGTTTCGAACTCGCGCAGGCGATGTCGAAATTTAACAGATTGGCGATTGATTGAAAGCGCTAAACCGCGAATTGACTCGAAAAACCATCAAGAAGAAAAAGTGAAGAAGACCTTTTGATTTGAAACAAGTCTTTTTCACTCTTTTGTTTTTATTCTGAAAAGTGTTTTTCCGTGTTATTTCGCCGTCTGTTTTTTCTTTACCATTTCGCCGAATCACGTTCGAGATAAACGTATTTCCACGGATGCAGCGTGAGCGCATTCGGATACATTCCTTTGACATAGGGTTTTTTCAACCAATTGGTCGAACTCGTCGTCAAAGGGATAATCGGCTGTTCGTTCAAAAGCAGAGTCTCGGCTTCGGCAAGCAGTTGATTACGCCGTTCGACATCGAGCGTTCGGTTAGCAACGTCAAGCAATTTCACATACCGCTCGTCAATCCAACCCGTGCCGTTGTCGCCGCCCTCGGTGGCAAAAATGCTTAGAAAAGTGTATGGGTCAATGTAATCCGCGCCGTAACCGTAACGCGCGAAGCCTTTGTATTCGAGTTTGGCGGTCGCGCTGAAGTAAGTTTTAGTTTCCATATTTTTCAGCGGCACGGTTAAACCCAAATTACGCTTCCACTGTGATTGAATAATCTCGACGAGAAACTTATTGCCGTCGCTCGTATTAAAAGTGAGGGCGATTTCTTCAATCGGAAATTTACTGGCGTCGTAATTGCCAGATGCGTCTTGGTAACCGGATTCGGCGAGTAATCGTTTAGCTTTTTCAGGATTAAACTCGACTGCCTGCACCGACGGATAACCTTTGAAAATATCAAGCGGAATCAGCGTTGATAATGGTTTTGAGTTGCGCCGCGTGGCTGTTATCAGAGTTTTGTCTAAGGCAAGAGCAAAGGCTTTTCTGACGCGCACGTCGTTCATCGGCGGTTTCGTCGTGTTAATAATGTAGTATTCGATTGAGGCTTCGAGCGCGTCCTGGTGGTCGAGCTTTTTCTGTATCACGGGCAGCCACGAGCGCGGAACGGCACGATTAAGTGTCGCGTCAATTTCGCCCGCTTTGTAAAGATTCATTATCGTTGACTGGTCCTCGACCGGATAAAATTTGACTTGCTGCAACCGGACGTTTGCCGCGTCCCAGTAATGCGGATTTTTCTCGACGACGATTTCATCATACGGCGACCATTCTTTTAAGGTGAACGCGCCGCTCGTCACGATATTCTCCGGCGCAGTCCATTTGGTTCCGTGCTGAACGATGATTTTTTCCGGCACGAGCCGGAAAAAATTATACGGCAAAATTTTCACGAAAAACGGAACCGGCTGCGTCAGATAAATTTTAACCGTGTAATCGTCAATCGCTTCCACGCCAATATCTTCGCCGCGCACGGGAACGAGATTTTTTCCAGCAACCGCTTGTTCGAGTTTTGGATTCGCTTTGAAGAACGCGGCTTTTTGTTTTTCGCCCTGCGGCACGGTCAAACGCGCCGGCACAATCGCTTCGTCGTCCTTTAAAAACTCTCCATTTGCATCCTGAATGAAAGCCGCGCCTTCGTTGAAAGCCTTGGCGTTTTTTATGTAATAGGCTTGAACGGCTGCCCGCGAAGCAAACTTCGGGTCGAGTCCGCGCCGCATCGTATAAACAAAATCCCGCGCCGTAATCGGTTCGCCGTTTGACCAACGCGCGTTACGCCGCAAGTAAAAAGTGTATTCGGTCGAATCATTGTTCGTTTCCCAACGCTCGGCAATCGCCGGAACGGGTTCGAGCGTCTGCGGGTCGTATTCGACCAGACCTTCGTAAAGCGCCAGATAAATTCGCTGTTCGGGTTGTCCAGTTCCGATTTGCGGGTCGAGCGATTCGGGTTCGGGACCCGTCACGTAACGCACGACATCGGCGGACGGCGGAACGGTTTTGCCGAAATACGGCTCGTTTTCATTTGGAATCGAGCAGGCAAACAAAATCGCCGAAAGGCTGATGAGCAAGCCGAATCGAAGAATCGAATTGAATTGTCGTAAATTTTGCCGCATAGCTTAAAGTTAATCGGCGAAGAGCGGAGCGTCGGCGTTCCATAATGTTTAGTTAATAACACACCATCGAAAGACAATCAACAAAAGCTACAATCCTGATTTTTGTTAGGCGAAGAAATAATCACGAAATTACACCAACAACCCATAAAAGATTGCCCTGTTTCGGGTTGTTTCGTGCAATTTCGCGGTTTCAAATTCTTAGCAAATTTAATCTGGAAACTATCGCTGAAAAAGTTCAAGTTTTACTCAAGTCGGCTGAATTACAATTAAAATGTATGATGAACTTCGCTTCTCAAGAACTTAGCGAATGGCGCGAATCAAGCAATTATTACGAATTTACTCCGCCCGCAGCGGAAAAAAAGCCTGTCATAAAAACTGATTCAGTCAAACTTTTCGCCGATAAACTTCGCATACCAAAGGTTGCCGAGCCGGTTGCTCGTCCGCGCCTGATCGAACATCTGGGCAAATCGCTGGCGCAATTCTCCGCGACACTCATCGCCGGACGCGCCGGAACAGGCAAGACTGCGCTGGCGGCGGATTTTGCCCGGAACAGCGACGGCTGTGTCGCGTGGTATAAAGTCGAAACCGCCGACAGCGATTGGAAGGTTTTTTCGCGCTATCTTTCGGCGAGTCTCGATTTGAATTGTTCCGGCGCGGATGCACAACCGGAACGAGGCGCGATGGAAGTCTCCGCCACGAGCGAAACTTTAGCCGCACAATTTGTCGCTGCCGCCGAAGAAAAGCCCGTGCTGATAGTGCTAGACGATTTGCATTCGATTTTCGACGCTGATTGGTTCGGCGACTTTTTTAACAGTTTCGTTCCGCTTCTCGCGCCGAATGTTCGTCTGCTTTTGATTGCGCGCACGCTGCCGCCGCTTCAAGTTTGGCGACTGCGCTCGAAACAAATTTTGGGCGTGATGGACGAGAAATTATTATCCTTCACGCAGGACGAAACAATCGAGATTTTCCGCCAGCACAAACTTTCGCCGAGCGCGGCGCGTTCCGCACACAAATCCGCTTATGGTAAAATCGCCCGGCTCGAAGAAATCATCGAGAAAAAAATCGCCAAACGTAATCCGGTTTCTGTTTAGACCCGAAAACTCGTTATAATCGAAAAAAAACAATTCCCGATTAAACGATGAACAGACCGAATTTTTTTCTGCGGACAAAACTGCTGCCGCCGCGTCACGTGCCGGAAATCCTCGCGCGTCCGCGCTTGATTGAAAAATTAAATTCGAATTTGAACTCGCCCTTCACCCTTGTGACGGCTGACGCGGGCTGCGGAAAAACCACGCTCGTTTCCGAATTTTTGCGCGGGCAGCAGCGCGAAACCGTCTGGTATCAGCTCGATTCAACCGATGCTGACCCGTTCGTTTTTCTCGGCTACATCTGTCACGGCATCAAGCGCTTTGCGCCAGGTTTCGGCGAAACTTTGCTGCCGTATTTGAACGAAGGAGGCGACGATTTGCTCGCGCATCCGGAACGCGCCGTTGATTTACTGCTCAACGAAATTCTCGAATCAATCGAACAGCCGTTTATTTTAATTCTCGACGATTATCATCATATCGGGCGCGAAACGATTGTGCATCGGCTCGTTGACCGGCTGCTGCAATACTCTTCCGATATGCTGCATTTGATAATCACGACCAGGGATTTACCGCCGCTCCAGATTATGCGCCGCCGCTCGCAAGCCGCCGCCACGATTATCAGCCGTGAGGATTTGCTTTTCACTGACGACGAAGTGCAGGAGCTTTTCCGCACCACCTTAAACATTGAACTTAAGCCCGAAGAAATTTCCGAGTACCGCGCCCGGACGCACGGCTGGATTACGGCTCTGCAATTGATTCGGCAAATGACCGAGCATCAGATTCACACTTCGACTTCGAGCGCGTCGCCTGATTTGCAGGAAATGCTCAAACAATCGGAAAAAGATATTTTCGATTATTTCGCCGAAGAAGTTTTCGCGCGTGAAACTGATGACGTTCAAAATTTGCTGCTGCATTTATCCCTGCTCGACTCCTTGCCGCTTGAAGTTTGCAGTTCGGTTTTTCCCGATATGCGTTGCGCGGCGGAACTGCCGGAACTCGTTAAGAAAAATATCTTTTTGACGGTCGCGGGCGAACAACAGAGCGGCGAAGAGTATCGTCTTCATCCGCTTTTTCGGGATTTTCTGCTGCGCCGGTTTAGAAGCGAAAGCGGACGCGAAGCACTGGCAAAGGAGCGCGTGCGAATTGCCGGATTCTTCCTCTCGAAACAACTTTGGGAACAATCTCTGTCTTACTTGCTCGAAGCAGAAGATTACGAGCGCGCGGCGCAGGTTATCGCCGAACACGGCGAACGATGGCTGTCGAGCGGCGCGATTACTGCGCTCGGAACCTTCGCCGATAAAATTCCCGCCAATTGTTTGAACAAATACCCGTGTTCGCTGCTCTACATGGCGGAAGTCGCACGATTGCAGGGCGACACGGAAAAATCTTCGAGTCTGCTGCAGCGCGCCGTTAAATTGCTGAATGAACAAAACGATGCGGAGGGCGAAGCCGAAGCGCGGCATTCGCTGGCGAGCATCGCCCGACGCAAGGGTGATTGCTCCGGCGCGCTCGATTTGCTCGAACTCTCGGAAAAGCTGGTCGGCGAAGATTCGGAAGTGCGAATGAAATGCGAAAACACGCGCGGGCTTTGCTTAATCGCGGGCGGCGCGTGGACCGAAGCCGAACGGCAATTTCGTCTGGCGCTCGAACTCGCCGAAAAAAATTCCAACGAGCGTTACGTGCGGCTTATCACGCACAATCTCGCGCTGCCGGCGGGCTTGCGCGGCGATTTCGGCGAGGCTCTGCGCTGGTTTAAACGGATTTTCCGCGCCGATAAACCCGAAGCGCAGTTGCCGCAGGAATCAATCGGGCATTTGAACGTCGCCCGGCTGCACCTCTATCGCGGCGAATTCGATGAAACTGAATCTCACTTGGAAAAAGCGTTAGAGCTTTGCCAGCTTTACAATTTGAAATACCTGCGCGGCGAGATTTACGAAAGCTACGCCAACTTCTATCGTGAAAAACGCGACTTCGCGCACTCCGCCGAATTTTACGAACGCGCCAGAAAAACTTACGACGACGAAGGCATTGACCCGGCGAAGCGCGAATTCGACGAAGAACGCGCCGCACTCGCGCTGATGCGCGGCGATTTGGTGACGGCGCGAAACCTGCTCGAAAACCTGCTTGCGATTCGGGAGGCAAACAAAAATGAAATCGGATGGCACACGGTCAAGCTCGGCTTGTGCCGGATAAAACTGGAGCAGAAGGAAACCGCCGGAATCGCCGCCGAACTCGAAGAAATCCTCCGCTTTTTTCACGAACGCACGCTTTACTATTACGAGGCTTCGGCGGCAATCGCGCTCGCCTCCGCATTGTTCGCCGAAGGAAAGCGCAAGGAAATGCTGACGCCCATTCAAAGGGCGTTAGATTTGGCGGCGCGCTTTGACTACGAGTATTTTTTGCGCGAAGAAATCAAGCGCAATCCGTCTTTATTTGGCGACGAGGAAGTTATCGAACGATTACCGCTCGATTTGCGCGAAAACCTAAAGAAAAGTCCTGAGTCCAAAGTCCTGAGTTCCGAGTCAAAGACGAAACCGCTTAGCACTCAGCACTCAGCGCTCAGCACTAACTCTCCCGTCGTAGATTTAACCTTGAAACTTCTGGGTCACGTCGAGATTTACCGCGACCCGACGCGCCATTTCGCGCCGGAAGCGTGGACGACGCGCCGCGCCCGCGATATTTTTTGTTTTATCGCCACGAGCCGCCATCGCCGCGCGGACAAAGACGTTTTGATTGACACATTCTGGGGCGACGCAGAACCGGAAGTCGTCGAGAAAAATTTTCACCCGACGATTTCGCATATTCGCAAAGCTC
Source organism: uncultured Pyrinomonadaceae bacterium (assembly GCA_902805935.1). GTDB lineage: Bacteria > Acidobacteriota > Blastocatellia > Pyrinomonadales > Pyrinomonadaceae. Next base: position 9,492 of record CADCUR010000012.1, read on the forward strand.
TGAACAGTCGGCAGACGATCAAGCAGAATTTTCTGCTTTACCGCGACGGAGCGTATCAGCTCAACTCCGAATTGACTTATTCGATTGACACCGAAGAGTTCAGTTATTTCATTGCCGAAGCCGAACGAGCGCATCGGGAAAAAGACAGCGAGAACGTCTGGAAAAACGTCGAAGCGGCACACCGGCTTTATCGCGGCGATTTTATGGCGGGCATCTACGAAGATTGGGCGGAAGAACTGCGCGGATTTTACCGCGAGCAATATTCGCGGATTTTAAAGAGTATGACGAAATTCGCGTTTAAGGAAAAAAATTGGGCGCAGGCTCTCAACTTCGCGTCGGAGATTTTGCGCGACGACCCATACCGCGAAGATATGCACGTTTTCGTGATGCGCGTTTATGCCGCGCAGGGCAAACGCTCCGCCGTCAAAGAGCAGTTCGACAAACTGCATAAATTATTAAAATCCGAACTCGGAGTCGAACCGGCTATTGAGACCAGGCGCATTTTTCAAGAATTATTTAAGTGAAATTTGTAAAAACAGCTTTACTTTTCACTAACCTTTGCCTTTTTTCCAATCACGTCCGAATTCTTTATCTAACCTTTCTCCAATAACATCCACCATAGTTTTGAGTGCCGGTTGTTTGTATAAATATAAAGACCATTGACAGTTTGAACACTCAAAACCTAATTCATCTCCGCTAAGTATCGAGCCTGCTCTCAAGAATAACTCAAGTCTTTATTATTATAGTTGACCAATGTTAATCAAAAGAGAACGGCAGACATTCTCCAGCGCGAATGAAAATTGGCGGACATTAACGAAAAATTAAATAACCGAGGAATAAACGAGATGAAAACAAGCGATACGGGAAGTTGCAAACAAAAATTTTTCTTTTCTTCAAACAGGCTGGCTGCATTTATTTTGGCAGTTGTGCTTTTTGCGCCATTGTCGAGCGTCCGAGCCGCTAACCCGGAATCAGCCGCGGTTGCGCCGACAGTCGGCACGTCCGTTGCCTGGGTCGGGACGGCTCCCGGCGGAGCGTCGCCCGACGGCGAAGCGACCTGCGTTGACGGAACTAACTGTGACACTTTTACGCTAACCCTATCTGGCAGTCAAACGGATTGGTCGGGAAAAATTGTTAAAGTAAATATCGGCTGGGCGCTCCCGGCTTCGGATTATGATTTTTATATTCATAAAGATTCGGTAACCGGACCGGAAACCAATAGTTCCGGCGGTTCGCCGCCGGCGGTCAGCGAATCGGCAACAATTGATCCGAGCGTCAGCGGCACAGGCGTTTATGTAATTCACGTTGTGTACTTTGCCGCATCCGGCACGACCGATCAGTATAGCGGCACGGCGACAGTTGACAATAAATTTGCGGGCGGAGCGCAACCAACGCCGCCGGTTCCTTCGACCGCTACGCCTCCGACCTACAACAATTTTGTGCCGCCGACTGGTTTGGGCAACGGCGCGGGTGAGCCGACGCTCGGAAACAATTGGGCAACCGGTAAAACAATGTTCATTTCAGGATTGCAAACGCTGCGCGTAACATTTAACGATGCCGTTTCGCCGGCTACCGCAACTTGGGAAAATAAACCTGCTCAAAACACTTCGATTACATCTTTCGATCCGATTTTGTTTACCGATTCAAGAACGAATCGCACTTTCGTATCACAGCTTTTGCCGTCGAAAGTCAGTTTAATGGCGTTCACCGACAATGACGGAGAAAGCTGGACGCCGAGCCAGGGCGCGGGCATCAATTCGGGCGTTGACCATCAGACGGTCGGCGGCGGACCGTATGCCCGAAATGCTGACGGCAGCATCAAGGGCGGAGTTATAAGAAACCCCGCGATTACTTATCCGAATGCGGTTTATTACGCTTCGCAGGACATCGGCGTTGCGGAGATTGCCCGCAGCGACGACGGCGGCATAACATTCGGCGTTGCAGTGCCGATGTATGACATCACGCAATGCGGCGGTTTACACGGACATATCAAAGTTGCTCCCGACGGTACGGTTTATGTTCCGAACAAAGGCTGCAACGGTGAACAAGCCGTCGCCGTATCCGAAGATAACGGTTTGACCTGGCAAATTCGCAAAGTTCCGGGCAGTCAAGCCGGACGCACCGATCCGTCGGTTGGCATCGGTTCTGACGGCACAGTTTATTTCGGTTATGCTAATGGCGACGGAAAAGCGCGTATTGCCGTATCGCGCGACAAAGGCAGAACATGGGAAAACGATCAGGACGCGGGCTTTTATGTAGGCGTTAATAACACGGTTTTTCCGGCAGTCACAGCCGGCGACGGCGACCGAGCGGCATTTTTCTTTTTGGGTTCAACGACTGCGGGTTCTGGCGGCACCGGAACCGACCAAACCGCGCCGTATTTTAACGGCACCTGGTATGGTTTTGTGGCGACGACTTATGACCGCGGCAGAACCTGGGTAACGGTTAACGCGACTCCGAACGATCCGATTCAACGCGGCGTCGTTTGCACTAACGGAACAACTTGTCCGTCCGGTACGCGCAATCTGCTCGACTTCAACGACTTAGAAGTTGATAAAGCTGGTCGGGCGGTAGCAGCGGCGGCAGACGGTTGTACTTCAGCAGGATGCATCAGCGGCGTTGACCGCGATGGCGACGGCAGATTGACTCGCTTTGACAATGATGGAACCGAGCGCGCACTTATCATTCGGCAAGCAGGCGGTCTCGGATTGTTCAGTGCGTTTGACCCGCCGCCACCGGTCACGACTACAGTTATCGAAGATAGTGATTCTCGCGTGGCTTATTCAAACGGCTGGCACTTGATTAACGACAGTACTGCTAGTGCCGGACATTATCGTCTTAATAATGGTAAATCGGCGAATCAGTTTGCTAGGTTAGTATTTGACGCCACCGGACAAAATAGTTCGATTACGTATCATTACCAAAAAACTTCAAAAGGCGGCAGCGCCGAAGTATTTCTTGACGGGCAGTCGAAGGGTGTTGTTAATTTTAATGGTTCGGGAACCGGAAGCACAGCTCCGTTCAACGTATCAGCCGGACGACATACGCTCGAGATTCGCAACCTTAATGGAGCATCCTCTGTTGATAAGTTCACTTTAACAAGCGGAACTTCAAACGCTAGTCCGAGTGCGGGACCGGGCGCGACCAGCAGCAGCAGCGACTCGATAAATTTGGGCGGAGACATTACCAAGTCTCTTACGGTTCAGCCGGGGACGTCGGACAGAGCTGTGATGGCGGAAACGGCGGGCAACATGGCTATTCCTTTGCTGTTAATTGACCGCCCA
>CADCUR010000013.1 GCA_902805935.1 uncultured Pyrinomonadaceae bacterium
CATATAAAAATTCTCAACCTGTCCGAAATCTCACTGCAGAAGAAATTTCACGACTTGATAATGATGTAATAGTCCGATTTCCAGCTATTCTTCTAAGACGATCTGGAAACAATTGCATAGAAACTTTTGTTCAAGATGATTTCAAAAAGTATAACGGCGACGGGAAATACGCAATTTTTTCCAGATTTGCCTCTGAATCGCATTTAGCTGATTTGTTTGAGGAAAGAAGCAATAATGCGATGGTGACAGGCAAAATGACATTTATCAAAGATTCCACAGACATAAGCAAAACCTGTGGAATTGTTACAGGGCAATTATTTGAAATTATCGAAGTCGAGTATTTCTAAAATGAAAAACGTAGATTCAAATTCGCATGTTCGCGGCGAATCAATTTATTTAGACGATATTTCCTTAATTGAAGGAACGCTCTATGCCTGCGTTTACGATTCGCCAATCGCGCACGGAAAATTAAAAAATCTCGACACGACGGAAGCCGAAAAATCGGCGGGCGTAATTAAAATTATTACGGCGAAAGATTTAATCGGCGAAAATCAAATCGGCGGTGTTATTCCCGACGAGCCGCTTTTTGCCGATGCGGAAGTTCATTTTCAGGGAATGCCGATTGCGCTCGTTCTGGCGGAAACCGAAGAACAGGCGAGAACGGCGGCGAAGCGAATCACGGCGGAAATCGAACCGCTTGAAATCGTCACGGATCCACGGGTTGCATTTGCGAAAAACAATTTAATCGTACCGCCGAAACATTTTAAATTGGGCGATGCGGAATCGGCATTTTCAAAATGTGAATACGTTTACGAAGGTCGCGCCGATGTGAACGGGCAAGAGCATTTGTATATCGAAACGCAGGGCGCATATTGCGTTCCGACCGAGCAGGACGGAATGCGCGTCTTTTCTTCGACGCAGGGACCGACGGCGGTCCAGCGCTGCGTTTCGCGCGTGACGGCGTTGCCGATGAATTTGGTCGAAGTTGACGTGACGCGGCTCGGCGGCGGTTTCGGTGGGAAGGAAGACCAGGCGAATGCGTGGGCGGCGATGTGTGCGGTTGGAACGCAGTTGACAAAACGCCCCGTGAAATATGCGTTGCACCGGATGGAAGATATGCGGATGACGGGAAAGCGTCATCCGTATTCGGCGGATTATAGAATCGGGCTGAGTAAAGACTTGAAAATCGTCGCTTACGAAGTCGTCTTTTATCAAAACGCGGGTGCGTCCGCCGATTTGTCGCCGCCGGTTTTGGAGCGCACTTTGTTTCACTGTACAAATTCTTATTTCGTTCCGAATGTGAACGCAACGGCGTATTCGTGCCGCACGAATTTGCCGCCGAATACGGCGTTTCGCGGTTTTGGCGGACCGCAGGGAATGTTTGTCATCGAATCGGCAATCGCGCACGCGGCGGAAAAGTTGAATGTTCCGGCGAGTGAGATTCAGCGGGCGAATTTAATCGCTGACGGCGATGAATTTCCTTACGGGCAAATCGCCGAATCGGAAGCAGCGACGAGTTGGACGCAAGCCCACGAAAAATTCGATTTTGCGCGACTTCAAAAAGAAGCTGATGAATTTAATAAACAAAATAAATTCGTCAAAAAAGGCGTGGCGATTCAGCCGGTTTGTTTCGGCATTTCATTTACTAAAACGCCAATGAATCAAGCGCGTTCGCTTGTCCACGTTTACACCGACGGTTCGGTCGCCGTTTCGACGGGCGCGGTGGAAATGGGACAGGGCGTGAACACGAAAATCGCGCAGGTCGCTTCAAAAATTTTTTCCTTGCCGATTGAGAGAATTAGAGTTCACTCGACGAACACTTTGCGCATCGCCAACACTTCGCCGACCGCCGCATCTGCCGCCGCGGATTTAAACGGACACGCGACGCAAATCGCCTGCGAAACGATTTTGCAGCGTTTGAAAGAAGTCGCCGCGCCGCTCGTCGAAGCGAGTAGCGCGGACGATGTTTCGATTGAAAACGGTTTCGTTTTTCGCGGCGGCGAGCCGACGGATTTGGACTGGCTCGTGCTGGTCAACGAAGCGCATTTTAATCGCGTATCTCTGAGCGAACACGCGCATTACGCGACGCCCGGAATCCATTTCGATTGGTCAGTCGCCAAAGGTCATCCGTTTGCGTATCACGTTTACGGCACGGCGGCGGTCGGCGCGACGGTGGATTGTCTGCGCGGAATTTATACGGTTGATTATGTGAAAACCTGCCATGATTTTGGCAGTTCGATGAACAAGTCGGTAGATTACGGACAAATCGAAGGCGGCATCGTGCAGGGCATCGGCTGGATGACTCTGGAAGAAATCGTTTATGACGAACGGGGACGATTGCGTTCGAACGCGCTTTCGACTTATAAAATCCCCGATATTTATTCGGCGCCGAAAACGATTGATATTTTACCTTTACAAACGAGCCGCGAAAATTCTGCGATTTTTAATTCCAAGGCAGTCGGCGAGCCGCCGCTGATGTATGGCATCGGCGCGTATTTTGCGATTCGTAATGCGGTTCTGAGTTTTAACGCTGAAAACTCGCCTGCGTTTGACGCTCCGTTCACGCCGGAGAAAGTTTTGCTGAATTTATATTCTGAAAAAGTGAAGCAAATGAAAGCCAGAAGATGATTTCAGCCGCAGCAAGTTTCTCTTAATGAAAAAAGAATTGGAAATCTGGCAATTTGCCGCCGCGAGATTAAAGCGAGGCGAAGCGGTGGTGCTGCTTGTCGTCGCCGAAAGTTCGGGCAGCAGTCCGGGACGGCAAGGTTTCAAAATGGTTGTCGCCCGTGATGAAATAACGGGAAGCGTCGGCGGCGGCGTGATGGAAGTTAATCTGGTCGAATCGGCGCGCCGTTTGTTAAAAGAGAAAGAAAAAATAAATTTCATAAAAAGACAGGTTCATCGAAAAAATTCGCCCGATGCGAGCGGAATGATTTGTTCGGGCGGGCAAACAGTTATTTTGTGCAAACTTGAGTCTCAAGATTTGCCAACGATTCGTCAAATAATTCGCACTCTTAAAACGCATCAATCAACGACGTTAGAAATTTCTAACTTAAATTTTCAGGTTGCGCCGAATCAATCGAACGAATTCGATTTTCGGTTTGAGCGTAAAGAGGCGAGCGGATTTTTATTTCAGGAAAAACTCGGCTCTAAAAATAAACTCTTCATCGTCGGCGGCGGTCATTGCGCTTTGGCGTTGTCGGAACTAATGTCGAAAATGGATTTTTACATTGCGCTTTTTGACGACCGCGCTGATTTAAATACGCTCGCCAAAAATGAATACGTTCACGAAAAACACCGCGTCGAATCTTACGACAAAATTGATGACTACATTCCGCCGGGCGCGAATCATTTCGTCGTCGTAATGACGCTCGGTTACCAAACGGATGAAATCGTTATCAAACGATTGCTCGATAAAAACTTCAAATACTTTGGCGTCCTCGGCAGTTTTGGGAAAATGGCAACGCTGCTTAAAGATTTAAAGAAAGCGGGTTTTTCCGAAGATAAATTAAACCGAATGCGCACGCCAATCGGACTGCCGATAGGCAGCCGCACGCCCGAAGAAATCGCCGTCAGTATTGCGGCGGAAATTATCCAAGTGAAAAATAAAACCCCATAAATATCGCTTCATCAATCGCACGACATTTTCCTCGCTTAAAAATTCGCGGGAACAAATCGAAACTTCCGGTGTCTAAGAAATCAAGCGGTAAACGTTTACCGCTCAAATAAAGACGCCAGTTCGTCAGCCCTAGACCGCAGGTTTGGCACCGGAAAATCTGGGAGGAAAAAAGAAATGTTAGATCAATTAGTCGAATCGAGAAGCGGCGGTCGGGAAAATAAAACGCGCGGCGGTTATCTGCTGACGACGTTCTTGCTGGTCGTCGCGCTGTTTTCGAGCGCGGTTTTGTGGAGTTTATTTGCGAAGGATTTAGGAATGGGCAATGGAAGTTTGGATGTTTCAACGCTGGTCGCGCCGCTTGCCGAAAACGCGCCCGCGCCAATCGAGAAACAGCAGAAACCCGAACAACCGAACGAGGCGAAAAGCGCAACGATTAGCCGGCAGACGAACACGCTGCGGATTGACGAAAATCCAATCGTGCCGAGGGACGTTTCCGTCGTGCCGAATACGCAGAAGTCGCGTCCGAACGGAAATTTTCAAATCGCGGCGGATCGTTTGGAAACCGACGGTTTGCTGTCGGGCAATACGGGAAGAGAAACAGTCGGCGGCACTGGCGTCGGCGTTCAAATGAATCAGACGCCGCCGATTGGAAATGCCGAAAAAATCGCCGCGCCGCCCGCACTTAAAAAAACGCCGGTCGAAATAACGCCGAATCCAAAGACGGTAATTAAATCGGACGGCGTAGTCAACGGCAAGGCGACATTTTTACCGAAGCCCGTTTATTCGGCTGCCGCCAAAGCCGTTAAAGCCGCCGGCGCGGTCAATGTTCAGGTGATGATTGACGAAGCGGGAAACGTCGTTTCGGCAAAGGCTGTGGACGGTCATCCGCTTTTGAAAGCGGAGGCTGAAAAAGCGGCGCGGAACGCCAAATTTAATCCGACTCTTTTGTCCAAGCAGCCGGTTAAAGTTTCAGGCGTGATTGTCTATAAATTTTCGATGCAATAAGGTGCGGACAAAACTCTTCGGCGTTAGCTTATCGTTGATTTATAACAATAAGCTAACGCCGAACGCGATTTATAAAATTTGAAAAACTCTCGTTTCTAAAAATTGTCAGTCAAAATTTTCGCAATAAAATCCTGCGCGTCCATATCGTAAATTGGCACGCCGAATTGCGCTTTCAAGTCGTCAAAACGCATTCCGTCCAACAAAATCGGCTCGTCGGATTTGATAACAGTTTTGGGAATAACGGCGAAATCGCCTTTGATTTTATCTTTCACAGCGAGAAGATCTTGTCCGGTCAACAGCCCGGCGACGGCGACATCGCCGCCGAAATACGTATTCGGGACGGCGAGAACGTGAAAACGTGAACCAATGAGAGCGTTTAATTTTTCAATCTGTCCAGCAAGAATCGGCGCGAACATTTCGCCCGTTAGAAATGTTCCGCTCAGCGATTTGAAATTGCGGTCTGCGGTCTGCGGTCTGCGGTCTTTGCTTTTCGGGACAATTGCCAATGGATTGGTTCTAGTGTTTTCAAATTCCTCTAATGAAATTTCGACTTTCGCCGCTAATGACTTCGATCTCTTTTCCAAATTATTCAAAAGTTTTTCAAACGAATTAGTGAATGACCGAATCATTCCCACGCCGTCTTCGATTTGCGGATAATTGCCGTAATGTTTTCGAGAGGGAATCGGCAAACCGGCTTTGACGTAAATCTCGTCGCCGAGAAAAGCGAATGTGACGCCGAGATTGCGACGAAATTCTTTTTGCAGCCGCTCGACTTCGGCAATTGTCCGGCGACAAAATTCGGGCGTGACGCGCGTGAGTCTTTCGTCCGTGTTGTAGCGCGTCAAAGCGACCGGCACGATTGCCGTCGAAACAATTGTCGGGTAATGCGCCGCCAAATCGCGCAAGGTTTTTTCCAGTTGTTTCCCGTCGTTTATTTCGGGACACAAAACAATCTGCGCGTGGATTTCGATGTCGTTATCGAGCAACGTTTTCAATTTGCCGGAAATGTCGGCGCGGCGTTCGTCAACGCCTAAAAGATACGCGCGTGTTTTCAAATCGGTGGCGTGAACCGAAACGTATTGCGGCGATAATCTTTGTTCGACGATGCGCCTCATTTCGTCATCGGTAATCGAAGAAAGCGTCGTGTAATTGCCGTAGAGAAACGAAAGCCGAATGTCTTCGTCGCGGACGAAAAGCGATGGGCGCGCGTCCGCCGGATTGCCTTTGCAAAAACAAAACAGACATTCGTTGGCGCACTGACGCGGCACGATTTGCTCAAACATCAAACCGAAATCTTCGCTTTCCTCACGCTCGATTTCGAGCTGCCAGGTTTCGCCGTTCGGCTTTTTGATTTGCAATTCGAGTTCGGTTTCTCCGGCTGTCTGAAAACGAAAATCGAGGTAATCGCGCACAACGCGCCCGTTGACGCGCACGATTCTATCGCCGGCAGCGAGTTCCAACTCGTCCGCCAAACTGCCGGGCGCGATTTCGGTAATCAATACGCCGGGTCTTCTGAGCTGCGTAATCGCCGGTGTTACTGCAAATTCATACATCGCGTAAAATGTTGTGCTGTGAATAATTTAGCGGAAAAGAAATTGACAAAACACATCTTTGTTCATAATCTTGAATCTAATCCTTACAAGCACATAAAATAAGTTTAGCAGATAGAGGCGAAGAATGTTAGACGAGCAAAATTTCTCTGATGAGCCGGGGAAAATTCTCTTGAAATGAAAATTTTGTTGGCGGAAGACGATGCGGCGATGCGCCGTTTTTTGGAAATCACTTTGCAGCGCGCCGGTTACGAAGTTACATCGGCGGAAGACGGACTGGCGGCGATGGAAATCGCGCTCTCGGAAAAATTCGACGCCGTCGTCGCCGACGCCTTGATGCCGAATTTAACCGGACACGATTTGTGCCGGATGCTCAGGCAAAATTCTGCCTTCAAAGACGCGCCGCTCATTATTTTGAGCGGACTCGAACAGGAAATTTCGGCAAACATCGAAGAAGATTGCGCCGACGATTATTTGGTCAAGAGCGGCGAACTAAAGGAGCAGCTGATAACCGCGCTTTCAAATCTTCTGCCGCGTGGAACGATGAATTGAGAAACGAATAAACTAATTGAATCGTCAATTCGGTAGCGAAAAACCGAAAAAGGCGCGAACGAAATTGCCTGTCGTTCGCGCCTGATTTTTTTGATTAACGGCACGAATAATCTTCTATTATGCTGCCGATTGAATTAAAGCCGAAACTAAATTTCTAAGAATGGCTCGCCTTCGCCGCAATGCCGTCAATCATCGAATCGAGCGGCGTGTAATCCAAATTTTGCGAAGTCGCCACCGCTTCGTAAGTCAATTTGCCGCCAAAAGTGTTTACGCCTTCAAGTAGTCCTTTGTCGTCTTTGATCGCTTTTTCCAAACCTTTATTCGCCAAATCGAGCGCGTAAGGCAAAGTCGCGTTCGTCAGCGCGAACGTCGAAGTGCGCGGCACTGCGCCCGGCATATTCGCCACGCAATAATGCAAAACGCCTTCTTCGTAATAAGTCGGATTCGAATGCGTCGTCGCGTGCGTCGTTTCAAAACAGCCGCCCTGGTCAACCGCCACGTCAACAAGAACCGCGCCGTTCGGAATCAATTTCAGCATCTCGCGCGTAACGAGTTTAGGAGCCGCTGCGCCGACGACTAGCACCGCGCCGACGACTAAATCGGCAGAAGAAATCGCTTCTTCAACCGCGTAACGGCTTGAGGCGAGCGTTTGCACTTTCGACAAAAAGATGTCGTCGAGTTGGCGCAGCCGGTCAAGATTTCTGTCAATAATTGTGACGTGTGCGCCCAAGCCAATCGCCATTTTCGCCGCTTCCGTGCCGACCACGCCGCCGCCTATAATTACGACGCGCCCAGCCATCACGCCCGGCACGCCGCCTAATAAAATGCCGCGTCCGCCATTCATTTTTTCGAGGTATGTCGCGCCGACTTGAACCGCCATTCTGCCCGCAACTTCGGACATCGGCGTCAAAAGCGGCAGCGTTCCGCGCTCGTCGGTGATGGTTTCATAAGCCACGCCCGAAACTTTACGCTCGATCAATTGCTTGGTCAATTCCGGTTCGGGCGCGAGATGCAAATATGTGAAAAGTAACTGATTCTCGCGCATTCTTGGGTATTCCGGCGCAATCGGTTCTTTAACTTTGACGATCATATCGCCTTCGCCCCACACGTCGTCCGCCGTCTCCAGCATCGTCGCGCCCGCGTTAACGTATTGTTCGTCAGCGAAACCCGAGCCTTCGCCCGCCCGCTTTTGCACGAAAAGTTTATGTCCCGCATCCGACAATGCCTGCACGCCCGCCGGAGTCAGCCCGACACGGTATTCGTTATCTTTTATTTCCTTTGGTAATCCAATTTTCATTCTGTAAAATCTCCAAAACTATACTTTGATAAAAAACTATATTTTATGATTTTACTTTGTTTCCGTTAATAATTAAAAGGCAACAGCCTTGTTTTTTAGTATTGTTTGATGAATGGTAGTATTTGTTCACTTACCAGAAAGACAAAAGTTTAGATTTAAGTTTAAAAGCCTGCCGGTTTTACTTGTCAAATTTTTTGAACTGTCAGATGCTATAAAATTCCGTGCGTCTTTCCTATTTCGCAAGTTTAATTTTCGCTTGTTGTGTTGAAACGCTCGACTAAATTCACGCCCGCCGCGCGTTGAAAACACTTTTAGTTTACGCACGCGCTTAAGAAACCTGACTGAAAGCGTGCAGCAGATTTTGTCGCTTTAGACTTAATATCAAGCAGCAATCATCCGTAAATTTTATTATGAACTTACCACCGAAAATCGCATTGCTAGTTGCCGGTAAAATAGCTGTCGCCGTCCGATTATTTGTTCTGTTGCTGGTCGCGTCTCCGGTAAATTTTCAGGCGCAGGAGAATGAAATTTTCACCGTCACGGCGGATGCTTTACAAGACGGAAAAACTGTTGATTTGACCAAAGCCGGTTGGAAATACCAAGCGGGCGACCTAGAAGAATGGGCAGATCCGCAGTTTGATGATTCCGCGTGGGACAAATTGGAAGCGACAAGCGTCAAAATTGATTCGCTTCCGCCGAGCGGTTGGAACGGGCGGGCGTGGTTTCGTCTGCGGCTCAAAGTTGAAGAGAGCATCGCCGACCGCACGTTTGCTCTGGTCGGACGACAAATCGGCGCGTCGGAAATTTACTTGGACGGACGACTTCTGACCCGCTTCGGCGAAATCAGCGAGTCGGGCGACGACGACCTCGAATACAATCCGAACCGTTTGCCGATTCCGTTTAAATTCGACGGCGCGGGCGAGCATACTCTCGCCGTTCGCTATTCGCACTCGGGGATGAAGGATATGTCGGGCGTGTGGGGCGCGTGGTTCAGAAAAAATAACATCAATCCGGGTTTCTCTTTATCAATCGCCGATGCGAGCGATGTCAAAACGACGATTCAAACTTATGCCAACTCAGCTTCGATGCGCATCGGATTTTTGTTTGTCGGGATTTTAACCGGACTTGCGCTGCTGCATTTTTTGCTGTTCGTCTTTTATCGCGCTGAACGCGGCAATTTGTTTTACAGCATTTACGCAGCCGCTTTCGCCTTAAATCTGGTCTGCGGAAATTTGCTGGCTTTCGGGCATCAGGGTTTAACTTCCAATATTGCGGCGAGCTTATCGGCAACCTTTTTGATTTCGGTCGTTTTCGTTTCGCTGCTGGCATTTCTGCACGTCGCTTTCGGTCGCCGACTCGACTGGAAATTTTGGTCGCTCGTCGCACTGTGGGCGACGAGCGTTGTTTTCTCGTCTGTCTTTCTCAATAATCTCGGCAAACTCAATATAATTCCGAGCGCGGCGATTTTTTTGTCGTTTGCCTTCGGCATCTTTTTGCTGGTCAAAGCGTTAAAGGAAAAACGTCCGGGAGCATGGATTTTAATGGTCGGCGTGCAGCTTTTCGCTATCTCGATGTTTGTGATGCTGCTAACTCAGCTTAAAGTTGCTGAATTGCCCGGATACCTCGTCGCACTTAACGAATTTGTATTGCTGCTCGGCGTTCCCATCGCCGTTTCGGTTTTTCTAGCCAGAAATTTCGCCCGCACGAATCGAGATTTAGCCGCCCAGCTCGAAAACGTTAAATCGCTTTCCGAGCAGAAAATCGAACAGGAACGTCTGTCCGCCGAATTACACGCCGAAAATGAACGACGCGCCAAAGAACTCGAAGAAGCGCGTCAGTTGCAGCTCTCGATGTTGCCTAAAACCGTTCCGCAACTGCCGAACTTGGAAGTTGCGGCGTATATGAAACCGGCGACCGAGGTCGGCGGCGATTATTACGATTTTCACGTCTCGCCCGACGGAACTTTAACCGTCGCTGTCGGCGATGCGACCGGTCACGGTCTGAAAGCCGGAACCGTAGTCACCGCCACCAAGGGGCTTTTTAATAATCTCGCCCACGCGCCGGACATTCCAGACACTTTCAGGCAAATTTCGCGTTCGCTTAAAGCAATGAATCTGCGCGGGCTGTTTATGGCGATGACGATGCTTAAAATCAAAGGCGACCGTTTTTCAATCAGCGCGGCGGGAATGCCTTCGACGTTAGTTTATCGCCACGCGACCGGAGAAATCGAAGAGATAAAATTACGTGCTGTGCCGCTCGGAAGCCTGGCGACGGTCGAATACCAAGAACAGGAATTTGCGCTCTCCGGTAACGACTGTATTTTCCTTATGAGCGACGGTTTCTTGGAAATGTTCAACGAAGCGGGCGAAATGCTCGGCGACGGCGAAGTCAATAGAACTTTAACCGAATCGGCAAATTTATCGCCGCAGGAAATTATCAATCGCTTCGTCAAAGTCGGCGAAGATTGGGCTGGAACGCGCCCGCCGGATGACGATGTAACGTTCGTCGTGCTAAAAGTAAAAAATACAATCAACGGCAATTGATAAAATCAAATTGATGCACATTGTAAAAATCATCTTCCGCTCGCTTTTGCCCCTACTTTCGATGCTGCTTTCTCCGGCATTTTCAGCGGCGCAGAGCGGTGAGATTTTCACGTTGACGGCTGATAAATTGGCGGAAGGCAAATTCGTCGAACTCGACAAACTGCCGTGGAAATACCGAGCGGGCGACGACGCGCGCTGGGCGGCGGCAGATTTTGACGACGGAGATTGGAAATCGCTCAGCAACGACGAGATAAATTCCGACCCGGCAGCGGCGCTCGGCAAGTGGAACGGAAAAGCGTGGTTTCGTCTCCGAATCGCGGTTGACGAAAGTCTGGTTAATCAGCCGCTCGCGTGGCGGATGTGGCAGTGGGGCGCGTCGGAAATTTATCTCGACGGCAAACTCTTTCAATCATACGGCACAATTAGACCGGACGGCGATGAAGAATATAACCCGCGCGGATTACCGCTTCCAATTGCGTTTCAAAATGCCGGAACGCATACGATTGCCGTCCGTTACTCGTTTCAAGCGGCAAGCGATTTGTCACGTGGGCGCGGGGCGTGGCTTGTGCGCGGCGGGGCGCGTCCGGGCTTTGTGATTGAACTCGAAGCGGGGCGCGAGGCGGCGCTCAAATTTGAAAACCGCGTCCGTTCGGAACGTCTCGATTACGTTTTCGTCGGGATTTTGTGGTCGCTCGCGCTCGTCCATTTTTTGCTGTTCGTTTTTTACCACCGCGCCCGCGGAAATCTGTTTTACAGCTTTTTCGTTCTCGGTCTCGGCATGACCATCTGGCTCATCAACGTAGCGAACACGACACATTTCGGCGCGACCGCGTATGTGTTGTGCGACATTCTGCGAATCAACTTCCAATCACTGGCGATTCTGGTTCTGCTTGCGTTTCTTTACGTTGAATTTAACGGGCGCGTTTTGCGCGTTTTCTGGATTTTATTCGGGGTGTGGATGATTGTCGTCGTTTTGCAGTGGGCGAGAATTCCAGGTTTCGACTATACGCTTTTGATGTTGATTATTTCGCTCGCCGACGCTTTGCGGATAATGATTACCGCGCTCGTCCGGCGCCGCGAGGGGGCTTGGATTATCGCGGCGGGCATCGGATTTTTCGTCGTCGGCGTCGGTTTCAACATCGCTTTTGAACGAGATTTTTGGGAAGCTCCTCGCTGGCTGCACAAGTTGAATTTATACGCGGCGTTGTTGAGCGTGCCGATGACCGTCTCGCTTTATCTGGCGCGGAATTTCGCTCGCACGAATCGCCACCTCGAAATGCAGCTCGCGCAGGTTCAAGAACTATCTGCGAAACAGTTAGAACACGAGCGCACCGAAGCGGAATTGCGTCTGGCGCACGAACGCACGCAGGCTGAAAACGAACGTCGAGCCAAAGAACTCGAAGAAGCGCGTCAGTTGCAACTTTCGATGCTGCCGAAAAAGCTGCCGCAATTGCCGAACCTGGAAATCGCCGCGTATATGAAACCGGCGACCGAAGTCGGCGGCGACTATTATGATTTTTATACGGGCGCGGACGGAACTTTGACGATTGCCGTTGGCGACGCGACCGGACACGGTTTGAAAGCCGGTTCGGTCGTCACGGCGATGAAAAGTTTATTCAACGCTTTTGCTGAAATCGAAAACATTCCGCAGATATTCCAAAAGTCTTCCGCCGCTCTAAAGAAGATGAATCTGCGCGGGTTGTTTATGGCGATGACGATGCTTAAAGTCAAGGGCGACCGCGCAACAATCGCCATTGCGGGAATGCCTGCGGTTTTGATTTACCGGAACGAAACAAGACGAGTCGAAAAAATCGCCATCAAAGCGATGCCGCTCGGAAGCGTCGCCAATTTTCCTTACCAGGAAACGGAATTCACTTTGTTAACGGGCGATTGCATCGCGGTGATGACCGACGGTTTCCCGGAAATGTTTAACCACGAAAATGAAATGATCGGTTTTGAACGAGCGGCGGAGATGCTGCCGGAAATAGCCGTTGAATCGCCGCAGGAAATCATAAACCATTTCGTTCGAGCTGCCGAAACCTGGGCGGGAATCAGACCGGCGGACGACGATGTTACTTTTGTCGTATTGAAAGCGGTTTGATGATTTTTCCGCCGACTGCCGGAAAAATGTCGGAAAAAACGGAATTCCGTTTGTTTTTTCCAACATTTAAACAGACAATAATTTAACTTTAAACACGTAACGAGGAAAATTTCTTTATGCCAAATCCTTTTTCGGTTGCAACCGAAACCGACGGCGAAATCGCCGTCATCCGTCTCGAAGGCGCGGTTGACGCTCACACCGCGCCGAAATTTGAAGAAGCCGTCCAGACGGTGATTGACCAGGGGCAAAACAAAATCGTCGTTGACTGCGAGCGTATGACGTATATTTCTTCCGCCGGACTCGGCGTATTTATGTGTTTTATCGAAGAAGTGCGCGACGAAAACGGCGACATAAAAATCTGCGGCTTGAGCGAAAAAGTAAAACAGCCGTTTGAAATTTTAGGCTTTGAATCGTTGTATGATTTTTGCCCTGATGTCGAAAGCGCGAGGCGGCGTTTTGATGACGCGACCGCCGTTCCGGGAGGTGCCGCCTGATGGAACAGATTGAAAGAAAATTCGCTTTGACCGTGCCGTCTTCGACCGAAAATCTCGCGCTGATTCGTGAATTCGTCGGCAGCATCGCCCAGCAATCGGGAATGGACGCGGCGGACGCCGGAAAGCTCGAACTCGCCGTTGACGAAGCCTGCGCCAACGTCATCGAACACGCTTACGGACACGACATTTCCAAAGAAGTCATCATTCGCGCCAAACTCGACGGCGAGACGCTTTCGATTGATGTCGAAGATACGGGACACGGTTTCGACCCGAACGCGGTCAAGCAGGAAAAACTCGACGAACTCGTCAACAAACGTCGCACGGGCGGGCTTGGGATGCGCCTGATGAAAACTTTGATGGACGAAGTGCGCTACGAAATCGAACCAGGCAAAAAGAACGAACTGCATATGGTCAAAAAATTAAAGAAAAAATAATTGTTTCTTGATTTTTAGAAGTTCAACGCATTCATAAACAAAAATAGAATTACAAAATGTCTGTCACAACACTCGACACCTCGCGCCTCGAATCGCTGCTCGAATCGGCGCAACTTTTAAATTCGTCGCTCGATTTAGACAGTCTTCTCCAACATCTTCTGCGAACCGTGATGGGACGCGCTCTTGTCGGGCGCGGATTCATCGCCGTCAGCGAAGACGGCGCGATGAAGCTGGCGCAAATTCGCGGACTTAAAAATTTAAAAATCGGCGATATTTTTAATGAAGAAACTGTGCGCGAAGCGGGAATACATTCGATTTACCCGATTGGTGACCTGGCGAATCCGACCGGGCTTTTAGGAATCGGCAAACCGCCCGGCGGAGCGATTATGCCGGAGGAGGAAGAATCGCTCAAAGCGCTTTTGGGAATCGCCGCGAGCAGCTTGGCGAACGCGCAGGCGCACCGCGAAACGCGCCAATTTAATTTTCAGTTAAACGAAAAAGTTCAGGAACTGCGCGCTTTGCTCGACCTTGTTCGCGGTTTGACTTCGACGCTCGAACCCGACGAAGTGGCGCGTCTGCTCGTTTTAACTTTGACCGGGCGCTGGGCGGTCGGCAAATACGCGCTCGCCGTGAAAAAAGAAAATCATCCGCCATTGGCGCGGCAGAAGGGAATTGCGCTGCCCGAAATCGAAAGTTTTGCGGAAATGACTGGCGAACTGCCCGAAGCCGTTTTCACCCGAAATCTGCCCGACGGCGCCTTTAAAGACGCGCTTCTCGCACAAAAAGCCGAACTCGTTTTTCCGATTCGCTCGTCCGAATCAACCAATGGCATTTTAGTTTTGGGTTCGCGTCTCGGCAAAACCGCTTATACCGAATCCGATCTTGAATTCGGCGCGGGACTCGTCGCGCAGGCGGGCGTTGCGCTGGAAAATTCGTGGTATGTTTTGGAAACCATCGAGCGCAAAAAAATGGAGCAGGAATTAGCGCTCGCGGCGAGCATTCAGGAAGGGCTTTTCCCGGAATTTCTGCCGCGCGTCGAAGGTTACGATTTGGCAGCCAAAAACCGTCCGGCTCTGCAGTGCGGCGGCGACTATTACGACGTTTTGCCGATTGAGAAAATTTCCGCTGACGACGAAAAATCTTATCTGTTATGCGTCGCCGATGTTTCCGGCAAAGGTTTGCCAGCATCGCTTTTG
This sequence comes from uncultured Pyrinomonadaceae bacterium, assembly GCA_902805935.1. Taxonomy (GTDB): domain Bacteria; phylum Acidobacteriota; class Blastocatellia; order Pyrinomonadales; family Pyrinomonadaceae. The sequence continues at coordinate 14,792 of CADCUR010000013.1, forward strand.
ATGAGCAATATGCAGGCGACACTGCGCGCTCTGCTCGGACGAGTCCCGACCTTGGTCGAACTCGCTTCGCGCACCAACGAATTGCTGCACGCTACCACGCCGTCGAACAAATTCGTCACCGCGATTTTATTTGAAATTTTCCCCGCGACTGGCAAAGCCAATTACGTCAACGCCGGACACGGCGATTGTATGCTTTTGAGAGGCAAATCAGGCGCGGCGGAAAAACTCGAATCAACCGGACTGCCGCTCGGAATGATGGCGTCCGATATGCTCGAAATGCTCGGCAAAGGTTACGAAGAAAAGCATCTCGAATTAAATTCGGGCGACCTTCTCGCGCTTTATTCGGACGGCGTCACCGAAGCCTACGACGAAGCCGAAAACGAATGGGGCGACGAAAGACTTTTAAATTGTCTGCATCCGATTCTCGGAAATTCTTCTGAAAATATCGTCGGCAAAGTTTTTGAAGCGATAGACGATTTCGCCCAAACCGCGCCGCAGCACGACGATATTACTTTGATGATTATCAAACGAAACGAATAAAAATCGCGGAAAATTATCAAATCTCAACCAAATCAATCTGCGCCCTTTGCAGTTTGCCCGAATAGTCAACATAGAGCGATTTCCATTCGGTGAAAATATCTAAAACCTGCGTTCCGGCTTCGCGGTGTCCGTTGCCCGTTGCTTTCGTGCCGCCGAACGGCAGATGAACTTCCGCGCCGATGGTCGCCGAATTGACGTAACAAATTCCGGTGTAAAGTTCCTGCATCGCGTAAAACGCTTGATTGACATCTTGCGTGTAAATCGCCGACGACAAACCGTAAGGAACGTTATTGACGATATCAATCGCTTCGTCGAGCGTGGAAAACGGTATGACCGACGTGACGGGACCAAAGATTTCTTCCTGCCCGATGCGCATTGTCGGCGCAACGTCGGTGAAAACCGTCGGTTCGATAAAATAACCTTTCGCGTAATCGCCGCGCGTCAAACGATTGCCGCCGCAGGCGAGTTTAGCTTTGTCTTCTTTTTGCCCGATTTCGATGTAGCCGAGAATTTTTTCCATCGCGGCTTGATTGATGACCGGACCGACTTCGGTTTTCGCCTCAAGTCCGTTGCCGACTTTTAATTGTTTAACTCGCTCGACTAATTTCTCGCAGAATTTTTTATAAACTTTTCGGTGAACGACGAGCCGCGACGAAGCCGTGCAGCGTTGTCCGCTCGTTCCAAACGCGCCCCACAAAGAACCTTCGACGGCGTTCTCCACGTCCGCGTCGTCCATTACGATAATCGCGTTTTTGCCGCCCATCTCCAAACTGACGATTTTATTTGTCTGCGCGCATTGCTCGGCGATGTTCCTGCCCGTGTCGGTCGAGCCGGTAAAAGAAATCAGGCGCACGTCTTTGTGACCCACGAGCGGCGCGCCGACCTCCGCACCGTGTCCGTTGACGAGATTGACAACGCCTTTCGGTATTCCGGCTTCTTCGCAGGATTTGACTAAATTCAAAGCCGAAAGCGGCACGTCTTCGCCGGATTTAAGAACGACCGTGTTGCCGCAAACGAGCGCGGGAATAAGTTTCCAGGAGGGAATCGCCATCGGAAAATTAAACGGCGTAATCAGCCCACAGATGCCGACCGGCTGGCGGACACACATCGCAAATTTGTTCGGCATTTCCGCCGGAGTGGTAAAGCCGTGCAACCGCCTGCCTTCGCCCGCCGTGTAATAGGTGCAGTCAATCGCTTCCTGCACGTCGCCGCCCGCTTCTTTTGTCACCTTGCCCATCTCGCGCGTCATCTCGCGCGTGAAGCGGTCTTTGTTCGCGCGTAGAATTTCGCCCAACCGGAAAAGAATTTCAGCGCGTTTCGGCGCGGGCGTTCGGCGCCATTTCGTCGCGGCATTTTTCGCAGCTTCGACGGCTCGGTTTACGTCTTCTTCATTCGACGCGGGAAAACGCCCGATGACATCCGTGGTGTCAGCCGGATTCAAGTTTTCAAACGATTCGCCCGACGCGCTTTTCGTCCATTCGCCGCCGATGTAATTGTGAAAAGTTTTGGTTGATGTTTTCGCTTTTTTTGCTTCTTTCGCTTTTACCATAATTTTATAAGTCTAAAGTCGAAAGTCCAAAGTCTCAAGTCGCAGACGCGTTGACTTGAAACTTTGGACTTTGAATTTCGGACTGACTTATTTACTGAACTGTAAATTGCACGATGCGCTTTTGCGGATTTTGCGTTTGCAAATCGTAGCTTTGCATCTGCAAAACGACGGCATCGCCTTTCTTAAGTTTGCTGACGGTTTCATTAAAAGATTTTAAATCCGTGACCGGCGCGCGATTGATGCGCTGAATCAAATCGCCTTCCTTGAATGCGTCGGTGCCGTTCGAGTTTTTAACGTCGGCAATAAAACTCGCCTGGTTGATGTTTTTGATAATCAAACCTTTTTCGCCCTCGACTTTGTAAACGGCGGCGAGCTGCGGCGTGAGTTCAATCAAGGTTAAACCGAACGGTTCGACCGGTTTTTTCGTGTCACTGACGGGCAGTTTTTTCGGAACATCTGCTTCGTCAACAATCGGATCTCTCGACGGACGTTCGGCAAGTTTGACGACCGCGGTTTTGCGTTCGAGCGCGGCGCCGACTTCGCGCAGGTAAACGACGCCGACTTCTTTTTCCGGCGCGGCGGCGGCGATTTTCGCCACTAAGTCCGGCGCGCTCGCCACCTTCTCGCCGTTAAATTCCAGAATAATATCGCCCGCCTGCAGCCCGGCTAAGGCGGCGGCGCTTTTCCGGTCGCTGACGTTAGTTACAATCGCTCCCTTCGCTTCGGCGAGTCCATAAACTTTGGCGAACTCGGTTTTCACCGAATCGAGATTGACGCCGAAATAACCGCGCCGCACTTTGCCGTATTCTCTGATTTGCCGGTAAACATTCGCCGCTTCGTTTGCCGGCAAAGCGAAACCGATGCCGTTGTAGTCACCGGTCGAGGTGGCGATTTGCGAATTGACGCCGATGACTTCGCCGTCCATATTTACGAGCGGTCCGCCGGAGTTCCCGCGATTGATCGCCGCGTCGGTCTGGATAAATTTTTGAAACTGCGAGCCGTAAGGCGTTTCGCGTTTCGTCTGCGAGATAATTCCCGCCGTCACGGTTTGCGCCAGACCGAACGGCGAGCCGATTGCCAGAACCCAATCGCCGACCTGCGCCCGGTCGGAATTGCCGAGTTTGATAAACGGCAAATCGCGCCCCGCGTCAATTTTCAAAATCGCCAAATCGGTTTCGCCGTCTGTGCCGACGACGCGGGCAATGTGTTCTTCGCCGGATTGAAGGCTGACGATGATGCGCGAGGCTTCGTCAACGACGTGCGCGTTCGTCAAAATATAGCCCGACTTGTCCACAATAAAACCGCTGCCGACCGCCGCCGCCGGGCGGCGCGGCAACATTCGGCGATACATTTCTAACAAATCGTTTTGGTTACCAGCCTCCGGCTTTTCGCCTTTCAGCGTTATTTCCGCCGGAACTTTGCCTTTGGTGTCAATGTTGACGACCGCCGCTTCGACGCGCTTTGAAACTTCGGCAAACGAAGCAGAAAGCATTTCCGGCGTAATGGTCGAAGGCTTCGGTTTTTCCGTTTCGGTTTGAGCGTGGGAAAAACTCTGATTGACGCCAAAAAACAAACCTGCAAATACTAAATTCAAAAACAAAAGACGAATCCTGCGCGAGAGAAAAACTTCAGATTCTTTGCAACGAACAAACATAAATCTATTTCTCCTTAATAGTGCCGAAACCGGCAAGTGTAGCTTTAACCGAGTATAACAAAAGCCGTTTGCGAATGACGAACCGATGCGGAAAATTTACAACTTTAATTTTAACGCTGATTCGGCATCGAAAGAATAATTTTCATCGCGCCTTTCTGCCCGGCGCGTCCGATTGCTTGCACGCCTTCACTTAAAGAAAGTTCCTCGCTGATGAGATTTTCAACCGCCACCGATTTGTTTTTCAGTAATTCGAGCGCGGGCGCGAATCTGCCGCAGCGCGAGCCGACAATCGTGATTTCCTCGACCACGACGCGCCACGCCTGCCACTGCGCCGCGCCGTGAAATGTTGATTTCAAAACTAACTTGCCGCGCGGTTTCAGTAAATCGAGTGCCAGATTAAAACCCGATTCCGCGCCGCTCGCTTCAACCGCAACGTCAAAACATTTATTCAATTTCAAAGCGTCATCGAGCAGAACAGTTTCGATATTACGCTCACGGACAAGCGCGAGTTTCTCTTTGTGCTTTCCGACGAGAACGACATTACGACTTTTCAAAGAGAGCGTTTGAGCGCACAGATTGCCGAGTTTACCGTCGCCGATAACGACGACTTTTGTTTCCGGGGTAATCTCGATTTGTTCGTTGATTCCAAACGCCGCCGCGAGCGGTTCGACGAAAACCGCCTGCTCGTCGGAAACCGCATCGGGAACTTCCAATAAATTGCGTGCGGGCAGCGTTAAAAATTCGGCGTGCGCGCCGTCGCGTCCGACGATTCCCAACACGGTTCGCGCCGGGCAGTGGCGCGAATCGCCGCGCAAACACCATTCGCATTCGCCGCAACCGGCGTTGATTTCGCCGACGACGCGTTTGCCGACGAACTGCGGCGCGTCAAAAGCTTCTTCAACTACGCCGATGAATTCGTGTCCGATAGTTCCCGAAAATCCGGCGTAACCGCGCACGATTTCCAAATCCGTATTGCAGATTCCCGATTTCGTAACGCGCACGACCGCCTCCGTTTCGCTCATCGGTTTTGGAATCTCGGCGAGTTGTAATTGATTGTTTTCAAAGCGCAGAGCTTTCATTTTATTTAGTCTTTCGTCCTTTGTCCTTAGTTTTTTGTTGTGAAAATCACAAATTAAATATTCAAGTTTGAAAAGAGAGACGAAGGACAAAGGACAAAGGACGAAGGACATTATTTCTGCGTGTAATAAATCTTCAAATCCTTCTCGCCGGTAATCAGCCATCTGCCGCCGATTTTGTTGAGCGTTAGTTGCTGCTGCACTTTGCCGGACGAGAATTTTTCCGCGCCTTCAAAATTCCACTCTTTGTCTAAAACGACGGTCGCTCGTTCGCCCGATGCGTCTGGCGTAACCTTCACGTTATCAATATTGATATTGATTGTGTCGTATGCGGCAAAGGCGCGCGCGCGGTCGTTGCGAACTCGGTCAACATTAACGCGCCCGGCTTTGTAAAAATCAACCGTATCGGCGTATTGGTCGATGTGCGCGTCGAGGTCGAGATTTTCCGTCGTGTCCTTCCATTCGTCCACGACATTTTTCACGTCATTGGTAACGGCTTTCGCCGTTTCGGGTTTGAGCGTCGGCTGCGCGGTAGGCGTGGCAGTCGCTGTTGGCGACGGCGTGGCGACATTAGCGTTCGTGTTTTGGTTCGCCGCATTCGCATTTGAAGGACGATTCTGAGGCGCGGTGTTGACGCCGACGGCGACCTGCGTTTTCTTATTGCTGAAATAAAGCCACGCGCCCAAACCGCCCAGAGCGAGCAGCAAAATCGTTCCCAAAACCGAAAGCGTGACGATTGCCGCGGTGTTCGATTTTTTCTTTTCGTGTTTTTCGATGACGACCGGCTCATTCGTCGGCTGCCGGTTCGCATCGTTCGTTTGATACGAACTCGGCGGCTCGAACCGTATCGGCTCGACTCTTTTGGGCGAAACGACCGTTTCTGATTCGGTGTTGAAATAATCCGCTGGATTCTGATTCGGAATTCCGACGAGCGGAGTTCCGTCCTGCAGGCAAAACTGCAAACTGTCGTCGGCGTAAGTCGTCTGGCAATTCGGGCATCGTTTCATAGTTTCTATGATAATAGAACGAACCGGCGAAAATAGTAAATAATCTAAGCGGGAAGCAAAGGTAGTTTTTGGTTTTTAGTTTTTAGTATTTTGCGTTTATAGATTAAGCATTAAATCGGAACTAAATTATAGAAACCGAAAACTAAAAACCGAATCCTTCTCCGGCGCCTTTCCTTATCATTTCCGCCGCCATTTTTCCCGACAGCAAAACGAGCGGCATTCCGCCGCCCGGATGCGTCGCGCCGCCGACGAAAAAAAGATTTTCGATTTGTCCGGAGCGATTCGGCACGCGCAGAAAAGCCGAAAAAATTCCGTTTGACGAAACGCCGTAGATCGAGCCGCGGTTGGTTCGATATTTATTTTCAAATTCTTCCGGCGTGATAATTTGCTCGAACTCGATTGACGCTTCTAAATTTTCCAAACCGAAACTTTCCAGTTTTTCAATAATCGAATCGCGGTAACTTTTCGCTTCGATTTTCCAATCGGTTTTCGCGCTCGTATAAGGCGCGTTGACTAGCACAAACAGATTTTCGCAGTTTTCCGGCGCCTGCGTCGCATCGGTTCTGGAACTGGCGCAAACGTAAATCGTCGGATTGCGCGCCGGTCGCAAATCCCGAAAAAGCGCGTCGAATTCGGCTGGGTAATCGTCGGAAAAAAAGATGTTGTGATGCGCCAGATTTTCGTATCTTTTTTTGACGCCCAAAAGCAAAACGAAACCGCTCGAAGACGGCTGACGTTTGTCTAATCTTTCATTGAAAAATTCTTTGTCAATCAAATTCCGGTAAGTTTCCACTGCGTCGGAATTGGCGACGACGTAATCGCTTTTCAAAATCTCGCCGTCTTCTGTCTGAACGCCGATTGTTTTTTTATTCTCGATGATGATTTTTCGGACGGGGCAATTTAATTTGATTTCTACGCCGAATTCTTTTGCCAGTCGTTCGAGCGCCTGCGGAATCTCATAGATGCCGCCGCGCGCATACCACGCTCCCAAACCGAATTCGACGAACGGCACGAGCGCGAAAGTCGCCGGAGTTTGATAAGGCGACGAGCCGTTATAAGTGGCGAAACGATTGAAAAGCTGTTGCAGTTTCGCGGATTGAAAATAACTTTCGTTGTGCGCCGCGAGAGTTTTCATCGAAGAAATGCGCAACAAATCTTTGAGGTATTTAGGGCGCAACAGTTTCGGCAAATCATTTAACGAATGCGCGAGAAAAGTTTTACCGGCAATCTCGTATTTGCGCCGCGCGTCAGCCAGATATTTTCGGAAGTTTTCCACATCGCGCGGCTCTAATTTCGCAATCTCGTTTTCGGTTTTACGCAAATCGCTTGACGCGTCGAACCGGCTGCCGTCCGACCAGAAGTAACGGCAAATCGTCTGGAGCGGCTCGATGTTCAGGTAATCTTCGAGGCGTCTTTCGCAAAAATTAAATAAATCTTCAAAAACGTGCCGCATTGTTAGAAGCGACGCGCCCGTGTCGAATTTATAACCGTCCGCCTCGACCGAGTTTACTTTTCCGCCGACCGTTTCGTTTTTCTCCAAAATCGTCACGTCAAAACCGGATTTTGCCAGCCGACAAGCGGCGGCGAGTCCGCCCAAACCGGCGCCGATGACGATAATATTTTTCATAAAGACGAGTTTATGGCAAATGCGCGAGAAATAAAAACTCGTCTCCGTCTGTTGCCCGCCGCCACCGGCGATGCTTCACCGAATAATCCGCTTTCTAATAAACCGCCGATATTCTTCGACGCGAAAAATCGTGATAGAATGCGTATGCGAGATTGACTTAACGGATTTGATAAAAAAATCGAAAAGGGAATTTGATAAATAAAATTATGAAATTTTGCCCAACCTGCAAAACCCGTTACGACGAGGAAATTCTGCGCTTTTGCACCAAAGACGGCACGCCGCTCATCGAGGAAAGCGAGCCGAATTTTACCGCCCTGCCGAGCGAAAGCAAACAAGACGATTTGGGCGAAGAGACGATTATCCGCCGCAAAAATCCTTCGCCCGTCTCCGATTCCGAACCCGAGGGCGAACGTCTCTCTTCGCCGCCGCGCATCGTCATTCCGACGACTGGCAAAACTGAATCGGAAAGTCCGCCGCCGCTGCAAAGGGAAGCAGTTCGGGCGGCAGCCCGCGAAACAATTCGCCGTCACCAACCGCCGCGAAAATCCAATACGGCGACCGTCGTTTTTCTAACGGTTGTGGGAACGATAGCGGTTTTAGCTGGCGCGGCGGGAATTTTCTGGTTCTTAAATAATCAGAATTCCAACGCCAATCAGAACGTTAACTATAATACGAATTTTAATTCGATAGACATCAATCTAAATACCAATTTCAATGCCGGCAATTCGCTTGCTAATTTCGATTACAACAGCAACATTAACGCGAATGCGAATGTCAATGTCAATGCGAACGCCAATGCTAATGCTAATGCAAATGCCAACCTGAAAACGCCGACGCCGACTAAGACGCCGACCGCGACTCCGACGCCCGGAACGAACCTCAACGTCAACGGCGCGATCAACGAGAACGCGAACGCGCTGCCGACCAACGCCAGCCCGACTCCGTCGCCGCGCCCGTCGCCGAGCGCGTCGCCGACACCGACAGCGCCAGCAGTAAATCGTCCGGTCAATGCGGGAATCTTAAACGGTCGCGCCGTCAATCTGCCGAAACCGGCTTATCCGCCGCTCGCCAAACAGATGCGGGCGGACGGACAGGTCGCCGTACAAGTTTTAGTGGACGAAGCAGGTAACGTCACTTCGGCACGCGCGACGAGCGGAAATCCGATGCTTCGCGCTTCTGCAGAAGCCGCCGCCCGTCAATCGAAATTCAATCCGATCCGAGTCAACAATCAACCCGTTTCGGCTTCCGGCGTCGTGCTGTATAATTTTGTCAATCAATAAATAAAGACGGTCTTAGGTCTTCGGCATTTGGTCTTCGTTTTCTACATTGAAAGTTGAGTTATAAAATCAAAGACCGATGTCCGAAGATCGGTTTATCGCCATCTCGACCGCTCGCCGCGGGTCGAGAACGCCCCAGCCTTGGCGGTCAACTTCGTAATGCGGCAGGCGTTCCGCCGACGAGATTAAGATTCTTTTGATTTGCTGCGGCGTCAAAACGGGATTCGCTTCGAGCATCTGCGCGATGACCGACGAGACAATCGGCGCGGCAAATGAAGTTCCGTCAACGTATTTGTAATGGCGCGTAATCACGTTTTCATCGCGCAATTTGAGAGCGATTATTTGGCGCAGAACGTGAACCGGACGGTCGAGCGCGGCATCGAGTTCCGGTTCGAGATTCGGGTTCGCTTCGATAATTCGGTGCAAATCCTGATCTTCGGCTTTGTCTAAAACGTCGAGCATAGCGGCTTGCTGCGCCGTCGGCGTGTCGGGCAGAATCGGCGCCGGTATCCAGATTGACGGCGCGATGATTTCCGGTTTCTGCAAGCCGTCGAGCGTCGGACCATACGACGAGCGATACATTCCGCGCCGCGCACGGTTGATCGAATTGTGATCGTCAAGCCCGCCGACGGAAATCGCCGAAGGCGCAGAGGCGGGCGGAAAGACCGGATGGTTCGGCAGATGTCCGGCGTTGCCGACGGCGCACACAACTGTCAGTCCCTGCGAGACGCACTCTTCAACCGTTTGTGATAAAGAATCGTGCAGGTAAGATTGCTCGAAATCGCCGCCCGCCGAAATGTTCACGATTCGGATATTAAATTTTTCGCGGTGCGCCAAAACCCATTCCAAACCGTCCTGGATATTATGCTCGGTGATGCGCCCGGTTCTGGCTAATTTCACCAAAACGACGTTTGCCTCCGGCGCAATGCCGCGGTAAAAACCGTTCGACAAACCGCCGTTTCCCGCCGCTACGACCGAAGTCATCATTCCGTGCCAACTCGCCACGTCCGGCTGCCACAAAGATGCCACTTCGCCGTCGGTCGCGTTCATATTTTGATAAGCTAGAATTCGATTCTTCGGCTCGGTCAAATCCTTGTGCGGATAAAATCCCGAATCGAGAAAGGCAATCGTCACATTTTTGCCGGTAAATCGTTCGTCCGAATCAAGGCGCAGAGGCGTCGAGAGAACGAACGAGCCGTCTTTGTTCACCGCCGCATCGCTCAAAATATGTGTTTTAGCGCGCTCGAAAAGCCGCGCGCAGCGGGCGCAAATCTCCTGAAATGCGTTTGCGTCGGAAGCGTTGGCGCAGATGAGATTGCGCAAGTCGTCGGGCAGAGTCGCAAGCGGCACAAACTCGTTTTTCGCCTCGCGCGAGCAAACCGAACAAATCTGTTCGCCCGCCGCAATGTCGGCGACCAGCGTCGGGCGTGAATATTGTAAAGATTCGGGCGCGGTCATATTTGATGTTAAAATGAGATTAAGTTTTTCACAGTCGAAAATCAATTTACACGAATGATCGAGTAAAAACTGAAAAGTGAAAACTAAAAACCGCTACGAGTTTCCAGTTTTCGCTTTTCAGTTTTCAGTTCAAATTATGTCTCGAAAAAAAATCGGCATCGCTCTCTCCGGCGGCGCAGCGCGCGGCTTCGCTCACTTGGGCGTTCTGAAAGTCCTCGTCGAAAATAAAATTCCGATTGACTGCATCGCCGGAACAAGTGCCGGTTCGTTTGTCGGCGCCGCTTACGCTTCGGGTTTGAGCGTCGAAGAAATTATTAAAATCGGCAGAAAAATCAGTTGGTTTCGGATGACCGGATTTTCCTACTCGCCGAAAGGTTTATTGTCGAACGCCGGGATGGGCGCGTTTATCAGAGAACATTTTCCCCGACAAAATTTTGAAGATTTAGCGATTCCTTACGCCGCCGTCGCCTGCGATTTGGAATCGGGCGTCGAAGTGATTTTAAAGGACGCGGGCGATTTGGCGGCGGCGGTGCGAGCGAGCTGCGCGATTCCCGGCGTGTTCGTTCCAATCGAAATCGAAGGCAGACGCCTTATTGACGGCGGCGTCGTCTCGAACGTCCCGACGAAAGCCGTCCGGCGGCTCGGCGCGGAAATCGTCATCGCGGTTGACGTGCTGGCTTCCGGCGCAAGTTACTGGGGTTCGCCCTCGACTCTGCTCGGCATTTTTTTTCAATCGGCGATGATGCTTCTCCGCGCCGCGTCAAAGGCGCATCACTACCGCGCCGATGTCGTCATCATTCCGCAAATCGCTCATCTCCGCCCGGACGAAATCAGCAAGATGGATGAATTTATCCAAGCCGGCGAAGCAGCGGCGCTCGAAAAAATAGATGAAATTAAAAATTTGATTGCCATTTGAATTCGTTCTATTGTCGAACTTTCGAGCGTGGATTTTGTTCTTGCTGATTAATTTTAATACGCTTCATAACGGCTGCTCGACAATCCTTTTACGAGACGAAAAAAGCATCCAACACAATTTTATTATTCATCATCTTGACAGCCCTTGGATGAGCCGATTATAATTTAATCTTTGTTGAAAACGATTTTCAATTTCAATTCTTTGTCGTTAAAAAAGTCTTTAGCGCGGCAACGCCAAAGACTCGAAACACAAAAATCCGTTGTCTCTTTGGAACGAATAACGAATCGTGTGCGGAAGCAATCTTAGCACACCTTTCATTAACCGGAAACCAAAAATTTTGACCGACGTCTGCCGCCTGCGATTAATCATGGCACGGGGGCGATTCAATCAAAATTTTTTCTCCGGCAGGAGTTTACTTAAAAAAATGAATCGTGTAACGATTAAAATTGCAATCAAACAAATCTTTCGTTTAATTTCACCGACCGCTTTTTCAATTTTTCTAATAACTTCAATCGGTTTGGCACAGAGTTCGACAGCCGTCCTGCAAGGCGTTGTGACTGACGAGAACAAGGCGATTGTTCCCGAAGCCCGAATCATTCTGCGCGGCGAGATAAGCGCAGACCGCCAAACGATTTCGGACGCGAACGGCGTTTTTTCATTCGGCGCGCTACCGTTCGGAAAATATCGCTTAACGGTTGAGAAAGAGGGTTTCGCCCTTTTCGAGCGCGAAATCAGCTTGGATGCGGTTAATCAAAATACGGATTTGACTTTAGCGGCGGGCGCGGTCACTGAGTCGGTAACGATTGTTTTGGACGGCGCGGAGGCGGCAGTCGAATCAACTTTGAAACTTCCGGTTTCGATTCACGAAACGCCGCGCAGCGTGACGGTCATCGGCGATGAACGCCTGCGCGAACAAAACTTCCGGCAGGTTTCCGACGTGCTGCCCTATGTGCCGGGAATCACACCGAATAGTTACCGCAACGGCGGTTATCATTTTTACGCGCGCGGCTATCGTCAGTCGCCGGACGACACGCGGCTCGACGGTTTTGCGGGCATTAACGTCGGCAGTAACGGATTCGGCGCGAGTCTTTTCGGCATCGAAGAAGCGGTCGTGCTGCGTGGTCCGGCGGCTTTGATTTACGGTTCGACCGGCTCGCCCGGCGGATTCGTTAATCTCGTTTCCAAACGTCCGCGGGAAAATCGCTTCACGCGCGTTGATTTGCGCGGCGGCGGTTACGACGGCAATGGCGTTTCCCTCGGGGAGCGTCCGTCATACGGTTTTGATATTGACACAACCGGAACGTTCACGAAAAGCAATCGAGTTTTATACCGCGGATTGTTGACGCTCGAAAATTCAAATTATTTCACGGCGGACACGCTTGACCGCAATCGTTACACCAACGCTTCGGTCTCATTTAAGTTGGACAAAGACGGACGCTACGTTCTCACGCCGAGTTTTCAATACACACATTTCAATCGTCCATACGGCGGCGGAGTCGTCATCTCGCCGACAACTTCGCTCAGCACGAACGACCGCAATAGTTCGCCGATTAACGAAAGCGATTTATCGCCGCTCGATGTCAATCTTTCGGCGGGCAGACGAATCGAAAAAACCGGGTGGATCGGCGTTGATTTTCGCGGAGTAGTAACCGATAAAATTCGCGTCAACGCGGCGTATCGTTTCGTTTCTTTTGACACAGACATCAATCAATTCGTTCCGCAGGTTTCTTCAGCGGCGCAAATCAATCAACTTCAGAGGCAAAACCTCGTTTCGCGCGTTCAGGCGAAAAGTTTAACCGAGCGGCACTATAACAATTTCAACGCCGACGCGAGTTATGAATGGCTGAACGACGGCTGGTGGAAAAACACGACGCAAATCGGTTTCTACCAGCGCATTTTGGATTCGCGCGTGACGACGGCGCGAGGCGCAATTCCCGGAGCGCAGTCGCCGATTAACGTTTACACCGGACAAACATCGTCGCCGCTGCGCGACGTTTATCCGGCAATCGCGTTCGGCGTGTGGAGTCGGGACATTGTATTGAACGGCTTCATTCAAAACCGCACGTCGTTCGATAACGGACGCTGGAACGTGACGCTCGGATTTAATTACGGGCAGAACAAACCCGCCCCGACCGCGCTCGTAACCGCGCCGCCGACGCGCAGCAGCGGAATCGTTCCGAACGCGGCAGTTGTTTTTAACGCGACGCAGGAATTGGCGATTTACGCGAGTTATTCGACCAGCTACAATCCGAACGATCCGCTGCTCGAAGACGCGAACGGCAATCGAGGCACTTTTGCGCCCGTGACTGGCAGAAATTTTGAAGTCGGCGCGAAATACGATTTGCTGAATCGCCGCGTTGGATTAACCGTCGCGCTTTTTCAAAATCAGATTGACAACGCGCTCGTGCAAACGGACGCGAACGTTCTAAATTCCAACAACGTGCGTTATTACGTTCCAGCCGGAACGCGGCGCTCGCGCGGAGCGGAAATGACGGGCGAGTTTCAAGTGCGCCAAGATTTGCGCGTTTCGGCGGGCGTGAGCTACTTGAACGCGATTTACAAAGGATTTCCTTCAAGTTTAACGGTCACGGGCTTGCCGCCGCAAAATTCGCCGATTCCGAATTCTCCGGCGGAAAAATCGCCGCGATGGACTTATAACGTCTATACTCGCTACGACCGACGCGAAGGTTATCTAAAAGGCTTCGGCGCGGGTTTCGGAATGTTCTGGCAAGGAAAACGCCTGGGCAGCAACGGCGCGCGAACTTTCGCCGCGCCCGACCCGCTCGTTTTGCCGTCATTTACGCGCGTTGATTCGGCTGTGTTCTACCGTGTGAACAAATTCGTCAATTTCGCGCTTAACGTCGAAAACGTGTTCGACGAATTAATTTACGTTAACGCCTCGGTCGGTTCAAACATCGAAATCGCCGCGCCGCGCACGCTGACGTTTCGCACGACGTTTAATTTTTAGTCTTTTTGACCGCCGGAAAATATGAATTTTCGGCGGTTATTTTGTTTTATGAGATTTTTTCGCAAAATCATTTTCTGGCTGCACCTGATTTCGGGCGTTCTCGCCGGAATTTTTATTTTCATAATGTGCGTCACCGGCGCGCTGCTCTCGTTCGAATCAAATATTCTGGAATACGCCGAGCGTGAAATGCGCGTCGTCGAAGTTCCGGCGGAAAACGCTATTCGCCTACCTGTTTCGGAAATCATCGCCGCAGTTCAGGCGGAAAAACCGAACGCGAAATTATCAAACATTACTTTGCGAAACGACGAATCGGCGTCGGCAAACGTCAGTCTCGGACGCGAAGGACAGATTTTCGTCAATCCTTACACGGGCGCGATTACAGGCGAAAGCGCGAAAGGCTGGCGCGGATTTTTCCGCACCGTCCAGGACGCGCACCGCTGGCTCGCGCTCTCCGGCAGCGGGCGCGACGTTGGCAAATCAATTAATGCCGCCGCCAATTTTTTATTTTTATTTCTGGCGATTTCCGGCGTTTATATCTGGTTTCCGCGCCGCCGGACTTGGAAGCATTTCAGAGCCGCAATAGTTTTCCGCTCGAAAGTCAAAGGCAAAGCGCGCGATTTCAACTGGCACACGGTCATCGGTTTCTGGTCATCGCTCGCGCTAATCGTTCTGACTTTAACGGGCGTGGTAATTTCTTATCAATGGGCGGGAAATTTAGTTTACACGCTGACCGGAAACGAGCCGCCGCCGCAACAGCAAGCCGCGCTGCCCGCCGGAGACGAACAACCCTTCGTTTTGCCGGAAAACTTAAACGACATCTGGACGAAAGCCGCGAATCACACGGCGCACAAATCAATTTCCTTGCGCCTTCCGATTATTAAAGATGCCGCCGTTTTCACGATTGAGGAGGGAATTTACTGGAACCGCTTCGCCCGCTCGTCACTGACGATTGATACGAAAACGGCAGAGATTTCAAAATGGGAAGCCTACGGCGCGCAAAATTCCGCCCGGCAACTTCGCTCCTGGATTCGCTTCACGCACACGGGCGAAACTGGCGGCAACATTGGGAAATTTGTCGGGTTTCTCGCCTGCGTCGGCGGCGCGTTTTTGGTTTGGACAGGAATTTCTTTAGCCCTGCGAAGATTCGGCGGTTGGCGCGGGAAAAACAATCGGACTTCCGTTGATTTAGTTTAAGTTTGATTGTAATTCAATAAAATTGGCGGCTCGTTTGTGCGAGCAAACGAGCCGCCAATTTTTGTGCGAGGAAAAATAAAGGACGCGAAATTTTATCTCGCGCGCCCCTCGTCGTGAATTACTCCTCCTTCAATTCGGCAAGCGGCGCAATCGCCGGTGAATTTATCACGCAGCCGTCGGTGGAAAAACGCGAGCCATGACACGGACAATCCCAAGTTTTCTCTAAAGAATTAAACCGCACGATGCAGCCCAAATGCGTGCAGACCGCCGAGCGTTGATGAAGTTTTCCGTCTTCGTCCCGATACGCGGCGATTTTCGTCGTGCCGTGGCTGATGATTGCGCCCATCCCGTTTTTGATTTCGTCTGCCGAAGAAACATCGCCGCCTTTTAACCAATCAACATATGGCACGGTCGAGCTTAAAATTTCCGGCACAGCTTCGGTAATGGACTGCGTTAAAATGCGTGTCGGTTCATAAACTTTCGCCCAATCGTTTTCGCGTTCCAAAATTAAATCCGACACAAGCATTCCGCCGATTGTGCCGTGTGTCATTCCCATTCCCGAATCGCCCGTAATCAAAAAGACATTCGGCTCGCTCGAAGAGTATTGACCGATAAAAGCCAAGCCGTCGTGCGTTTCGAGATATTGCCCCGACCATTTGTATAAAATTTCCGTCGCCATCGGAAAATGCTTTTGTGTCCACTGCACGAGCCGACCGAAACGCGCGTCGAAATCTTCGGCTTGCCCTGTTTTGTGGTCTTCGCCGCCGACAATCAAAACATCGTAATCGGTTTCCGGCTGCGTGCGAACGTAAATATACGGGTCGGCATTGTCCCAAATCAAGCATTTTTCGACGGAATCTTTCGGTATTTTCGCGCCGATAACATACGTTCGATACGCGGGCAGCTCGGCGAACATTCGGCTTTGCAGCGGATAGTTGGTGGCGAGAACGATTTGCTGTGTCTTGATTGTCAAACCGTTTTCGATTTTCACTTCGGGCGCGTCTTCGCCCGTCCATTCGGTTACGTGAGTGCCGGAAAATAATTGTCCGCCGTTTGCTTCAACCGCTTTTGCCAAACCCGTCAGGTATTTCAAAACGTGAAACTGCGCCTGTCGCGGAAAGCGCAAACATTCGCCCGTATCGAAATCTCGAATCGGCGCGCGACTCGCTTTTTCAATCTGCATAAGACCCAAACGCTGCGCCGTTTCCAATTCTTTCTGCAAATCGTCTTCGCCGCCGTCTTCGGCTTCGATTAAAAATCCGTCAACGCGCAGGAAATCGCAATCTATATTTTCCGCCGCCGCGATTTTTTCAATTTGGCTGATGGCTTCGCCGTGACTTTCCACCGCGAGGCGCGCGTGGTCGTCGCCGTGCCATTCTGCAATGCGGTAAATGCGGTCGTCAATCGCATTCGACAAATGCGCCGTCGTCCTTGAAGTTTCGCCGCCGCCAATCGCGCCGTCGTCAATGACAACGACTTTCTTTCCCGCTTTGGTTAAAAGATAAGCCGTCGTCAAACCTGAAATGCCGCCGCCG
Source organism: uncultured Pyrinomonadaceae bacterium (assembly GCA_902805935.1). GTDB lineage: Bacteria > Acidobacteriota > Blastocatellia > Pyrinomonadales > Pyrinomonadaceae. The sequence continues at coordinate 31,593 of CADCUR010000013.1, forward strand.
ATAATGCAAACTTCGGTTTCGATTGATTGATTTAAAGAATCTTTTTCTACTAAATTTTCGCTCGCTTCCCAATAAGAAACGGTTTTTCCCTCGTCGCTTTTCGTCATAATGTGCTCCCTGGATTAAAATAGATTCGTGCGCTTTCGATTATAAATCTTTTCGTCTTGTTTCAGCCAACCGGCAATTTTGCCGCGAAGACGCGGTTAATCTTTTTTCGTAAGATGCGCGAGAATCTAACATTCCGCTGTTTTTACCCGCACTTGCGCTAACCGAAAATTTTATAAAATCCATTTTTCAAATCCGCTCGAATACTATCAATTGAGTCTGCCAAAAAATTAAACCGGATTCAATTTCACGGAGAATAGAGAGAAGGATAGTTAACTAAATTCAACCAGGGAGAACAAAAATATGCCATACGTCAAAGTCGGAGAGGAAAATTCCGGCGACATCGAAATTTATTATGAAGATTTGGGCGCGGGGCAGCCCGTTGTGCTGATTCACGGATTTCCGCTCAACGGTCATTCGTGGGAAAAGCAAACCGCGATGCTGCTCGACAAAGGTTTTCGCGTCATCGCTTACGACCGGCGCGGTTTCGGCGATTCGAGCCAGCCGTCGCGCGGTTATGATTACGACACGTTCGCCGAAGATTTGAACAAGCTGATGACGACGCTCGATTTGACGGACGCGGTGTTAATCGGTTTTTCGATGGGAACCGGCGAAGTCACGCGCTATCTTTCGACTTTCGGGTCAGAGCGCGTCAGTCGTGCGATTTTAATCGGAGCGATTCCGCCGTTTCTATTAAAAACCGACGACAACCCCGAAGGCGTTGACCAATCGGTTTTCGATGACATCAAAAAAGCCATCGCCTCAGACCGCCCGTCTTATTTCACGACGTTTTTTGAGAATTTCTACAACACGGACAAACTCGGCGGCGGAATTTTAAGCAAAGCCAGAATCACCGACGAAGCCGTGCAGATGAACTGGAACATCGCCGTCAAAGCTTCGGCAATCGGCACGCTCAAATGTGTTGACACCTGGCTGACCGATTTCCGCGACGATTTGCCGAAAATAGACGTGCCGACTTTGATTATACACGGCGATGACGACCGCATTCTGCCGTTCGATTCGACCGCGAAAAGACTGCCGGATTCGATCAAAAACAGCCGCCTCGTCGTCATCGAAGGCGGACCGCACGCGATTATCTGGACGCACGCCGACGAAGTTAATCCTGAAATTTTGAAATTTCTCGGACAGGCAAATGAAAAAATGGCTTAGTTGAATATTTGTGAATCAAAAAAGGCAGGCGAGAGAAATTATTCCCTTGCCTGCCTTGTCTTTTTAATGCCGTCAACCGACGATAATTGTTATCTATGAACGAAACTTACGATGTCGCCGTCATCGGCGGCGGACACAACGGCTTAACCTGCGCCTGTTATCTTGCCAAATCGGGCTTAAAAGTCATCGTTTTGGAGCGTCGCCACATCGTCGGCGGCGCGGTCTGCACGCAGGATGATTTAATTCCCGGTTACAAAATTGATGTCGGCTCGTCGGCGCATATTATGATTCATCTCACGCCAGTCGTGCGCGATTTGGAACTGGAGAAATTCGGGCTGGAATATATTGACTGCGACCCGTTCGCGTTCGCGCCGCTGCCCGACGGCAAACACGCGATTTATTTTTGGAAGGATGTTGATAAAACCTGCGAATCAATCGCCCAAGTTTCGCCTGAAGACGCCGACCGCTACAAAAAATTCGTGACCGAATGGGAAAAATTAAACGAAGGAGTTTTTCAAGCGTTCCTAAAACCGCCGACGATGCTCAATCTCGGACGGCATATGATTTTCGGCACGAAATCGAAAAATCCGGCGGATATGGTTCGCAAACTGATGACGAGTTACGGCGCGCTCGTCAAACAAACCTTTAAACACGAAGGCTTGCGCGCGGCGATGGCGTGGCTCGCGGCGCAATCGGGTCCGCCGCCGACTGCCGCCGCGACTGGTGATTTTCTCGGCTGGCATTCGATGATTCACCGAAGCGGCGTCAAACGTCCGAAAGGCGGAAGCGGCGCGCTGACGCAGGCGATGGCGCGTTGTCTCGAACATCACGGCGGCGAAATTTTATTGAACGCCGAAGTCGAAAAAATCGAAGTCGAAAACAACGAAGCTCGCGGAATCGTTTTGCAAAACGGCGCGCGCATCGAAGCGGCGCGCATCGTCTCCAACGCTCACGTTCACACGACTTTTCTAAAACTTATCGGCGCGGAAAATTTGCCGGAAGGTTTAGCCGAACGAATTGAAAACGTCCGTATCGGCAACGGCTTCGGGATGATTGTGCGCTGCGCCGTTTCCGAATTGCCCGATTATTCGAGTGCGCCGAACGGCGGCAAATCCGCCGATTGCCATCACGGTTTGCAGTTGATGTGTCCGACTTTGGATTATTTGGATAAATCTTACGCCGATTACCTAAACGGCATTCCGTCGAAAAATCCCGGCGCGCTGGCGATGACTTTTTCGTCGGTTGACCCGACGCTCGCGCCCGCCGGACGACACACGCTTTTTATTTGGGGACAATACTATCCTTACGAATTATCAAACGGCGAACAATGGGAAAACATCCAGGAACGCGAAGCCGACCGTCTTGTTGACGTGGTAAATTCCTACGCGCCGAACGTGAAAAATTCCATCATTGATAGATTCGTGCAGTCGCCGCTCGATTTGGAACAACGACTCGGTTTATTGCGCGGCAACGTGATGCACGTCGAGATGGACTTCGACCAGATGTTTTTGTTTCGCCCGCTGCCGGAAATGAGCCAGTATAAAACGCCGATTAAAAATTTGTATTTAACAGGCGCGTCAACGCACCCCGGCGGCGGTGTGTTCGCCGCGTCGGGTCACAACACGGCGCAGGTTGTTTTGAAAGATGTCAAAGGCGGTTGGTTTGCAAGGTCTTAAAAGAATCAACCTTTAATTTTTGGCTTCGGTTTAATAAAATTAATTATATTTTGATGATGGTGATTTATTTTGTATGCATATGGATAACCAAATGGAAATAATGGTTTCACAGTTTGCAATAGTGCAGTTATTCCGCAAAATGCGAAACCAATTTCCTGCATAATTCTAACTACATCTGCTTGAACACAAACTTTAATTTTATTTACAGTAAAATCACTAATGATAACTGAACAATATTTTCCTTCACGAAATTTCAAAAATGCTTTAAGTAATATATTTTTCAAAGCTAAAAGAAAATCCTTGTAACCATCAAGGTTGTTTTTCCTTTAGAGTCCGCGTCGTGTGTTCGGTAACCGAGGAAAATACGCTGTTGTTCGGTTCGGGCAGTGCGAGTTCGTTGGTTGAGTTTTCGGCGGCGTCGAGTTCGCGCTGGCTGCGGGCATCAGACGATTTATTGGTGAGAACTTTTTTCGGAACGGTGAACAGCAGCCCGTTGATGACGAGGCTCAGACCGATGAGTAAAGTGACTAAGCCTAAGCCGGCGAGAATTAAAAGACCTTCGTCAACAATCGAAGCAACCACTACGAAAGCGATTGCCGCTCCCAAACCAATCGAAGCCACCGTCATTCCGCTTCGCACGCGGCGCAGACGTTTTTCTTCAGGCGATTCGAGAAATTTTTCGATTTCCGGCAAAACCTCTTCGGCGACCGCCGCCAATTCGCCCGGAGATTTTGCTTCCCGAATCTTAAAGGCAATCGCGCGCCCGATTTCATCGCGCGCCGAAGCAGCCGAGGCGGTTATGCTGTCGGGTCGTTCTAACATTCTCCGCACCGCGTTCAAATTCGAGCCGCACGCCCGGCAGAATTGATTCGATTGTTTTTCTTCCAAACCGCAACTCGGACAAAACATAATTTCGGTGAATCTCCTCAGAACGTTTATAACAATGAAAAAATTATACGCCGAAGTTTTCGCTTTTGTTCAATGCCGCAGCCGAAATTATACGCCGAAAATGTCGCGCGGCTCGATTAGAGATTTAGCCGAAAACAAAATGCGAACGGCAAGCATCAAAACACCCGAACAGGAAAAAAGAAAGTTATGGATTTCAATCTGATTGATGCGCTGCTTGTTTTTATCGTTTTGCTCAATGTGATTTTCGGCTGGCGGCGCGGTTTTATTTTCGGCTTGCTCGATTTGCTGCGTTGGACCGGCAGCCTCGCCGCGGCTTTATATTTTTATCAGCCGGTTTCGCGTCTGCTCGGACGGGCGACGGATTGGTCGGAAATCTGGACGCCGCCACTCGCTTTTATTCTCGTCGTCGCCGCCGTGAGTTTGCTAATTCAACTGCTCGGCAACTCGTTGCTCAAACGTCTTTCGCCGGAAATTCACCGGAGCCGGACGAATCGGATTTTCGGAACGCTGCCCGGTCTTGCCAGCGGTTTAATAACGGCGGCGATTGCATCGGCGCTGCTTTTCGCTTTGCCGCTTTCAGACGATTTTCAAGAAAACCTGCGCGAAAGCCGCGCGGCAAACGAACTGGCGAGTTTGACCGACGAATTGGAAACGTCGCTCGCGCCGGTTTTCGAGCCGGCAATCAAGCAGACGCTCAACCGTCGCATCCCGACCAGCCCCGAATCAACCGAGCGCGTGGCGCTGCCGTTCCGAATCGAAAACGCTCCGGCGCGTCCCGAACTCGAAGCCGCGATGCTCGAACTCATCAACCGCGAACGCGCGGCGGCGGGACTCGCGCCGCTCGCCGCCGACCCGGAAATGACGGAGGTCGCGCGTTTGCACTCGGCGGATATGTTCGCCCGCAGTTATTTTTCGCACAATACGCCCGAAGGCGTCACGCCGTTCGAGCGAATGCAGCGGCGCGACGTGCGCTACCGCACGGCGGGCGAAAATCTCGCGCTCGCGCCGACACTGCAAATGGCGCACACCGGCTTGATGAATTCGCCCGGACACCGCGCCAACATTTTGCAGCCGCGTTTCGGACGCGTCGGCATCGGCATCCTCGACGGCGGACGGCGCGGGCTGATGGTCACGCAGAATTTTCGCAATTAGAACAAATTCCTTGCCTTAACGCGGCATCGCTTTGTAAAATGCCTCTGCCATTTGCAACGTATTTTATACGCATTAAAATTAAGTAATAGACCGATTATGAAAGTCGAATCAATCCGAGCCATCGCGGGAGCGAATGTTTACAGCCATCAGCCGGTTATGGTCGCCTGGCTCGACCTCGGAGAATTAAAAGACAAACGCAGCCGCGACATGGATGGTTTTAACAATCGGCTGCTCGAAAAATTTCCCGGACTGCACGAGCATTTTTGCCAGCGCGAGCGCGCCGGCGCATTCGTCGAGCGGCTCGAAGCAGGCGCGCATTTCAATCACATCGTCGAACACATCATAGTCGAGATGCTGGCGCAAGCCGGACTTGAACGGCGCGATGCAAAATTTTGCGTCGCGGACGAAAAAGATTTGTCGCGCGCCGTGATTGAAACGACAATCGTCGAGACCGCGCAGTTTCTGCTGCCAATCGCCGTCGAAATCGTCGAAGCGATTCTCGAAGGAAAATCTTACGCTTTTGAAGAAAAAATCGTGGAAGCGAAAACCATCGCAACCGCCGAACTCGGATCGCGCGAACGGGCGATTATCGAAGCGGCGGAAAAACGCGGCATACCGTGGACGCGCGCAAACGAAAGCAGTTTGATTCAGCTCGGCTACGGGAAAAATCTGCGTTTCGTCGAGACGGGCGACGACCAAATCTGCCGCGCCGCCGAAGAACCGGCGAGCGATAAAGACGAAACCGAAGGGCGAGAACTGCGCGAAGCCGGCGGCGCGGTAGTCGAGAGGCTTTACCCTGAAGGCGCGCCGAGCCGGATTCCGATCGTCGCCATCACCGGGACGAACGGAAAAACGACCGTCACGCGAATGACCGCGCACATTCTGCTCGAAAGCGGGTTGAACATCGGCGCGGCGACGACCGACGGCATTCTGTTTAACGGCGAAAGCATCTTTTCCGGCGACACGACCGGACCCGTTTCGGCAAAAAGGGTTTTGGGCGACAAAGCGGTTGACATCGCCGTTTTGGAAACGGCGCGCGGCGGAATTTTGCGGCGCGGTTTGGGCTGGGATTGGGCGGATGTCGGCGTCGTCACCAATATTACCGAAGACCACATCGGACAGGACGGAATCGAATCGGTCGCGGATTTGGTGAACATCAAAGCGCTGGTTGCCGAGCGCGTGCGCGAAAACGGAACGCTCGTCTTAAACGCCGACGACGCGGAATCCGCCAATTTAACGAGTCGTCCGGCAGTCCGGCAAATAAAAAAGAAAATCGTTTACTTCGCTTTATCCGAAGAAAATCCGATTATAAAAAAACATTCGGAGACGGACGAAACCGTTTATTTTGTGCGTGACAATTGGATTTATGAAAAGCGCGGCGCGGAGATTTTGCCGATTGTCGAGACGACGGCGATTCCCGTCACTTTGAACGGAACGGCGGATTTTCAAATTCAAAACGCGATGGCGGCGATTGCCGCCGCGCGTGCTTTGGGTTTATCACCCGAAAAAATTGCAAACGCGCTTCTTGCGTTTCAAGGCGAAGCGCACAATGCGGGCAGAAACAATTTATATCGCGTCGGGGCGGGCTACGCGCTGGTTGACTACGGACACAACACCGACGGATTCGCCGCCGTTTGCCGAATGGCGCGCCGCTGGAGCGGGAAAACCGTCACCGCTATCATCGGTTTGCCCGGCGACCGCGACAATCGGATAATCGAAGAAGCGGCGCGGGTTGCCGCGCGCGGTTTCGACCGCGTGATCGTGACCGAAGAAGTTAATCGGCGCGGACGCGCGCCGGGCGAAATGGCGAAATTGCTCTGCGATGCGATTGCGCGCGAAAATCCCGGCGGCAGCTGCGAAATTGTGCCGGACGAAATCGAGGCTTTTTCTAAAGCCCTCGCCGAGATGCGAAAAAACGAAGTCGTCGTTATATTCTACCGGCAATTAAATTTAGTTTTAGAAATTCTCGCCGAAAATCAAGCCGTTCCAATTTCGTCTTTCGATGAAATTGTCGTACGAGCTAAAATAAAAACATAAAACATAAACGAATTTCACCGAAGTTGCCGTATGACTGGCGTTAATGAAACTGAAAGTTCGATTAAAATCAATGACGAGAGCGTGTTCTGCACTTATCTGTTGACGATTCGGCGCGCCCGCTTTAATGTCGAAGAAGCCGCGGACTTTCGTGAGTATTTTGAATCGCTCGCCGCCGTCTGCGAAGTTCTGGTCGTGGACGGTTCGCCGCCCGATGTATTTGCCGAACACGGAAAAATGTGGCGAAACGTTTGCCGTCACGAGCCGGTTGATCCGCAGTATAAATATCTTAACGGCAAAGTAAACGGCATTCACACGGGCGTCGGCGTCGCCGCGCACGACCACATAATTCTCGCCGACGACGATATTCGTTATACGCCCGACGACGCGCGCCGAATGGCTGAGCTGCTCGCGGATTACGAAATGGTGCGCCCGCAAAACTATTTTCGCCCGCTTCCGGTCTGGGCGCGCACCGAAGCCGCGCGAATGCTGATTAACCGCGCTTGGATTAGCGAGGGCGATTATTCGGGAACGCTCGGCGTAACTCGACGCGCGATGCAGCGCGTCGGACACTACGACGGCGACGTGCTTTTCGACAACGAAGAAATTGTCAGGCACTTTCGGCTCAAGGGCGCGCGCATCAAATACGCCCGCGATTTTTTTCTTCTCAAACTGCCGCCGACGTTTGAAAAATGGATCGAGCAGCGCCCGCGCCAAGCGTATGAAGATTTCGTGATGCGCACGAAAACTTTATTCTTCGCCTCCTTGCCGCTCGTTTTAGCACTCACCTGGATGAAAGCCGGCTGGCGGCTGTCACTGTTTTACGTTCTTGTGATTTCAATCGGCGCGTGCGTCGCCGCCGCGCGCGGATTAGCCGACGGCGCAAAGCGGTTTTTTCCCGCGCAAATCGTCTTTTACGCGCCGCTTTGGATCGCCGAACGTTCGTTCAGCACATACTGGGCTTTTTACTGGTATTTGACGCGCGGCGGTTATCCGTTCGGCGATAAAGTTTTGTCGAAGGGAACCGGGCGAGCCTGGAAGCGAACGGCTGAATCTTCCGCAGAAAACAGCGACGAATAAACGAATTAAATCGTTTGTTCGTAAATCTCGACATCTATCGGCTTAAAACTATAATTGTTCGACATCTCCGCCGAACACGCCGTGACGCCGACGATCAAATCCATCTCCGCGCGAAAGACGATATAATCTCCGGCTTTCGACGGCGGCGGGTCAATGCGCAGCTCGCCCGTCTCCTGCACGACGACGTTCATAAAAACATTCAAGGTGGTCGGAATCATATCGGGCGTGATGCCGAACTGCGCCAAATTCGTATGCAGATTTTCAAAACAACTCGGATGATATTCGTGATTGTCGTAAATGATTTTGAAAGTTTCGGGGCTGCACGGCGTCAGCAGAAAATCGTGGCGACCGACCGTATCTTCGACGATTGTGAGCATCGGACGGCTGCGGTTTGAATAAAGCACGTTACCCGTCGTCAGATAAATTCGGTTGGCGTAATCAATCGTGCGCCCGGACGAAAGCCATTCGGCAATGTCGTCGAGCGCGAACGCCGTCAAATCCGAAACCTGCTCGCCCTGCGGGTCAATGATTTTTAAAAACTGATTTTTTTTAACGGTCAAGCCGATGCCGGTTTGCGGTTCGAGACGATATTTTTTAATCATTCAATCTTTGATACAAAAAACTCTTAAATTTATTTTTCGGGTTTTCTCGTCTCGCGCATTTGCGCGTGAAACGGGCATTTCCAATTTTCTTCAACCGCGCGCCCCGAATACTGTTTCGCTTCGCTCTGCTTGCCGAAATCGCTCAAATTCGGATTGAGCGAGCCTTGCAGTTTCAAGTCGCGGGCGCGAATCGTCTGCTGCATCCGCTCGAATTGATTTTGTTGGCGAAGACGCTCGAACTGCGCGTGAGCGTTAAAAACCATAGTCGCCCATGGAAACCGCCGCGCCAGACGCGAACTCGCTTTATGAAGCCCGACGATAAAAAACCCAGTTTCGGCGAAACTAAACGAGAAATCGGCGTCTTGTGGATTGCGGCTGACGCTTTCGTCCCAATTGTAATGAGCGCGGTCGAGTTCGTGCAAACTTTGAAGCTGCGCCCAGAGCAAATCTTCCCAAAGCTGCTCGTCGGTTAATTTCGGTTCGGCGAAACAGGCGACGAAAGTCGCGTAATTCGTGCCGAATCTCGCCTGCTCGCGCGCGTATTCCCATAAATCGTGAGCCAAACCGACCGTCGAATCCGGCTCGTTCATTTTCTGGTAAAAGCCGCAGCGATAAAAATTAGCGCTCAAAGCCGCTTTTGCGCCGATGCACGGAAAATCCGAATCGGCGATGTGCGCTCTGAAACGGTCGTGAACTGTTTCGGCGAGCGGCGAAAGTTTGCGCTCGGGTTGAAATACGCGGACGAGCTTGTCATTTCGCCATTGCGAATATGAACTGAAAGCTCCTTTATATGGATTCGTCTGAACTTTAGAAACACCTGTTGTCATAAGACCCCTGCTTGTTCTGTTTAAAATACAGCTGCGTTTTGCCTGTTCGATAAAGTAATGTAACTGTATTTTAATTTTATCAAATTTAATCTGATGTTACGTATTCTGCCGCACAAAAATTTCGTCTTTGTTAATTATTGAGGTAATTAAATAGCGAAAGCCGATTGTTATAACAATCGGCTTTCATGTATCGAGAAAACAAAAATCTAACAATCAACTCTAGTTTGTCTTTAGATTTCACGTTTTAGCGCAAACTCTAAATTAACCGGAAAAAATTGTCTTTAATTTTTATATTCCAATTCATACACTAAATCGCTGTAAATTTTCTTTGTTTTGGCGGCTTCTATTATTTCAAACTCGCATTCAACTTTCGAATAAATTCGTCAATCTTTCCGTTTTCAATCCACCGCGCTACGACGACCAATTTGTTTTCCGGGTCAACGTAAATAATATTCGTCCCGTTGCCGACGTGAACAAAAGCAGATGCGGGCGCGTTCGGATAATATTTGCGGTCGGTGTTCAGAAAATAATTCATAAAACCGTAAGTCGGCTGCGCAGGCGTCGGCGTCGTTGCTTGTTTGAAAAATTCTTCCGATAAAATTTGTTTCTTGCCCCACCGCCCGCGATTCAAACTCAATAATCCAAACCGCGCCATATCACGCGCCGAGATAAACATTCCGCCGCCCCAATGTCCGCCGCCGCTGACCGATTGAACGATTGCGCCGTCCATTACGACCCAGGAATTTTCATAACCGAGCCAGCGCCAGGTATTCGACGCGCCGATTTCGTCCATCACGTTTTCCTTCAAAACCTGCGGCAGCGGTTTGCGCCAGACGTTCAGCGCGGCGAGCGCCAGCGCGTTCACGCGCACGTCGTTGTATTCATAAACCGCGCCCGGTTCATTACGTTTCCGGCTCAGCCAATTGTTCGCGTCTTTGTCCGGTCTGTCCGCCCAATCGGGTTTGCCCCACAGCGTTCCTTCCCAATCGCTCGTCTGCCGCAGCAGATGTTCCCAAGTGATTTTTCGATTGTGTTCGGTTTCAAATATTTCCAAAGATTTCGACTTGCCGAATCGCTCCGCATCATCGTATTTTTCGCCTTGATTGTAAACGCTTACCGGCGCGGAATAATCGCTCACGCGGTCTTGCAAACTCTTTATCATCCGCCGGTCAAACGCCAAACCGACGACGGTCGAAACAAAACTTTTCGTCACGCTGAACGTCATATCAACCCGCAAAGGCTCGCCCCATTCGGCGACGATATAACCGTTTCTCAAAATTATTCCCGTCGCCGCTCCGCGGTCTTTAAACGCGCCGACCGCCTCGCCAAACGGCTCGCGCCCGAATGTTTGATAATGCGCGAGTTCGAGATTGCGCGGCGTCTTCGATTCGCTTGCAACGGCAAAATCAACCGCTTCCTTCAATCGCCCCGCGTCCATCTTCGCCTGTTCCGCCGCGCGCCGCTCCCAACCGCCATCACCCGCCGGCGGAAAGTAAATTGATTGCGAAAAACCCGCTTGCGCGCCCGTGAAAATCAAGCACAGCCCAAGCGTCAAACGACCGAAAAACATTCGCGTGAAAAATTTATTGTTCATATTTTTATGAGCATCGAAACGGACTTAAAAATTTCGTTTAGGTTGGCGTTCTAATTCGCTTCGATAGATTTCGTCGCTTTTAGATTTATCACGGCGCAGGTTGTTTTGAAAAAGTTGGAAAGCGTTTGGCGATAAATTTTAACGTCGTGCGGTAAATTAAAGTTTTCGCGCTTAATCTTTCGGCGGAAATTTGCTCGTTTCAGCCCAAGCCGAGCGTGCGGTTGTTTGATAGAAATTATTCATTTGCAGACTTTCAACCGTCGCGCGTCCGCAGGCGGTTTTGCCGATTATTTCCGTGTTGTCCTGGCTGAATTCAAAATGTTCGCCCCAAATTTGCCGACGCGGATTAAAAAGTTTCACGGCTTTCTCGGTCAAATTATCAATCGCTTCGACTTTTTTCGCTTTGTGAGCGTTACATTCACGGCAGGCGAGCCATAAATTTTCTTCGACGGTTTCGCCGCCCAAAGCCTTCGGAACGAGATGTTCAATTTCGAGTTTGTAAGGCATCAACTCCTGCGGATTTTGGCAGTAACCGCAGCGATTCTTCGCCGCGCGGCGAATCTTTTCTTCCAAATCTTTTTTAATCTTCGCCATTCAAACCGCGCCGCGCCATCTCGCGTAATGCAAAAGCCTTTTTCAAAGTGTTCAGCCGATTCAATTCTATTAATTCCCACAACTGCTTTTGTTCGGCTTCGGTCAAATCCCTCTCACCTTGTTTTCCGAGTAAAAGGCTCAAACGCTTGTCTTGTTCCGGCGGCATTTTGAGTTCGGCGAGTTCAAGAATTTCTTCGTCCGAACAAACGGCGATTTGCTTTTCCAATTCTCCGGCATCAATCGC
>CADCUR010000014.1 GCA_902805935.1 uncultured Pyrinomonadaceae bacterium
ATCCCATCGGACAAGGAATCGAACCCGCGATTGAAAATGATTCTTCAGTGTTGAATGCCGCTCCCGTTGGAGAGGACGGAGCCGGACGACCCTGCTTTGACTTTTTCGGTTCGGGTCGAACTTCATTTGCCAACGTGACTTCAAACGGAGCTAATCTGCTTTGGCAACTGCGGAGTAACGGAACGGCGGAGGCGGAAAACGTTTTTTGGGGACGCGATGATGTCACGGAATTTTTAACACCCGGCTATTTTGACAATGACAACCGCGCCGACATCGGCGTCTGGCGCGAAATGCCGGCGGCTTTCTACTTCATTCGACGCTCGACTGCTCCGAATACAATCTTGGGCGTGCAATTTGGAACAGCCGGCGATATTGTCGGGCGCGAAGCCGATTATGACGGCGACGGCAGAACCGACCCAACCATTGTGAGAAGAACCAATGCCGGAAGATGGGTGTGGTATTATCTGCGGAGCAGCAACAACTCGTTCGGACAGGTTTTTTTCGGCGCAGGGAACGGCACGCCCGACGAGGACATTCCGCTTCCGGGCGCCGACTACACCGGCGACGGGCGCGCTGACCTCGTGGTTCTGCGACAAAATGAGGCGAGCGGAGATACTTACTTTATCGGCGACGTCAACACCGGCGCGGTTGTCCTCACGCAACAATGGGGCGAGTTCAGCACTGATTTTTACGTCACGGGCGATTACGTCGGCGACGCGAGGGCTGACTTCGCCGTTTGGCGCGCCGCGGGAGCGGGAGCAAACGGAGCGTGGTATATCCGGCAGAACGGCGGAACTCAAACGGTCATCGTCCCGTTCGGCATTCCCGGCGCGCCCGAAACGCGCGATCTGGCTTTGTGCGGCGATTATAACGGCGACGGCAAAGACGACATCGCCGTTTATCGTCGCTCGAACAACACTTATTACTGGCTGAACAGCCCCGGTTTTACAACCGCGAACGGTTTCCTATTTAGCGGCAGCGGCGGTTTTCCGGTGGCTAACTTGCCGGTTTTCTAAACTAAAGCCACAACCGCGTCGGCAAAAACAATTAACAATCGCTCGCAGATATTTTTTGTGCCAAGGCGCGGCGAAAAAATTCTGCAATTGAGGAGAATAATGAAATTATGAAAAAAATATTTGTTCTAGTGCTGGCGATCCTGACCCTGACGAACTTCGTCTCGGCGCAAACGAAAAATCAAACAGGAAAAACGCCGATTATTGATCTTCCGCTCGGGTATCAAATTACCAAAGTGGCGAGCGGATTGACTTACGCCACGTCAATGACGTTCGACAATCAAGGCAATATGTACGTTTTGGAGGCGGGCGGTCAATTTTTGGAAGAACCGCCGCCGCCGCGAATTCTTCGCGTTAATCCGAACGGCACTTTAACCGAAATCGTCAATTTAGCGGCGGTGAGCAACAATCAAGTGCAGGATTCGGTGGTCGGTCTGGTTTGGTTTAACGGCGATTTTTATTTTACGCATCGCACTCCGAACCGCGACGGCGCGGTTTCCCGCTGGCGACCGGGCGGCGCGGTGCAATTGCTGATTAGCGGCTTTATAGACAGTCAAGCCGAACATCAGCTGAACGACATCAAAGTCGGTCCCGACAACCGAATTTACTTTACCTCTGGACCGGCGACCAACTCCGGCGTGGTCGGAATTGACCTTGCTCCATTTGTTTCGAGAAGTCCCGGTTTGCGTTCGACTCCGTGTCAAAACATAATTTTGACCGGCGTGAACTTTGAAACCCCCGATTTTCGCACGCCCGACCCGAGCGATTTGACCAGAACCGGCGCGTTCGTTCCGTTCGGCACGGCGACCACGCCGGGGCAGCAAATTCCCGGCTCGAACCGCTGCGGCAGCGCGATTTTTTCATTCGACCCGGCAAACCCGTCAGCAGCTTTGCAGGTTTATGCTTGGGGTTTTCGCAACATCATCGGTCTGGCTTGGAACAGAAATCAAGGGCAGCCGGGTTTCGGCAATCTCTACGCGGCGGTCAACGGCTACGACACTCGCGGTTCACGACCGATCATTGACGAGGCGGACGCGACTTACCGCGTTCAGCAAAACACCTGGTACGGTTACCCGGATTTTTCGGCGGCGTTAGAACCGTTCACCGCCCTGCGACCCGACGATCCGACGCAGCAGCGGTTTGACAGCCCCGATTCGCTGCAAGCTCCGCAGTTTATCGGCAATCGAATGGTCGGAAAAAATCTTCGATTCGTGATTGACCACACCGCGAGCGGTTTGACGCCGCCCGACAGAAATCTTGTCACGGGCTTGCACGAGTGGAATTCGTCGCCCTCGTTGCTCGACGTTGCGCCGACTTCGTGGGGACCGTTAGCCGGTCAGATTTTCGTCGCCGAATGGGGCGATCTGGCGCCGCCGACGACTCCGTTTCGTGATAAGCCGACGGGGTCGCAAGTCGTGCGAATTGACCCGGCTACCCGTCAAGTCATTCCGTTCGTCCGCAACCGCCGCCGCGGACCGGCTTCGGCGCAAGGGGCTTTGGGACTCGGACTCGAACGCCCGTTCGACGTGCGATTCGGTCCCGACGGCGCGATGTATATCGTTGATTACGGCGTTGCCAGAATCAATATGGCGCGCGCGGCTGAAAATCAATACCCTGCCGACTTCCCGCCGCAAACCGGCGCGATTTGGCGCGTGACCAGAACGAGCAACGTTGCTGCTCCGGCAAAATAAAAATGAGTGTTCGCACTCTTCGGGAAAACAATTGGTGGGCGTATCTTGAATTGATGCGCCCGCCGAATCTTGTGACAGCCGCCGCTGACGTTCTAGCCGGATTTGCCGTCGCCGGATTGATGAATGCACGGGCATTGCCGTGGCTCGTGGTCGCAACAGTCGGTCTGTATGGCGGCGGTGTTGTTTTTAATGACGTTTTCGACCGCGAACTCGATTTGGCGGAACGTCCCGAACGCCCGCTTCCGAGCGGACGGGCGACCGTTCAAAACGCCGTTACGCTCGGCGTTTCGCTGTTTGCAATCGGCATCGGCGCGGCGTTTTTCGCGTCGCCGGCGAGCGGATTCGTTGCCGTCGCAATCGCCGCCGCCGCGCTTTTTTACGACGTTTGGGGTAAACGCCAGTCCGTTTTAGCGCCGCTCAACATGGGCGCGTGTCGCGGTTTTAACTTGCTGCTCGGCATCAGCGCCGTTCCCGCGCTGCTCGGCGATTGGTGGTTTTTAGCGCTCGTTCCCGTCGCGTATATCGCGGCAATTACTGCCGTCAGTCGCGGCGAAGTTCACGGCGGACGACGCGCCACCGGCACGCTCGCGCTCGTGCTGCTCGGCGCGGTGATTTGCGGATTACTTTTGCTTGCGACGCGCTCGGCGAGATTCGAGCTAATCGCCGCGCTTCCGTTTCTCGCAATTTTTATTGGGCGAGTGATTCCGCCGTTTTGGACGGCTTACCGAAATCCCGAACCGCTTGAGATTCGAAATGCGGTCAAAACCGGCGTGCTGTCTCTAATCGTGCTTGACGCGACGATTGCCGCGGGTTTTGCCGGAGTTTTATACGGCTTAATCGTTCTCTCTTTGCTGTTCGTCGCGGCGCGAATCGCTCGTTTGTTCGCCGTCACATGAAATCAGAATTCGCCGCGCTAAATTTTAGCTTGTGTTACTATTTTGCAATTAACGAGAAAAAATTATGTTTCCTAAATTTGCGACTTGTCCGCTGACCGAACAAAAATTGCTCGACGAATATTTTATCGAGAACCGCACGAGGTTGCTCGAAATCGCCGCGTTTTTAGACCGCCTCGACCGCGCGCAGGAGCAAAGCTCGTCGCCAGATTTCAGAACTAGCGCTTTTTTGCAGGCGTTGGAAGTTTTATCCAGTTCGGTTGAAAACCGTACCGAGCAGATTCAAATGTTATTCAGCGACCCGACGACCGAGCCGCTCGAATTGTTAAATCAAAAAAGCGCGCGCGGCGCGTATCAGCCGGTTTAGAAATTATGGAATACATTGACATGCACGCGCATATGGTTTCGCGCACCACCGACGATTATTATCAAATGGCTTTGACGGGCTGCGTCGCCGTGTCAGAACCGGCTTTTTGGGCTGGCTGGGACAGAAGTTCGGCTGACGGTTTTGCGGATTATTTTCGCCAGCTCACCGAGTTTGAACCGAATCGCGCCCGGCAATACGGCATCCGTCATTACACTTGGATGTGCCTGAATCCGAAAGAAGCCGACAACCGGGAAATGGCGCGCGCCGTTCTCGCCCGAATTCCAAAGTTTTTGAAGCACCCGAACGTCGTCGGAATCGGCGAAATCGGTTTGAATCGCAACACGCGAAACGAACTCGAAACTTTCAAAGACCACGTTGAACTCGCCGTCGAACACGAGCAACTGATTTTGATTCACACGCCGCATCTCGAAGATAAATACAAAGGCACCCGATTAACCGTCGAAACGTTGCAAAGTTACGAGCGCGTCAAGCCCCACCGCGTTTTGATAGACCACGCCGAAGAACACACGATCAAGATGATTCTCGGCGGCGGGTTTTGGACGGGCATCACTTTGTATCCTAACACCAAAGTTTCCGCGCAGCGCGCCGCCGATATGATCGAAACGCACGGCGCGGAACGCGTCTGCGTCGCTTCGGCTTGCGATTGGGGTCCGAGCGTTCCGGTCGCCGTGCCGCAGTTCGCGCTCGAAATGCGGCGGCGCGGGCATTCCGAAGCGTTGATTCGCCGCGTCATTTTTGAAAATCCCGCCGAGTTTCTCGCTCAGTCGGGGAAATTTGAACTCGCCCCGAAACAGTCGAAAACTCTCGAAACGGCGGCGACTGTCAATTAAAAATCGTGCAACTCGAATCAAACGGCTTTTTTCATCTGGCATACTGCACCAATATTCATCCGGGCAATGGCTGGGACGAAGTTTTAGAAAATTTGCAAATGTATGCGCCGCCATTGAAAAAGCGGCTCGCACCCGAACAATCGTTCGCGCTCGGCTTGCGGCTTTCAGCCCTCGAAAGCGAACAACTGCTCGAAAACGGGCGACTCGAAGCGTTCAAAAATTTCCTTGCCGACGAAAATCTTTACGTTTGCCTCATAAACGGTTTCGTGTTCGGCTCGTTTCACAAAACCGTGGTCAAAGAATCAGTTTTCGCTCCCGATTGGCAAACCCACGAGCGAGTCGAATACACCTTGCGGCTCGTCGAGATTTTGCGACAATTGTTGCCCGAACATCTTGACGGCGGAATTTCAACTTTGCCTTTGTCGTACAAAAGTTGGGTAAAGGCGGACGACAACACCGTTTGGGAAAAAATCACCGAAAACATCGTGCGCGTTGTCGAGGCGTTAATTAAAGTTCGGCAAACCCACAATCGTTTGATTCATCTCGACATCGAACCCGAACCCGACGGATTGGTTGAAACCAGTGCGGAACTCGCGTCTTTCTATCAAAATTGGCTGCTGCCGGTCGGCGGAAAAATGCTCGCCGACCGGTTGCGAACGACAACCGTTAAGGCGCGACAGCTTTTGCTCGATCACGTCCAAGTTTGTTTGGATACTTGCCATTTCGCCGTCGAATACGAAGATTTCCGGGCTGCGCTTGAGCGATTCGAGCGTCTTGGGATTAGAATCGGTCGCGTCCAAATTAGTTCGGCGTTAAAAGTCGAACTGCCCGACGAAGCGCACCGGCGAACCGAGCTTGCCGCACAACTCGAAGCTTTCGCCGAATCTTGCTATCTGCATCAAGTCGTCGAACAAAGACACGACGGAACGCGCCGTCAATACTCGGACCTCGCCAAAGCTCTGCCGATGATTCACGAAAAATACGCCGAGCAGTGGCGCGTTCATTTTCACGTTCCGCTGTTCGTCGAACGATACGCGGCGTTCGGCTCGACTCAAGCGGACATTCGCCGCGTTTTCGAGTTGCTGGTCGAAAAGCGTTTCACCAGACATTTGGAAATTGAAACATACACTTGGGACGTTCTGCCGCCCGACTTAAAATTAGATTTAGTCGAATCAATTTGTCGCGAGCATAACTGGGTGCGCGAGGAGTTGAGCAAATTAAATTATGCGTAAAACCGTTGTCCTGAACGTGGTCGGATTGACGACGAAACTTTTGGGCGCGTCCACTCCGCATCTGTCAAAGTGGCTCAAAGACGCGCGGATGGCGACAATCAAAGCCGCGACTCCCGTCGTCACCTGCACGGCACAAGCCACATATTTGACCGGCAAACTCGCAAACGAACACGGCATTGTCGGTAACGGCTGGTATTTCCGCGACGAGTGCGAAGTTAAATTCTGGCGGCAATCGAACAAGCTCGTTCAAGCGCCGAAGATTTGGGAAACGGCGCGCGCCATCGACCCAACCTTCACCTGCGCCAATCTTTTCTGGTGGTACAACATGTATTCGACGGCGGATTACTCGGTCACGCCGCGTCCGATGTATCCGGCAAACGGACTGAAATTACCCGACATTTACACTCAACCGGCGACGTTGCGCCCGGAATTGCAAACGCAGCTCGGCACGTTTCCCCTGTTCGACTTTTGGGGACCCAGAACTTCTATCAAATCCAGTCAATGGATTGCCGATGCCGCTCGATTAACCGAACAAAAATATAACCCGACGCTGACTCTCATCTATCTGCCGCATCTCGATTACAACTTGCAGCGACTCGGACCGAGCGACGCGGCAATCGAAAAAGATTTGCTTGAAATTGACCGGGTATGCGGCGATTTAATCAATTTCTACGAATCCCGCGAAGCGCAAATCGTTGTGCTCTCCGAATACGGCATCACCGACGTCAACACGCCCGTCCATCTCAACCGGGTTTTGCGCGAACACGATTTAATAACGGTACGCGGGGAGTTGGGACTTGAGTTGTTAGACGCCGGAGCAAGCCGGGCGTTCGCGGTCGCAGACCATCAAATCGCCCATGTTTACGTTAACGACCAAAGCCGTCGGCGACAGGTGCGCGAAATCCTCGAAAAAATTGACGGCGTTGAGCGCGTGCTGGATGAAACGGGAAAACGCGAGTTCGGGCTTGACCATCCGAGAGCCGGTGATTTCGTTGCAATATCTCGTTCCGATGCCTGGTTCACCTATTATTACTGGTTAGATGACCGGAAAGCCCCGGATTTTTCCCGCACGGTGGACATTCACCGCAAACCCGGCTACGATCCGGTCGAGTTATTCCTCGATCCTTCGCTCAAACTTCCACAAGTGAAAGTTGGTTTTACGCTATTAAAAAAACAACTTGGGTTTCGTTATTTAATGCAGGTGATTCCGCTTGATGCGTCGCTTGTCAAAGGCTCGCACGGGCGTGTTACCGAATTACCCGGTGACGCGCCGCTTTTTGCCACTCGGCAAACCGATTTGTTCGATGAAACTTCGGTTGACGCAACGCGGGCGCATAAATTGATTTTGCAGCATTTAACCGGTTAAAAGGCAGCAGCCTGCAAAACACCGTATTTAGCCGCTTTGGTGCCGTTGTTTTGAGAAATCGGCAGTTTAAAGCGCCTGCGAGCGGCTAATCTACCTGATTTTTGTAACGAATTTATCTTATCCAGCCCGGGGCGGATTAATTGCGGCGATGAATTTAAAATTTGCTTTTAACACCAATGGCACGGCGAATCACCGATTGACGGACGCGCTCGGTTTGATTGCCGACGCCGGTTACGACGGCGTGGCGCTGACGCTCGACCATCATCATTTCGACCCGTTTGAACCGGATTTTGAACGGCGCGCCGAACAATTGGCGGCAAAATTAGACCGATTGCGGCTCGGATTGGTGATTGAAACCGGCGCCAGATTTCTGCTTAACCCGACGAAAAAACACAGCCCGACTCTTTTATCGCCTTTTCCCGAAGGCAGAAAAAAACGCGTCGAATTTTTAAAATTGGCGATTGATTTGGCTGCCGTTTGCCGCGCTGAAGCCGTTTCGTTTTGGTCAGGAGTGCCGCGCCCGGGAGTTTCGACAGAGCAAGCAAATCAATATTTGCGCCAAGGCTTGGCGCAAGTTTTAGAACACTCGGAAAAACGCTCGGTCTGCGCCGCGCTTGAACCCGAACCGGGAATGTTCGTTGAAACGGTCGCGGATTATAAAAAATTAAAAGCCGAATTCCCCGACTTAAAACTTGCGCTCGACACCGGGCATTGTTTGGCGAGCGAGGAATGCGAGCCGGAAACGGCTGTCAAAGAAATGCGCGCCGAGCTTGGCACGGTCACAGTGGAAGATATGAAACGCGGCGTTCACGAACATCTTTTTTTTGGCGAAGGCGAGATGAACATAGAAGGGATTTTAGCGGCTTTGCACGAAATAGACTTTCAAAAACTCGTGTGCGTCGAACTTTCGCGTCATTCGCACTGCGCCGACAAAATCGTGGCGGCGGCGATTGAATATTTACGACAAACCGAAAATCATTTTCAACGCATACGGCGCTGAGAAAAGAAAGCCATAAATATGGCATAAATATACTTGACCCAGTAACGGCTTCTGATTCAGTGCCAAACTTTTGGAAATTGCTTCGTCAGCTTTTTATATTCCTGAAATGAAGATTTTTGAGTAGAATTTTGCTTGTCTCTGAGTTAAGTATATTTATGCCTAGAAATTCATCAGTAGGAGAATTTATGCAGAATAAAATCGCTTTTAATTTATTTGTCCAATTCGGAACGAAAGTTCCGCAACTTTTAGCCGTATTCACAATCTGCGTTTTCGCGTGGCACAGCGCGGCGGCACAGAACCGCGCCGCCGCGCCAGGCGCGGGCGGTCTCGATCCGACGTTCACCGCCGGCGTGACCGAAGCTTCCGCCGGACTGAGTATGGTTTTCACCGCCGCCGGACAAACGGACGGCAAAATTCTCGTCGGCGGTTCATTTGCTTACGTGAACAGCGTTCCGCGCACGAATCTCGCCCGCTTGAACGCTGACGGCACGCTCGACGAGGCGTTTAACCAAGGCGGCGCGGGATTGGACGCTGGCGATTTGCGGGATATTGTCGTTCAGCCCGACGGCAAAATTTTGATTGCCGGTCTTTTCGGCTCTTACAATGGCACTCCGCGCCAGAACATCGCCCGTCTGAACGCCGACGGATCGCTAGACACAACGTTTAATTCTGGCGCCGGACCTAACAGCACTACTTTCGCCATCGCTCTGCAAGCGGACGGTAAAATTCTTATCAGCGGCAATTTTACGATCTTCAACGGAACGCCTCGCGGTAGAATCGCTCGCTTGAACGCCGACGGCAGCCTCGATACGACCTTCGCGCCCGGCACCGGCTCTAACCAACCCGTCTATAGTATCGCCGTGCAGCCGGACGGCAAAATTCTCATCGGCGGCAACTTTACCAGCATCAACGGAACGGCTCGCGGCAGAATCGCCCGCCTGAACGCCGATGGCACGCTCGACGCGACTTTCAACCCGGTCGGCGCAGGAGCAAACAGCGGCGTTCAAACTATCGCCGTGCAGCCTGACGGCAAAATTTTGTTTGGCGGCTTTTTCCAAACTTACAACGGGGTGAGCCGTAACCAAATTGCCAGACTCAATACGGACGGAACGCTCGATTCGACATTTAATTTGACGGCTTTTCCGCCGAATCCCACGACGGGTTTACCGACCAGTTACGTTTATTCAATCGATTTGCAAGCGGACGGAAAAATTCTCGCCGCCGGATATTTCGGCTATACCGGCAACACCGACGGAAGACCCGTCGTGCGGATCAATACGAACGGCACGCTGGATACGACTTTCACCACTGGCATCTCCAACAGTCAGGCTTACGAAACGGTTCAGCAATCGAACGGTAAAATTTTCTTAGGCGGCGGCTTCACCCAGTTTGCCGGAGCCGAGCGAATTAAAACCGCTCAGGTTAATTCAAACGGCACGCTCGACGCGGCTTTCCCGGCGGTAAACTTCACCGGCATCGCGCTCGTCAGAGCCATCGCCCGGCAAGCAGACGGCAAAATTCTGGTCGGCGGCAATTTCCGAATGGCGAACGGAATTTTGCGGCGCGGAATCGCTCGTTTCAACCACGACGGCAGCGTTGACGCTGGGTTCAATCAGACGGGCTTCGGCGCGGACAACGACGTGACGGCAATCGGCGTGCAGCCGGACGGCAAAATCGTGATTGGCGGAAATTTCGATAACTACAACGGAACGCCGCGACGCGGGCTGGCTCGCCTGAACGCCGACGGCACGCTCGACGCGACGTTTTCGACCGCCTTTGTAGTCATCAGCACCGAAGAAATCGTTCCTCAATCGGACGGTAAAATTTTAATCGCCGGACTTGCTAACCCGACAGGTTTCTCCAGCGTCGTCTATCGGCTGAATTCGGACGGCAGCCTTGACAACTCATTTGAACCCGCTAACGCCACCGGCAGCGCGCAGGCGATTGCCATCCAGCCGGACGGCAAGATTCTGGTCGGCGGATTTTTTACCTTTATTAACAATACTGCTCGCAATCGCATCGCCCGTTTGAATTCGGACGGCACGCTCGATGCGGCATTTAATCCCGGCACGGGCGCTAATCAAACGATTTACGACATCGCTTTACAGCCGGACGGCAAGATTCTGCTCGGCGGATTCTTCACCACCTATAACGGAGCGAACCGCACCCGAATTGCCCGCATTAACCCGGACAGCAGCCTCGACACGACTTTCAATCCCGGCACGGGTATCACCGGAAGCGTCGTCTATTCGCTCGTGGTGCAGCCGGACGGCAAGATTCTGGTCGGCGGTAGCTTTTCTGCCTATAATGGCGTCCCGCGTAACGACCTGGCGCAGTTGAATGCCGACGGCAGTCTCGATTCTTCGTTCGATTCCGGTTTTTCGGCTGACGGTTCATCGTATGTCTTTAGATTGCTGCCGCAGCCGGACGGTAAAATTCTGGTCGGCGGCAGATTTACAAACTACGCCGGAGTGCCGCGCAACAGTCTTTTGCGGCTGCAATCGTCATCATTAGCCCGCCAGACGCTGTTTGACTTTGACGGCGATGGCAAAGCAGACCAAACCGTTTTCCGTCCTTCAGATAGAGTTTGGTATTTGCTTCGTTCGAGTTCGGGGTTCGCCGCCGCGCAGTTCGGCGATTCAACCGACCGCATCGCGCCCGCCGATTTCGACGGCGACGGGCGAACCGACATCGCCGTTTTTCGCGACGGCGTTTGGTATTGGCTCAACAGCTCTAACGGTAATTTTAACGCTTATCAATTCGGCAGCGCTTCAGACACACCAGTTCCCTTTGATTACACGGGCGACGGACGCGCCGAATTAGCGGTTTATCGCGGCGGAGTTTGGTACGCGCTCAATCTTGCCAATAATCAATTTCAAGCCGTACAATTCGGCGCCAGTTCCGACAAACCAGTTCCGGCTGATTTCGACGGCGACGGAAAAACCGACATCGCGGTTTATCGTGACGGCACGTGGTATTGGCTGAGAAGTTCCGACGGAGGTTTCCGAGCCGTGCAATTTGGTATCGCTTCGGATAAACCCGTCGTCGGAGATTACGACGGCGACGGACGAGCCGACCAAGCGGTTTATCGTTCGGGCGTCTGGTATGTTCTCGGAAGCACGCAGGGTTTCTACGCCGTGCAGTTCGGTTTCGCTTCGGATATTCCGGTTGCGGCTGATTACGACGGCGACGGTAAAACTGATGTTGCGGTGTTCCGAGGCGACACGTGGTATCTGCTTCGTTCGCAACAAGGTTTCGGCGCAGTGCAATTCGGAACTACAAACGACCGACCAATTCCTGCGGCGTTCGCGCCTTAAAAACAATTCCCGCCTTGAAGACGTAGGGTGTGGTGAAAATAAAACCACACCGCACGCTTAAGTTTTTCACGCCAATACCTTTTCACTTTAAACAAGATCAGCAAAGCTGCGCTCCATTTGACGAAAAGTATAAGCCGAATAAATTAATGCGGCGAAGATAATGAAAATTGAAACGGCGATTCCGATGAAATCAAACGGCGTTCCGAAAATTGCCGAACGAAAACCCTCAATGAGTCCGGTTAAGGGATTGATGATAAATAGCCAGCGCCACTCGTCCGGTATCAGGCTGGAAGGATATATAATCGGCGTGGCAAACATCCAAAGTTGAATTAAAAAAGGCAAAGCATATCGAATATCACGATACTTTACGTTAAGCGCCGACATCCACATTCCGACGCCCACCGCCAGGAATGCCGTTAACAGAATAAGAATCGGCAGCATTATAATGTTCGGCGAAAAACCAACGCCGTAGTAAAGCATTAAGAGAACAAGCAAGCCGAATGAAATGAGAAAATCAATTAAGCCGGAACCGACTGCGGCTATCGGAATTATCATCCGCGGAAAGTAAACTTTTGTAATCAGGCTTGAGTTTCCGACCAGGCTGTTTCCGCTGCTATTCACGGCATTAGAGAAGAAAGTCCAGGGCAGCAAACCCGCGTATGCAAAAAGCGGATACGGAATTCCGTCCGACGGGATGCCGGCTAATCTGCCGAAAAAAAGCGTGAAAATAATCATCATAAAAAGAGGTTGGATGACCGCCCATAAAATGCCGAGAATCGTTTGTTTGTATCTGACTTTAACGTCGCGTAGAGTTAAAATGTAAAGCAGGTCACGATATTGCCACAAATCATGCAAATTTAAAGCTAATGAACCGCGCCGCGGTTCAATAACAATCAGAGGTTTGTCCCGTAAGCCGTGCTCCG